>CALLZZ010000066.1 GCA_937858235.1 uncultured Clostridia bacterium
ATCCTCATCCGCCGCAAAGTCGTCTTCGGCGCGGCTTCTGCTGCCAAGCGGCTCACCGTCACGGATCTTCTGGAGATTGTTCAGACCGCAGGCGATTCCCTTGTTGCCATTTGTATTGAAGGAATACATGCTGATGGACGCACGTCCGTACACGCCAGAGTAGACTTCACTTCTCTCAAGGATGGGCTGGCGGTCAGCGTCAACAATGCCGGGAGCAGTGGTGCTGTTGGCATTGATGAAATAGCTGTTCGCATAAGCCGGATCGTCCGGGCGTTCCACGTCACCGTCACGCATAGGCGTCTTGATGGCCGCAAGCGGAGGCACGCTCTTGGAATTGCCCTTCAGCTTGCTCTCACCTTCCTCATACGCCGCCTGGATCGCGGCCTTGATCTTGTTCACCGTGACGGTGTCCTTCTTCGGAATGATCAGGCTCACGGAAAACTTCGGCGTTCCGCCGTTGATGCTCTTCGCGTCCCAGACGTTCGCGTAACTCCAGCGGGTGTCGGGACCGGTGATAACCTTCGTAGGATTTATAAACTTTGACATAATATTGTCCTCCTTATTCAAAATCTGTTTTTGCTGTATCTAACGCCGGACGCTTGTCCGACTTTGGTACCAGGGTCGGTTTCCCCGGCGGCTTGTATGTAAGTCCGCCGAGAACCTCGTCAAACTGCTTCTTTCCAAGAAGCGATCTCATTGCCGTGATGCCGAGAATCTTGCGCTCATATGGTTCGTAGCCAAGCTCCGATACCGCCTCCGCTACGGCGTTCTCATCGGTGTACTTCGTGACGGAGCGTCCCGCGACCACTTTGAAGTCAGGGTATTCCGTGCCGGAGAGCGCCTGCCGCAAGGCATATTCCTTGATGTCGTTCGCCCAGGATACGAGCTCGTCCGCCTTGAGAAGCACCATGTCAATCTCCTCATCTGACAGGTCTGGCGGCATTTGAAAGTCGTACTTCGCGAGCTCCAGATTGTACTCTGCTCGTTTCCGGCAGGTAGCCTTTACGGCGCAGAACTGGCAGTGGTCGCCAGCCTTGTATTCGCCCTCACCCTTGTAGGCAAGCTTTGCAGCGGGAGCGAGAATCTCGTCTGCCCATTTGAGAAGATCTGCTTTGGAAATCTCGAAGGTGCTGATATTGTCCCGCCTCGGCTGGAAGATTGTCATGCGGATGGTTTCGATATCGTAGATGCCGTCAAACATCTCAACCGCTCCGAGCGCGTAGCACATCATCTGCGGATTCATCTCGGCATTCACAATGACGCCAAGTCCATGTTTATAATCGATAATCTGCAGCAGGTCATCCGCGACGATTACACAGTCGCCGGTTCCGAAGCCTTCCGGCACCCAGCGAGAGAAATCCAGTCGCTGCTCAACAAATACCGCCGGGTCGCTGCAGTGCTTCTTTGCTTCCTCAACCTGCTCCATTACGAAGGAGCAGTACTGGTCGGAGCACCTGTCCATCTCCTCATCGGAATAATCAAGATCTTCAGTCGGATCTCTGACATTTCTCCCGAGAGTGTGTTCAACCTTGTACTGGCAGAGCTCATGCGCGGCGGTTCCCTGTCTTGCGTACTCGCTTGACTGGTCAGGAACGCTGGCGCATCTCTTGGCGCTCGGCGGACACTGTAGCCATCGGTGGCACGATGACGCGGAGAGAAGTGCATGCTTGCTCATTTCAGCGCCTCCGCTTCTTTTACGAGGTCGGGGTACTTTGCCGGATCAACGTCTGTCAGACTTCCTCCGCCGTATTTCTTCACCAGAGCTTTTGCCTGTTCCCGGAAGCCTGCCACTGACTTCTCCGCAAGGAGCTTTCTCACTTCCTCTTTGGTATAGGTTTTCTCAGGCTCTTTCTCCGGCGTGGCGGCAGCTTCTGCCTGTGCCGGAGCGGCCTGTTCTGGTACTGGTGCGGTTTCTGAGAAGGCAGCTCTGATTTCATTTGCTGTCTTAATCAGCTCTTCACCGCATTCTGTTAACTTCTGTCCTGCGTCGATCAGCGCGTCAAGCGTCATCGACAGCTCGCTCATTTTGCCCATGCTTGTCCTCCTTTAACATCTGCATTTCGAGTTTTCTCGCCAGCCGTCTTGACACAACGCTGATGGCGATCAGCGTATCGATCAGCTCACGCTTTTCGGCCGGTGATTTCATTTCTTTTGTTTCCTGCATGGCTGTCTGTCCTCCTTTCACCGGCTATGTAGCCAAATGCCCGGATTTTCCGGTCAAATCCAAAAAAATTTTTAAGACCTGCATTTCTTCCTTAATTCATAGGAAGCGATGCAGGTCTTTTTGCGTGTTCTGAAATTTTTCTCCACCACGACCGGAAAAATGACCGGTTTGGCTACATAGCCATCGGGAGGGATGGAAAAGCCCTTCACAAATACACGAAAGGAGTTAGTGACGATGGCTAACACAAATCAGAAGAAGCAGTACCGTCCGCTCGTTTATGTTTGCTCGCCGTATTCCGGCGATACAGATAAGAACACTCAGGATGCGAGAAGGTACAGCCGCTTCGCAGTAGACAGGGGAACAATCCCGCTCACGCCGCACCTGATGCTGCCGCAGTACATGAAGGAGGACAGCGAACGCGAGCTCGCGCTCTTTATGGATCTGATCTTCCTCGGGAAGTGCGATGAGCTGTGGGTGTTCGGCAGCCGGGTATCCTCCGGCATGAAAACGGAAATCGACAGAGCCAAGCTGCGCCGGATGACAATCCGTTATTTCACAGAAGAGTGCGAGGAGGTGCAGGCATGACAGAAAGCGGCGAGAAAATCCGCACAAACTGGATTGCTGTTACAGAATCGCAACTTCAATCTTTGGCAGACCTGGGATTGCAGCTCAAGGATTCTGAGCGGCAGAGGCTTCTCGATAATCCGGCGTTGGAGAAATTCTTGCTGGAGTGCAGAGATGACAAGGGCCATTGTGAGCTGATTTTTGAGGAATGCATCGATCCGGAGAAGGTTCCTGAACCCGCGCTGAACGGAAGAAAGGTTTATTCTTCCCGTGCCTTTGCAGGCATCTGCTTCACGACGCTCGGCAGAAGAGCGTTGTTTTTCATGGAAACCTATGAATGGGTTGGAGCCAGCGGCATGGTGGAAGGCGCAAGAGCAGTCATGCCGGAGTATCTTGCGGCACACGGAGATAAAGAGCTCTCTGAGCATGAAGACTGCGTTTATCTTTCGTTCTTTGCGATTCAGTATCTGCTTCACTTTAGACCGATAGAGCTGAATGAGCGAAAGGAATACAGAAAAGGCATCAAAAGTAATCTGCCGCTTGCCGCCCCGTTCACGAAACCGGGAAAGGTCCGTGTCTCACACTTCAAAGGCGATATTTCTAAGGTTCAGGTCAGCCACAGAAATTTTACCGAGTGGCATTGTCCGGCATGGGGCGTTCGAGGTCATTACCGCCATTACAGAGATGGCCGCATTTCATATGTGAAGCCATATATCAAAGGAAAGCTGAAAGAAGAATATCAGGGACGGGAGTACGTCCTGTTCAGGGAGGATTAACTATATGGAAGTGATTTTATACACCGCAGATGTCCGGGAGGACGCGAATAACTGCATTTATCCGCATAAGCAGGTCATAACAGATGCCGTAGGTATTGCCGAAGCGGCAAGGTTTGATCAGGTGTTTGCCAAATACAAGAATGATTACCGGCTGGTCGAGAACTTTGAAGAGTCATTTTGCATTCCGCAGGACTGCGATAATGACCATTCCGAGAATCCGGATGAATGGATGACGGCGGAGAAGCTGCATGAGGAATTGAAAGATGTAGACCATGTGATTTTGCCGAGCCGCAACAACATGAAATGGAAAGGCAGGAAGTCTCCAAGGCCGAGACTCCATATTCTGTTCCCGGTGAGAAAGTACACCGACGCTGAAACGTATAACAGCGTTAAAACGGCTATCCAGAACAAGTATCCGTTCCTGGACAGAAAGGCGCTCAATGCAGCTCGTTTCTTTTTCGGCTCCGATGTAAGGCCGGAGGATGTTATCTGGAACGAAGGCACCTGTCAGATCGATGAAATTCTGGAGGTTTCGGATTTTGACGATGATACCTCGTCAATCGCTCCGCCAATGTACACCGGAGGCTCTATCCCGGAGGGCAGCCGCAACAATACGATGTCTCACTTTGCAAGCCGCGTCCTGAAGCGGTTCGGCGATACAGATAAGGCGCATGAAGCATTTCTGGAACGCGCGGCGAAATGCGATCCGCCACTGCCGGACAAGGAACTCCGCACCATCTGGCGAAGTGCACTGAAATTCTTCAAAAGCAAGATCGAGACCAGCGAAGGATATGTGCCGCCTGATGAATATGAGGATTCTTTTGGCAGCAGCTTCCTGAAGCCAGACGACTATTCTGATATCGGCGAAGCCAAGGTCATCGCGTCACATTGCGAAGACAAGCTGCGGTTCACAAGTGCCACAGACTTTATCGCTTTCGGTGGCGACCGCTGGTACGAGGACAAGCAGAAGTCACTCGGCATTGTCGAGAATTTCATGGATGACCAGCTGACGGATGCAGAGGAAGCTATCCGCATTGCGGAGGAGAACCTTATCGCCATCGGAATCCCGGAAGCGGATGTAAAGGCGAGGAGCAAGAAGCTCATGAACCAGGTGCCGGAGAAAAAGCTGAGCCTGCTGTACGCACTGATCGGCGCGGATACCTATAAGAAGTTCGTCATGAAATACCGCAATTACCGCTACATCGTAAACGCTCAGAATGCGGCAAAGCCAATGCTCGCGCTGGACGTGTCGGAGCTTGATTATGATCCGGAGCTTCTCAACACGCCGGATGCCACCTACGACCTGACCAAGGGCCTGAACGGCAGCCACCCGCACGATCCGGATGATCTTATTACGAAGATTACTGCCTGCTCTCCGGGTGACAAGGGCATGAAGCTTTGGCTGGAGAATCTTGACTTGTTCTTCTGCAAGGATCAGGAGCTTATCAGCTATGTGCAGCAGATTGTCGGAATGGCAGCAGTCGGACGAGTCTATGCAGAACAGATGATCATCGCCTATGGCGGCGGTGCGAACGGCAAGTCTACCTTCTGGAACACCATCGCGAGAGTTCTCGGAAATTACTCTGGGAAAATATCAGCAGAGGCTCTGACCATGAACTGCAAGCGGAATGTGAAACCGGAAATGGCAGAACTCAAAGGCAAGCGTCTGATTATTGCATCGGAGCTTGAAGAGGGCCAGCGGCTCAACACCGGCATGGTAAAGCAGCTCTGCAGCATTGATCCCATCGAAGCAGAAAAGAAGTACAAGGACCCGTTTCATTTTGATCCTTCGCACACGCTTGTCCTGTATACCAACTATCTGCCGAAGGTGTCCGCCAATGACGACGGTACGTGGAGAAGGCTGATTGTCATTCCGTTTAACGCCAAGATCAGCGGCAAGAGCGATATCAAGAACTACTCTGATTACCTTTTTGAGAACGCCGGGCCTGCCATCATGAAATGGATCATCGAGGGCGCGGGCATCGCAATCAGGAAGGGGTTCAAAATTCCGGAGCCGAAGGCCGTCCGTGACGCTGTTGAGAAGTACCGCGAGGACAATGACTGGCTGGGAAAGTTCATTGAGGAGCACTGCGATGTTGATCCGTCATACACAGAGAAGTCAGGTGATCTGTATCAGCAGTACCGCAGCGTCTGCATGCAGACGGGAGAGTTTACCAGAAGCACTTCTGACTTCTATGGCAATCTGGAGAAGGCCGGATTCCAGCGCAGGAAGACGAAAAAAGGACATTTTGTCTACGGCCTGAAGCTGAAGGAAGCACAGGATTTTCTTGAATAATGGCTAAGGGTGACAGTCGGTGTACCTCTCTATATAAAAGTCCTATAAGGGATAAAAAATAATTATCTATATAGGGGTTTTAAGGGAAGACCCTCACCGACCGTCACCCTCAGATTTATGACGGAGGTTTGCAGTGAGGGAAAAATACATAGAAGCAAAATTTGTATCCGAGGTGAAAAGCTGCGGCGGCATCGCGCCGAAGTTCGTCTCGCCCGGATTTGACGGAATGCCGGACAGGCTGGTTCTTTTCCCTGATGGGAGGATGGCCTTTGCCGAGATAAAAGCGCCGGGCAAGAAGCCGAGACCGCTGCAGGTTTCAAGGCATGAGCTGCTTCGGCGGCTTGGGTATCGGGTTTACGTTATCGACAGCACAGAGCAGATCGGAGGTGTTATTGATGAAATACTCTCCACATGATTATCAGAAATATGCCGCCGATTTTATCGTGAAGAATCCCATCTCCGCCATTCTGCTTGACATGGGCATGGGCAAGAGCGTAATCACGCTGACGGCTATTTATGAACTGATGTATGAGCTGTTCGAGGTGCAGAAGGTGCTTATAATCGCGCCGCTTCGGGTTGCGAAGAACACATGGCCTGCGGAAATCGAAAAGTGGGATCATCTGAAAGGACTGACCTATTCCGTCGCGGTCGGGACGCCTGCTGAGAGGATGGCGGCGCTGAAAGCAGAAGCGGATATTACGATCATTAACCGTGAGAATGTTTCATGGCTGATTGACGAGAGCGGAGTGCCGTGGAGCTGGGATATGGTCGTGATTGATGAGCTTTCATCCTTCAAGAACCACAAAGCGAAGCGGTTCAGGTCGCTGATGAAGGCAAGGCCAAAGGTAAAACGAATCGTCGGGCTGACAGGCACGCCGAGCAGTAACGGTCTTATGGATTTATTCGCCGAGTTCAAGGTTCTCGACATGGGAAAACGGCTGGGCAGATTTATCGGGCAGTACCGTGACACCTACTTTACGCCGGACAGGATGAATGGTCCGATTGTTTATTCCTATGCGCTTCTTCCCCGAGCGGAGGACGAGATTTACCGGAAAATATCCGACATCACGATTTCCATGAAATGTACCGATCATCTGAAGATGCCGAAGAAGATAATCACGCAGGCAGAAGCCGTGATGTCGGATGCCGAAACGGCGAGATACGAAAAGATGAAGAAGGAACTGGTGCTGCAGCTGGACGGTGAAGAGATTACAGCCGCAAACGCCGCATCGCTTTCCGGGAAGCTCTGCCAGATGGCAAATGGTGCGGTCTATTCCGATGACGGAAAGATTACCCGCATCCATGACAGGAAGCTCGACGTACTGGAGGACATTATCGAAGCGGCAAACGGCAAACCGCTGCTGGTGGCGTACTGGTTCCGGCATGATTTCGAGAGAATCGCGGAACGGCTGCATGAGCGAAAGATCCCGTTTGAAAAGCTTGATTCTGACGACAGCATTCGCAGGTGGAACCGAAAGGAAATACCAGTCGGTCTGATCCATCCGGCAAGCGCCGGTCATGGCCTGAATCTTCAGGACGGCGGCAGCACGATTGTATGGTTCGGACTGACATGGTCGTTGGAGCTTTATCAGCAGACAAACGCAAGACTCTGGCGGCAGGGGCAGCAGGCGGATACGGTGGTGATTCAGCACATCGTTACAAAAGGCACGATTGACGGGCAGATATTAAAAGCTCTTTCTGAAAAGAACGATACCCAGTCCGCACTGATCGATGCCGTAAAGGCGGTGGTGTGATGGGAGATCCGTATGAGAACCTGGCCATAGCTATTATCAAATCTGCCTCGAGAGATTATTTGGCGGCACTCCGGAAACTCAAGAAAAATCCGCGCAGCAAGTCAGCAATGCAGGACGCGCTGGCTCTTGAGCGGTTCTTCCATTCGCAGTGGTATCAGTGCTTAACATCGGTCGACGGCGACTACCTTATCGACCGTCTTCGTGAGGAGGTGAAGAATAAATGAACGCGAAGGAATATTTACGGCAGTCCTACAGGCTTGACCAGAGAATCGCCTCCGACATTGAAGAAGCAAAGTATCTGCGCGAGATGGCGGGCAGTGTTTCATCTATTCGTTATGACCGTGAGCGTGTTCAGGGAACTCGCAATACGGATGCGCCATTCATGAAGTCACTGGAAAAGCTGTGGGAGCTTGAGAATAAGATATCCAAGGAACTCGAAATGCTGTCTTCACTGAAGGAACAGATCCGTGATGTTATTGGAACTGTCGAGGACATGGATGAGCGGATGGTTCTGAAGTACCGTTACATTCATAACATGACGTGGGAGCAGATAGGATGCGAGCTGAACGCTGACGCGAGGACAATCCGCAGATGGCACGGCAACGCTCTGCAGCATGTGCGAGTGCCGGAAAATCCAATCATTATATGAAATGCGCCCGAAATGTCCTGCTTTGTCCTAACATGCCCACTCTGCATTTATGTTAGTATATAATCAGCGAAACAGAATAAAGAACAGCCGCATGGACGGCTGAACACAAGCCTTGCGAGCACCACGCCCGCAGGGCTTTTCTAATGCCCGAAGGGAGGCGGCAAGCTATGCCAATGAAACCGAAGCGGCCCTGCCGCTACCAGGGCTGCCCGAACCTGTGCGAGGACGGTGAACAGTACTGCCCGAAGCACAAGGCTTTGATGGAGAAGCACTACGAGAAGTTCACGCGCGGCTACTCGACCGGCAAACGATACGGACGCTCTTGGCAGCGCATCCGCACACGCTACGTCCACAAGCATCCGCTCTGCGAGATGTGCTTGAAGCAAGGCCGCTACGTTGCGGTCGAGGAAGTCCACCACATCGTTCCCTTGTCGGAAGGCGGCACGAACGATGAGTCGAACCTCATGAGCCTGTGCCGCTCCTGCCACGAGAAAATCCACAAGAAACGCGGCGACCGGTAGGGGCGGTCAAAATCTCTACGAGGCGGCGCTGCGGAAAACGGCGCGGGGTCTTCTGTGCGAAAAAAGCGAAATCAAACGGGTAATAACCCGGCTCCTTATCTATTACGCGCGTACATGCGAGAAAGGCGGTGACGAAATGCCCACAAAATCGAATAACACTGGCGGTCGCGGCGGCAGACGTCCCGGCGCTGGCCGGAAGAAAACCGCCGTCAAGGAGAAGTACGAGAACGGGAATCCGGGCGGACGAAAGCTCGAGGTGCTCGACATCCCGGACACCGAGGGCGAGGACATGCCGGAGCCGCACGAGTTCTTATCGGCCCGGCAGCATGACGGCTCCACTCTGGAGGCCGCCGACATCTACCGCGAGACCTGGGAATGGCTTGACAAGCTCGGCGTAGCCAAGGCCGTGTCGCCTCAGCTGCTGGAGCGCTACGCGATGTGCTCGGCGAGATGGATTCAGTGCGAAGAAATGACGACCAAGCTCGGATACCTCTCCAAGCATCCGACAACCGGGAAGCCTATCCCGTCGCCGTTCATCAACATCGGAATCAACTACATGAATCAGGCAAACCGCCTGTGGGACGAGATCTTCCAGATCGTGAAAGAAAACTGCTCCGCAGAGTACGGCGGCACGAATCCGCAGGACGACGTGATGGAACGCCTGCTGAGAGCGAGAAAGGGAATGTAAATGAACACGCAAAGACTTGAACAGGTGCCAATCGACAAGCTGGTGCCTTACGCCCGGAATGCCCGGACACATAGTAAAGAACAGATTGCACAGCTACGCTCCTCCCTCCGGGAGTTCGGATTCGTTTCTCCTGCTGTGATTGATAACAACTACAACATCCTCGTCGGCCACGGCAGAATCGCTGCCGCCCGCGAGGAAGGCTACAAAACCGTTCCCTGTGTATTCGCCGAGGATCTGACCGACGCGCAGAAACGCGCCTACATCCTCGCTGACAATCAGCTGGCGCTCAACGCCGGATGGGACGAAGAAATGCTGTCCGTCGAACTGGCGGATCTTCAGGAGAACGCATTTGATCTGTCTCTGCTCGGCTTTGACGACAAGGAGCTGGAGAAGCTGCTGAACGGAGAATCCGATAAGGACGTCGAGGATGACGACTTCGATCTGACCGCTGCACTGGAGAAGGCCTCCTTCGTGGAGACCGGAGATCTCTGGACAGTCGGCAGGCACAGGCTGCTGTGCGGCGATGCCACAAATCCGAAAGATGTAGATACACTCATGGACGGCAAACGCGCCAACCTCGTACTGACGGACCCGCCTTATGGCGTCTCCTTCAAAGCATCCGACGGACTCACCATCCAGAACGACAGTCTCAAGGGCGAGGAATTCTACAATTTCCTGCTCGCGGCATTCAAGAACATGGCCGATCACCTCGAAAAAGGCGGCGCGGCCTACTGCTTCCACGCCGACACCGAGGGCCTGACATTCCGCCGGGCGTTCGTCGACGCAGGCTTTCACCTTGCCGGTGTGTGTATCTGGGTAAAGAACAGCCTCGTGCTCGGTCGCTCGGACTACCAGTGGCAGCACGAGCCCGTGCTCTACGGATTCCTCCAGAACGGCAAGCACCCATGGTACGCCGGACGCGCCGAAACTACCATATGGAATTTCGACAAGCCAAAGCGCAACAATGACCATCCGACCAGCAAGCCACTGGATCTGCTCGGCTATCCGATCCAGAACTCAACGCAGGAGAACGCCATCATCATCGACACCTTCGGCGGCTCTGGCTCGACACTTATGGCCTGTGAGCAGCTGAACCGCACCTGCTACATGTGTGAGCTTGATCCGAAATACGCCTCCGTCATCCTCCGGCGCTACGTCGAGGATACCGGCGATTCCGAAAATGTGTATGTCATACGCGACGGCAAAAAGCTCCTCTATTCCGACCTTGTTAAGGAGGTCGAGCTGCCCGACGGCAAATGATTCCTTTGTGTACTAAGCACAGTTTTAAGCCCGCATAATCGGAAGAATTTCTACCTGAGAAATATCGCTTATTCGCTTGCTATTACAGCCGTTCAGAGTGATGTATAGACATGCCGAAAGGCACAGGACCTACGGCAGAAAACCACATTAAACGGAGGTAAAACACATGCGAATCAACTACAACGTAACAGGAGCACAAAGGAAGGAACTGGTCAGGGTTATCGCCGATACTACCGGCGCGAAGGCCGAGTACATGAAGATGCCGACCTGCAATTACCAGATCGACTACTTCACCGTCACCAAGGACGGTGCACTCGAGTTCGACGACATGGCGGACAGCGAGGAAGTCGAGACGGTTCTCGAAGCCATCGCAGACGCGGGATTCGAACCGGAGTCACAGGAAACAGCGGAATCGGAAGCCAAGGAAGAACCCGCAGAGGCAGACGAAACCGCGCCAGAGGCCGAGGAAACTGGCCTGACGGTCGAGATTCCGCTCGACAAGGTCGCGGTCGGAACGCTGACCAACATTCTCGAAGCCAAAGGCAGCCTGATCAAGAAGGCACTCGGGATTGACGACCTGCGGTTCGAAATCAAGGAAGACCGCATCGCATTCCCATGGTTCCCGGAACTGCCGACACCGGACGAAACCAGAGCCTACACGATGTTCATCGCCCAGCTCTGCAAGCTCTCCAAGGAACTGAAAAGAGCAAGTAGCACCGAGACGCCGGTCGCCAACGAGAAATACGCATTCCGCTGCTTCCTCCTCCGCCTCGGATTCATCGGCGCGGAATACAAGCAGGAACGCAAGATCCTGCTCCGGAACCTCGAGGGCAACTCCAGCTGGAAGAACGGCGCACCCAAGAAGGAAACCACTGAGGAAGCTACCGAGGAGGTGCAGGGATGAGGATGATCAGACCGGAACAGCTCGAACAGCTGCACAAACAATATCCGAACGGTACCCGCGTGGAGCTGGTCCAGATGGACGACATTCAGGCTCCTCCTGCCGGAACCCGCGGCACGGTCTACGGCATCGACGACACCGGAAGCATGCTGGTCCACTGGGACAACGGCAGCGGACTGAACGTCATCTACGGCGAAGACATTGTGCGGAAGGTGGTGGACTGACATGGATGAGAAAATCAAGGAGCAGATCCTCTCGATCCGCGACACCGGCCTTTGCAATATGTTCGACCTGCCCTACGTGCAGCGGCTGGCCTTTGACCGGAACTACTACGAGCTGGTGCTTTTCATCGAAAAACACAGGAAAGAATATGTGCATTTCATCATGACCGGTGAAACGAAAGAATCCTGATTCTGGACACAGATATTTATCAATTTATCTGGCCAAATTGACTTGCTATATGTGCCGAACAGAGTGATATATACACATGCCGAAAGGCACAGAAAACCAAGCAAACAAGCGAAAATCAGGAGGAACACACGATGAAAAAGAACACCTACTTCGAGCAGATGAGAGACACCGCAATCGCCTACAACGAGGCACAGGCCATCCGCGAAAAGGACCGCGAAGCCATGAAGGAAGCCGACGACTGGGACGGCGTGAAAGCCTTTGACGAACGCGAAAAGAAGGAGTTCCCTTACCCCTTCACCGCCGGACAGAACAAGGCGCTCTGCGAATACGACCGGAGCCTTCGGAACGGCGCGGACGCATTCGAGGTCGACGATCTCCCTTGGGATTACGAGCTCAGCGACTTCGTTGACACGCTCCGCAAAGCCGGAATCACCGCGATTGTGGTAACCGATGAGAGCACCGGCCTGATGGACGGCATCTACGGACTGACAAGCCTCGGCTGCAAGATGACCGGGCTCAAGACAGTCACGAGAGCCGACGACCACCGCTTCGGTTCGAAAGAGCCGGAACGCAAAAACGGCATCGAATTCCAGTTGTAAACTACACAATCCGGCCTCCCGGATTAACCCGAAAAATTGTCACATATATTCCTCGAAATGACTTGCTATCAAAGCTGATCAGAGTGATATATGTACACACCGAAAGGGAAAACCAGAGCAAACGGAGGACAAGACAATGTGGGAAAAAGGATCACTGCTCATCGAAGGAACGGTCGTTAAATATTGGGTGAAGCATTACCCGGAACCTTCCGAGGACTACGGAATCGATGGCGGACGCATTTCCAAGATGGAGCTTCGCGTCGACGGCAAGGTAACACTCAACTACGATCGCGGATGGGACATCGAGCCCGAGGACGAAGCCAGCCAGCTCGCCTACGCGGTGCTCATGAAGCAGTACAACTAAGCAACACCTGAATTTGAATATTCCGAAAGCAGAGCCTTGACGGGCTCTCGCTCTCGTACCGATAGAAACCGCAGCGATGCGGTTATTTTTATGCCATTAGGAAGGAGGAATGCTCCATGGCAATGCGAAAGCTGAAGAAATACAAGGTCACGCGCTTTATGGAGAAAACCTCCCATTATGATCAGAATCTTGCTGATTACGCCTGCCTCTTTATCGAGCAGCTCTGCCACACCAAAGGCACATGGGCGGGAAAGCCGTTCGAGCTGATCGACTGGCAGGAGCAGATCGTGCGCGATCTGTTCGGCGTGATCAAGGAGAACGGCTACCGGCAATTCAACACCGCCTACGTGGAGATCCCAAAGAAACAAGGCAAGAGTGAGCTTGCCGCGGCAATCGCGCTGCTGCTCACCTGCGGCGATGGTGAGGAACGCGCTGAAGTCTACGGCTGTGCTGCTGACCGGAATCAGGCAAAGATCGTCTTTGACGTGGCGGTCGATATGGTGCGCTTCTGCCCGGCACTCAGTAAGCGCGTGAAGATTCTCGAATCGCAGAAGCGGCTCGAATACCTTCCGACGCACAGCTTCTACCAGGTGCTCTCCGCCGACGTCGCAAACAAGCACGGATTCAATACGCATGGCGTGATCTTTGACGAGCTGCACACGCAGCCGAACCGGAAGCTGTTTGACGTCATGACAAAAGGAAGCGGCGATGCTCGGATGCAGCCGCTGTTCTTCCTGATCACGACCGCCGGAAACGACACGAACTCGATCTGCTATGAGCAGCACCAGAAGGCGCTTGACATCATGAACGGGCGCAAGCATGATCCGACTTTCTACCCGGTTATCTTCGGTGCCGATGAATCCGAGGACTGGACGGACCCGAAGGTCTGGAAGAAAGCCAATCCGAGCCTCGGCATCACGGTCGGCATCGACAAGGTCAAGGCCGCGTGTGAGTCGGCAAAGCAGAATCCCGGCGAAGAGAACGCATTCCGGCAGCTTCGCCTGAACCAGTGGGTGAAACAGTCTGTCAGGTGGATGCCAATGGACAAATGGGATGCCTGCGCATTCCCGGTGAATGAGGACGATTTGGAAGGCCGCGTCTGCTACGGCGGACTCGACCTGTCATCCACGACGGATATTACAGCGTTCGTGCTGGTCTTCCCGCCGCAGGATGAGGACGACAAATATGTGGTTCTCCCATACTTCTGGGTGCCGGAGGACACATTGGATTTGCGCGTCCGGCGCGATCACGTTCCCTACGACCTCTGGCAGAAACAAGGCGTCCTCGAAACGACCGAGGGCAATGTCATCCACTACGGATACATCGAAAAGTTCATCGAGAACCTCGGCGAACGGTTCAACATCCGCGAGATCGCATTCGACCGCTGGGGAGCCGTCCAGATGGTGCAGAATCTCGAGGGCATGGGCTTCACCGTCGTTCCCTTCGGACAGGGCTTCAAGGACATGTCTCCGCCGACCAAGGAGCTGATGAAGCTGGTCTTGGAGAAACGAATAGCACATGGAGGCCATCCGGTGCTCCGCTGGATGATGGACAACATCTTCATCCGAACCGATCCGGCGGGCAACATTAAGGCCGACAAGGAGAAATCCACGGAGAAGATCGACGGCGCAATCGCCACGATCATGGCGCTCGACCGGGCAATACGAATGGGCAATGATAACACCGCTTCTGTCTATGACAGCCGCGGAATTCTTTTTATCTGAGGTACAAATGCATGTTTTTGATAGCAATCATGGGCTTCCTGCTTCTGCGGGAGGCCCTTAATCAAATGGAGGACTTGATATGAGCATTTTCAACAGATGGTTCAGAGGACGAGACGCTCCCAAAGATTCAACCGCCGGGAGTAGTTACCGCTTCTTCTTCGGAGGCACCACTTCCGGCAAAGCTGTGACGGAACGCTCCGCCATGCAGATGACGGCGGTCTACTCGTGCGTGCGAATCCTCTCGGAAGCAATCGCGGGCCTGCCGCTGCACTTGTATCGCTACACCGATAACGGCTCGAAGGAGAAAGCCATTGACCATCCGCTTTATGAGCTGCTGCACGACGAGCCGAATCCGGAGATGACGAGCTTCGTGTTCCGCGAGACGCTCATGACGCACCTGCTCCTCTGGGGCAATGCCTACGCGCAGATCATCCGCAACGGCAAAGGCGAAGTCGTGGCTCTCTACCCGCTGATGCCAAACCGCATGACGGTCGACCGCGACGAAAACGGCCAGCTTTATTACGAATACCAGACCTCGACCGATGAGGCGCACACGATGAACGGCAGTCTGGTAAGGCTGTCTCCGATGGATGTGCTGCATATTCCCGGTCTCGGCTTCGACGGCTTAGTCGGCTACTCGCCGATTGCGATGGCCAAGAACGCCATAGGGCTTGCCATTGCCACCGAGGAGTACGGCAGTAAGTTCTTTGCCAATGGCGCGACGCCGGGCGGCATTCTGGAGCATCCCGGCGTGGTCAAAGATCCGGAGCGAGTCCGTGAAAGCTGGAACTCAGCCTTCGGCGGCTCTGCCAATTCCAACAAGGTCGCAGTGCTCGAAGAAGGCATGAAATACACGCCAATCAGCATCAGCCCGGAGCAGGCGCAGTTCCTTGAGACGCGCAAGTTCCAGATAGACGAGATCGCGAGAATATTCCGTATCCCGCCGCACATGATCGGTGACCTCGATAAATCGAGCTACTCGAATATCGAGCAGCAGTCGCTGGAATTCGTAAAGTACACGCTCGACCCGTGGGTATCCCGCTGGGAACAGTCGATGCGCAGAGCACTGCTCCGTCCCGAGGAGAAGAAGGACTACTTCTTCAAGTTCAACGTGGACGGTCTGCTCAGAGGCGACTATCAGAGCCGCATGAACGGCTACGCCACTGCAAGGCAGAACGGATGGATGTCGGCAAACGACATACGCGAGCTTGAAAATCTCGACCGCATTCCGGAGAACAAGGGCGGCGACCTGTATCTCATCAACGGCAACATGACCAAGCTCGAGGATGCCGGAATCTTCGCAGCATCAGCTTCAACAGAAACGGAGGAACAGCCTGATGAAACGCAGGAAGAACAGACAGAATCACAGGAACAATCGGAGTCTGATAATCGGCTCCGGGAAAGGAGGAAGTCCCTATGACAAGAAAATTCTGGCGATGGACCAGAAACGAAACGCCGGACAGCTTCGGTTCAGACCGAACGCTCTACCTCGACGGGGAAATATCCGATGAAACCTGGTACGGCGACGAAATTACGCCGCAGGCATTCAAGGACGAGCTGAACTCCGGCGAAGGCAACATCACGCTCTGGATCAACAGTCCCGGCGGAGATGTGTTCGCGGCGGCTCAGATCTACAACATGCTGATGGACTACCCGTATGACGTAACCGTCAAGATCGACGCACTCGCGGCTTCGGCGGCAAGTGTCATCGCGATGGCCGGAACGAAGGTCTGCATGAGCCCTGTCGCGATGCTGATGGTGCATAATCCCGCGACCATCGCGATCGGCGATTCGGAAGAAATGCAGAAGGCCATCGACATGCTCTCCGAGGTTAAGGAGTCGATCATGAACGCCTATGAGATCAAGTCCGGACTGTCCCGGAACAAGATCAGCAAGCTCATGGACGCTGAGACCTGGATGAACGCGAAGGAAGCCAAGAAGCTGGGATTCGCCGACGAGATACTCTTCACCGATGGCACTGAGCCGGATGACGACACCAAGGAGCCTGACGACGATACGGAAATCGAGATGCTTTTCTCCCGCAAGGCCGTCACCGACTCCCTGCTTTCGAAGCTGATACCGAAACGTAAACCTGAAAAGAAAACAGCGACTGTGAAGGCCGCAGATCTTGAGAAGCGGCTCTCGCTTCTCAGCCACTAATGAATGGAGGAAATTATTATGACCAAGATTATGGAACTCATGGACAGACGCGCCAAGGCGTGGGACGCGGCTAAGAACTTTCTCGACACCCACTCCGATAACGGCGGCAACGTATCCGCGGAGGACGCCGCCACCTACGACAAGATGGAAAAGGAAGTCACCGATCTGACGCACGACATCGAGCGCCTGCAGCGACAGGAGCAGATCGACAAGATGCTCTCCGCGCCGACATCCGCACCGCTCACCGGCAAGCCCGGTGCCAAGGACGAACCGGACGACAAGCCCGGCATTGCTTCCAAGGCGTACAAGACCGCCTTCTGGGATTCGATCCGCAAGCGCAACTGGTACGACGTACAGAATGTACTCGAAGTCGGCACTGACGCGAACGGCGGGTACCTCGTACCGGATGAGTACGAGCATCAGCTGGTGCAGGCGCTGACCGACGAGAACTTCTTCAGAAGTCTCGCGCACGTCATTCAGACCGACAGCGGAACGCACACGATTCCGATTGTCGCATCTCACGGAACGGCAAGCTGGATGGAGGAGAATGGGCTCTATCCGGAATCCGACGACACCTTCGACCAGATCACGCTTTCCGCGTACAAGCTGGGAACGGCGATCAAGGTATCCGAGGAGCTGATGAACGATTCGGTGTTCGACCTGCAGAGCTACATCTCCACGGAGTTTGCCCGCAGAATCGGCGCTGCCGAGGAGGAGGCATTCCTCGTGGGCGACGGCCAGAAGAAGCCGGAAGGCGTCTTCACCAAGGTCAAGGCGACTGAGGGCGCGACTACGGAAATTGCCAATACGAACATCACCTTCGACGAGATCATGGACGTGTTCCACTCCCTGCGTTCTGTCTACCGCAACCGCGCGGTCTGGATTCTCAACGACTCCACCGTCAAGGCGCTGCGCAAGATCAAGGACGGCAACGGAAACTACATCTGGCAGCCGAGCGTCGTAGCCGGTCAGCCGGATACCATCCTGAACCGTCCGTACCACACGAGCATCTACGCGCCGGAGCTGGCAGCCGGAAATGTGCCGATCCTGTTCGGAGACTTCTCCTATTACTGGATTGCCGACCGTCAGGGACGCAGCTTCAAGCGCCTGTCGGAGCTCTACGCGGCGAACGGCCAGATCGGATTCCTCGCGTCTGAGCGCGTAGATGGCAAGCTGATCCTGCCGGAAGCCGTGCGCGGTCTTTCCGTCAAGGCGGCGGGCTGATTGATTTCGCTTTGTTGTGGGCGGGCATCCATTACGGGTGTCCGCTTCACTTTTATTGGAGGTGTCTCATGGAAGTAACGCTTGAGGAAGCAAAAACCTATCTGCGAGTTAGTTCTTCCGATGAGGACGAGCTGATCCAGAATCTCATAACATCGGCCACCGCGACCGTTCAGGACATCGCCCGCTACTCTGACGAGGAATGGGAGGCAAGCGAGGAGAAAATCCTCATCCGCATGCGCATTGCCATTCTCTACACCGTGGCGTACCTGTACGAGCACCGCGAGGACGCTGACCACAATCAGCTGAATCTGACGCTCCGGGCGCTTCTGTTCGGCGTGCGCAAGGAGGGATTTTGATGAAGATCGCCAATATGCGTGTGCCGGTCACATTCCAGAAGAATGAAATAACCACGGACAAGTACGGAAACCATACGGCGTCGTGGACAGACTACTTCAAGTGCTGGGCGACGGTCGGTACGGACTCCTACGGTTCGGAGACTTCCGGCGAGGTGATCAACTCGGAGGAATCGCTGAACTTCACCTGCCGCTGGTGCTCCGAGCTTGCCGAGGTCGTCTCCACGAAGTACCGGATTCTCGCGGAAGGCAAAACGTACAACATCACCTATGTGAACCCGATGGGCTACAAGAAGAACACGCTGAAATTCAACTGCGCATTGGAGAAAACGACATGAACGAGAAGGTATCAATTGACGGCCTGCGTGACGCCGTGATGAAGGGCCTGCAGGAATACGCCGACCTTGCCGCCGACGACATGAAGGATGCGGTCAGGGATACGGCGAAATCCGTCCGCAAGGATATTCAGGCGAACGCTCCTGTGCGTACCGGCAAGTACAAGAAGTCATGGTCGGTCAAGACCGTCAGCGAAAGTGCGGACTCCATCGACATGGTGGTTCATTCGCGGAACCGCTATCAGATTGCGCACCTTCTGGAGCATGGTCACGCCAAGCGCGGCGGAGGCCGTGTGGCCGCAAGACCGCATATCGCTCCTGCCGAGCAGGCAGGCAATGAGAAGCTGGTGCGCGAGATTGAATCCAAACTGAAAGGATGACGCCTATGAACTATGACGAGATCGTAACCATGCTCGAGGAAGCCGGACTTCCCGTCGCCTACGACCACTTTGCCGAGGGCGAGTCTCCGGACCCGCCGTTCATCTGCTTCCTGTTTCCGGGAACGGACAACATTTTCGCGGACAACGTGGTCTGGCAGAAGGTCGACGAGCTGAACATCGAGCTTTACACAGACAAAAAGGACCCGGACACTGAATCGAAAATCGAGGACATTCTCACCTCTCACGAATTGCCGTATGAGAAGTCGGAGGTCTGGATCGAGGACGAGAAGATGTACGAGGTTCTCTACCAAACACAGATTATTGGAGGTTAAAGAATATGGCTAATAAGAAGAACAAGGTCAAGTTTGGCCTGAAGAACTGCCACTACGCCATCGCGACGCTTGCCGAGGATGGAACGGTGACATTCGGCACGCCTGTGGCGATGCCCGGCGCGGTCAGTCTTTCCCTTGACGCCGAGGGCGACAACGAGCCGTTCTACGCTGACGACACGGTTTATTACATGGTGTCGAACAACAACGGGTACTCCGGCGACTTCGAGCTGGCACTCATCCCGGAGAGCTTCCTCACGGACGTTATGCACGAAACCGAGGATGCCAACGGCGTCATCGCCGAGAACAAGGATGTGGAGCCGGAGCATTTCGCGCTCCTGTTCGAGTTCTCCGGCGACCAGCGCAAGATCCGCCACTGCATGTACTACTGCTCAGCGACTCGCCCTTCCGTTTCCGGCCAGACCAAGGAGGACTCGACCGAGGTGCAGACAGATACGCTATCGATTACGGTTTCTCCGCTGCCGTCAGGGCTTGTGAAGGTTAAGACCGGAACGAACACAGCCGAGTCCGTTTACAACGCCTGGTACGACAAGGTCTACGAGCCGAGCGACACCGCGGCAGGCTCCGGCACCTCATCCGGTGCCAAGGCAAGCACGAGCTATTCAACCGAGGAGGAGTAAGCGATGGCGGTTACAAAGACAATAGAAATTGACGGGCAGCCGGTGACTTTCAGAGCATCGGCTGCTATACCGCGGCTCTACCGGAACAAGTTCCACCGGGACATCTACCGTGACCTGAATGAGCTGCAGAAAGGCATCAGCGAGAACGACGCGAAGAGCTCAAATCTGGATACGTTCAGTCTGGAGCTGTTCGAGAATATCGCGTGGCTGATGGCAAAGCACGCCGACAAGGATGTGCCGGATACGCCGGAGGAATGGCTCGACAGCTTCAATACGTTCTCGATCTATGAGGTGCTACCGCAGATTATCGAACTGTGGGGAATCAACACGGAGCAGCAGGTTTCCGCTAAAAAAAACCTCACGCGACAGAGCGGGAAATGACAACCCCGCTCTTTCTTTTGCGCTGCGTGCAGATCGGACTGCATGTCTCGGAGCTTGACCTGCTGACCATCGGCACCGTCAACGACATGTACGCCGAAATGAGCAACGACGACTGGGACTACCCGGAAATCGCGACACAGGAAATGATGGATCGCTTTTAATCTTTCATTTACTTTTCTTCGGGGGATGTGGAGTCCTTTCCATCGTCCGCAAGAATGATGGCTTTCCCGCTGTTCGTAATGGAGAACGAAAGAACTCTGTAGCCATCGCGTGCGAGTTCGTTTGCCTTCTTCTCGATCTCCTCGGCCATCTTATGCGCTTTCGGATTGTATCCGATAACAAATGTCTTATACATATGCACTACCTCCTCTTTGGAGGATAACAATTCATGCATGCTTCTGCTACCGGCGGAGGGTAAAAGTTCAGATAAATCTAAGTAAAGCCTTGAAGGGAGGTGTATCCGCATGGCGAACAGAATCAAGGGCATCACCGTCGAGATCGGCGGCGACACCACCAAACTGACCGAATCGCTGAAATCGGTCGACAAACAGATATCGAATACGCAGAAAAGCCTGCGGGACGTGAACAAGCTCCTGAAGCTCGATCCCGGCAACACGGAACTCCTCTCCCAGAAGCAGAAAGGCCTGCAGACGGAAATCGCCGCTACCAAGGAGCGTCTCGAAGCGCTCAAGGAAGCGGCAAAGCAGGCGGATGCGGCTCTTGCTAATGGCGACATGAGCCAGTCACAATACGACGCGCTCCAGAGGGAAATCGTCGAAACCGAGCAGGATCTCAAAAGCCTGACAAAGGAATATGAGAACTTCGGCTCCGTCTCCGCGCAGAAGATAGCGGCGGCTGGCGAGAAGGTCAAGTCTGTGGGCGAATCGCTCTCGAGCGCCGGGACAAAGATGACGATGGGCTTCACCGCTCCCGTTGTGGCTGGCGCGACTGCTGCCGTTACCGCTTATGGCGACGTCGACAAGCAGTTCAACCTCGTCAAGCAGACCATGGGCGACACGGCAAACTCCGCGGAGGACTTCGAAGGCCTGTGGGATCAGATCGGAACGTCCGCCAAGAACTCCGTCTATGGCATGCAGGACGCTGCGGACGCGACGCTGAACTTCGCCCGTCAGGGCTTCACCGCCAAAGAAGCGACCGACATGCTGACGCCTGCCATGAACCTCGCCGCAGGCACTGGCACCGATTTGTCGGAAACCACCTCCGGACTCGGCAACGCCATGAAGATGTTCGGCGCGGATTCCTCGGAAGCAGCAAACTATGCCGACGTTCTTGCCAAGGCACAGGCTCAGGCCAATACCACAACATCGGAGCTTTTCGAAGCGATGTCCGTCGCCGGTCCTATCTGCAAAACCGTCGGATGGGATGTGAAGGACCTCGCAACGATTACGGATGTGTTCGGCAACGCCGGTATTTCAGGTTCCGAGGGCGCAAACGCTCTGAAAACAGGACTTGCGCGTCTCGCTTCTCCCGCCAAGGAAGGCGCGACGGCAATGGATCAGCTCGGACTTTCCACCGGGCAGACCTACGCCATCTTCAACGAGAACGGCACGCTCAAGGACATGCCGACGGTGCTGGCCAACCTGAACTCCGCCTTCTCCGGGCTGACCGATCAGGAAAAGCTGGAGGCAGCCGCTAATATCTTCGGCAAGAACCAGATGTCCAAGTGGCTGACGCTGATCCAGACCTCGCCATCGGAAGTATCGTCCCTTCGTTCCGCGCTTGATGAGTGCGGCGGCTCTGCGGAGAACATGAGTAACGCTCTGATGAGCGGCACCGGCGGCATAATTGAACAGCTCAAATCCACCTTCGACGTGCTGACGGTCACCATCGGGCAGGCGGTCGCTCCGGCATTTCAGAACCTGATGGAGAAAATCATCAGCGTGATGAACGCCATCATGGACATGGACCCGGCGACACAGAAAATGATCCTGACCATCACGGCAATCGTCGCGGCTATCGGCCCGGTGCTGATTGTGGTCGGCAAAATGGCGACCGGCGTCGGAGCCTTGATGACACTTGCGCCAAAGATAGTCTCGGCCATCAATGTTGTGAAAACAGGCATGACCGCTCTCAACGCGACCATGGCGGCAAATCCGATAGGTCTGATCATCACGGCAATCGGTCTGCTGGTCGCGGCGTTCATATACCTGTGGAACAACTGCGAGAGCTTCCGAAACTTCTGGATCAACCTATGGGACAACATCAAGGAGGTCGCGGTCACCGTCTGGACTGCTATCAAGGACTTCTTTGTGACGATCTGGACGGCTATTTCAGGAGTGTTCACTTCCGCGGTGAATGGAATCAGCAGCTTCCTGTCCGGCGCGTGGAACGGGATACAGAATGTGGTTACGACGGTGATGAATGCGATCAGCACGGTAATCCAGACGGTATGGAATGGAATCAAGACATTCTTTACCACGATTTTCTCCGCAATTCAGGCTGTGGTGACAACCTACTTCAATATCTACAAGACGGTCATCACAACGGTTCTCACGGCAATCCAGACTGTTGTCACGACAATATGGAATGCGATAAAGACTGTAATCACAACCGTCTGCAACGGCATCAAAACCGCTGTGACGACCGCGTGGAACGGGATAAAGACTGTCACATCGACCGTATTCAACGGCGTGAAATCCGTGGCAACCTCAATCTGGAACGGAATTAAATCTGCCGTGATGAGTGTCGTGAACACAATGAAGTCCGGCATTACCTCCGTCTTCAACGCAATCAAGAGCACGCTGTCGGGAATCCTGAACGGCATCAAGAGCACCTTCTCATCTGTGTTCAACGGCATCTGGAGCTTTGTTTCCGGGATCGTGAGCAAGCTCAAGAATGTGTTCAACTTTCACTGGGAACTGCCGAAAATCAAGCTGCCTCACTTCAGTGTTTCGGGCAAGTTCAGTCTGAACCCGCCGAGCATTCCGCACTTCTCCGTCTCCTGGTACAAGAAGGCGATGGAAGGCGGCATGATCTTGAAGGACGCGACCATATTCGGACAGTCCGGCAACACGCTCCTTGGCGGAGGCGAAGCTGGCGATGAAGCTGTGGTCGGCGTCAACAGCCTGCGGAACATGATAAAGGAAGCCGTCAGCGAGAACGCCGGATACTCCGGCCCGCTTATCAATATCGAAACCATGAGCGTGAGAAGCGACGACGACATCCGCAAGATTTCTCAGCAGCTCAACACCCTGCTTGTCGGCAGCAGACGCGCGAAAGGATCGGTAATCTAATGGGATTCAAATTTAACGGCAGAACAAGCCAGAGCTTCGGCTTGGCAACGAGGATGACAAAGGAAAACCGCATGCCGGACTTCACGAACAACACGATCACCGTTCCCGGACGCGAGGGCTCGTTCGATTTCGGCGAGACCATCGGCGAACGCAAGATAGAGATTTCCTGCTTCATCCCGCCGGGCAAGGCCGACGAGGACTTTCTCGCGCGGAAGGATGAGATTATCGCGTGGCTCAACCCGGACATCGGTTTGTGTGATCTGATTCTCGATAAGGAGCCGGACCGCGTCTACCGGGCAAGGCTTGAGAGCGGATTCTCCTTCGAGAAGGCTGTGCGGAACTCCTGCACCTTCGACCTCACGTTCCTGTGTCCAGACCCATATGCCTACGCGGAGAATGACGAAACGTATGAGATAACCGAGACAGGAGAATTTTCCATAAACCGCAGTCTCGGCAACGCCGACTCCCTGCCGATTTACTCCCTTGTCGCTGACCTTGCCAAGGGCAAGAACGCGGTCATCACCACGAACGGCAGTCAGCTGCAGATCAACGGCGTCCTCTCGGAGAATGAGGTGCTTGTCATTGATTCCTCGCTGATGACGGCAAAGGTCACAGACGCGGACGGCAACACGCTCCGAAACGGCTTGCCGCTCCTCGAGAACCTGAACTTCCCGGTGCTCAAGGTCGGCGCGAACACCATCACGATTGAAGCCGACAGCACCACAGAAGTCACGCTGCAGGCACTGAACTCGCAGGACAAGTTCACCGGGCAGGTGCCGGATTCCTGGGGAGCAGACGGCCTGTGGCGGTTCAACGAATCCGCGCCGGACTCGGACACATGCCTTGCGGATTCATCAGGAAAAGATAGGAAGGCATCTATCAGCGGATGGAGCGGAACCACCGCTTCATTGCAGGCGGGACATCTCGGCAGGTCTTTCCGCATGAATATCAACAACCCGACCAGCGAGAAAACCTATCTCAAGGTTTCAAACGACGGAACGATGTTTTCCTCGATTGGAAAGACAATAGCGGTTGGCGGATGGTTCATGCCCACGACCTACTCAGTCGGAAACACGTTCTGCCCGCTGCTCAACACCCGTCAGGGAAGCGGCAACCCGATATTCTACCTGTCGCTGCATTCCGGCAAGCCGCGCCTGATGCTGTACAACTCGTCAGGAACACTGATCCTCGATCAGGACTTTACGCCGTCGTTCACGCTCACCAACGGACTGTGGTACTTTATCGCGGCGGTGATAAAACCGGACGACAAGACCGCGCAGTATGTGCTTGGCAGCAGAAGTTCCGGCGAGGTATGGGTATCCGACGCGGTCAGCTTCACGGGAGAACTCAACCGCTCCTGCACAGCAGACCTCATCTGGGGAATGCACGCTGACACCTACTGGTACGCCGGGAATTTCGACGACTGGTTCCTCAGCTGCGATTCCAGCCTGACTGCAGATGACATCGCGCTCTGGTTTCAGGAATCCCTCACTTGCAACGCCGCGGATTCCACGGCAGATGTCGACGGGCTGACGACAGAAAATGCGGTCACACTCAAGGCCTCAAGCGGAGCCTACGCGACAAGCGGATATTTCACGACCGCCGCAGTGGAATACGGGATAACCGGGAAATGCTACGTCACTCTGACAGCCGATACACCAACAGGAACAAGCGTGACGGTCGAGACTTCCACATCGGACGATTTCACGACATGGAATAACTGGACGGCGCTTGGTGCAGACAACACCGTGCAGTCGGATTCCGCAAAGTACATCAAGTTCCGGCTGACGCTTGCCACAGCGGATTCATCGGCAACGCCAACGGTAAAAAGCATCGCATTGTCGACGCCCGGCGAATCCGCATTCAAGAAACTGACGATACAGGCCCGCAGCAGATGGAGGTGATTGCATGGCGGACAAGAAATTACTGACCGTTCTCGATCTGAACGGCAACGCGGAAGCCGTACTTGAGAACGCCTATGACGTGATCATCACGGGCGAGATCAACGGCATCGACACGCTCGAGTTCAACCTGCCCTTCCGGGACGAGAAGCGCAAGTATCTGGAGAACGAGAAGCAGGTCAAGGTCGGCGATGACACCTACCGCATTCGGACGATTACGGACGAGAAAAACGAACAGGGAACGGCGATTACCTCGGTGTATGCCGAGGCTGCCTTCTATGACCTTGGATTCTCGACCAAGAAAGCCGAGATCACCTTCAACGCGGATACCGCTGACGTGCCGATGGCGTACGCACTGCAGGACACCGGCTGGACGGTCGGAACCGTCAATAAGCGCACCAAGCGTACATGGACTTGTCAGGAGAAGAACGCTCTGGCGATTCTGCGGAAAGTGCAGGACCTGCATGGCGGCGATCTGATTTTCGACAACGCCAACAAGACCGTGAGCCTGCTGACGTTCAGCGGCACGGACTCCGGAGCGCTGTTCTGCTACAAGAAGAACATGAAGTCCATCAAGCGCGTGATCGACACGCAGAGCCTTATCACCCGGCTCTATGCCTACGGCAAGGACGGCATGACGTTCGCGTCCATCAACGACGGCAAGGAATATGTGGAGGACACGACCTACACGAACGAGATAAGAGTTTCTACTCTGGATTGCTCGAACTTCACGAATCCGTATCAGATGCTGGAGTACGCCGAGATGCGGCTTGCGGATTACGCCGCGCCGAGGATTTCCTATGTGCTGAACGCGATGGATTTGTCTGTGCTGACAGGCTATGAACACGAAAGCTGGAAGCTCGGCGACATCGTGACGGTAAAAGACGATGAACTGAACATCAGCGTCAAGACGCGCATCGTCCGCCGGGAATACAACCTGCTCGAGCCGTGGAATACTGTTCTGGAGCTGTCCACCACACTCAGGGAACTCGGCGACTCCTCCTCGCAGTGGGACGCCGCAGCGGACATGCTCTCCGGCGCTGACCTCGTCGACAGCCAGGAGATGAAAGACCTCGTGCCGTTCAACCACCTGCGCAATTCCCGCGCGGATTCAGGTCTCAACTACTGGGAGAACTCCGGTTTTGAAGTCGATACTGAAAACGGCGTATCCGGCACGGCATCCTTCAAGTGCGAAGGAGCGCTCAATACGACGAAAAGCCTGACGCAGACCGTCACTCCGGCAAACCGCGACAGCTACACCTTCTCCTGCCAGATCGCGTCCGATGATCTCAAGATGGGCGACAACGGACAGGTCGGCGTAGAGGTGACCTTCGAGTATGAGGACGGCACGACCGAGACGCGGTTCATCGATCTGATTTAAGGAGGCTGCTATGGCGAGTTTTACTCATGTTGCACAAGCGGTCAGCCCTCAGAACGGGCGAGTCAAGAAGATCCGCATTCGCGTCTGCGTGACCGACTGCACAGGCACGATATACATAACCGACATGTTCCTGCAGGGCGGCTCCATTGCGACCGGCTGGGTGGGACACGTTTCAGAGATTCAGTGGACGCAGGACGGTGACTGATATGCTGATATTCACACGCTTTACAGAAACGATTGATAAGAAGGAAAAGAAACGAGTTGTCAGCGTCACTGTCAAGCTGATGGTCGCCAACTGCACTGGAACCGTCTGGTTCACCGACCTCATGCTGCAGGAAGGCGCAATGCTGTCCGGGTATGTCGTTAACACCGAGACAACGCAAAAGAAGTACGCTACCGGCGACGAATACGCAGTCACGGGAAAACGGTTCTTCAACGGCATCGTACGCGGCAGCGCGACCTGCATCATCTTCAACCTCGGCAAGACATCGACCGGACTTGACTGGAAGATTTATCCGAATCAAAACATGAAAGCCGGGAGCGTTTCACTTGCCCTCGGTGCCGGAGCGCACAAGGCAACATTCACGGATTCCGCGAAAGCTGGCGACGAACTTGACATTCTCGCTTCAAGCCGAAAGTGCCTGAAAAACGGAACTGCCACAAACAAAGACGGCTTCTTCCAGTACTCCGCCGCGGGCGACAGCAAGCACCCGGTGACTGTCGAGGAGAAGAAGTCGGCACGGCTGTATGTGGAGTTTCAGGAGATGGAGGATGGTGATGTGATATGAGTCTGGATATTCTCAAAGGCCGCAAGTGCATGGTCTGGACGTTCATGGGAAATGCCCGCATGTACACCGCGCTGAAGAATTACGGAGACCGCCTCTCGCAGGTAGGTCTCTTTTCTTTTAAGGTCGACGCGACCGGAACGATAACCGAATCCGGCGTGGCCATCAGCGACATGCTGACGTATATCAATAAGTATCCGCACATCACATGGCTGCTAACGGTCCGCAACGACGGCACATCAAGCGTCTTCACAGCTCTCCGGGAGAATACCGACGGAGCGCAGGATAAGTTCCTCACCGAGCTGGTGCGGATCATGGAGAAGTATCCGTGGTGCGCTGGAGTCGACATCGACCTTGAGCGAGGTGGCGATTACTCCACGCACGCAAAATCCACAGCCATGTTCCGCAACATCTGGAACGCAGTCAAAGACTACGATTCTTCGAAGAAGGTCAACATCTGTCTTCCCGGAATGAACTCTGTCAACGGCTCGGTCGGCGGAGAGAACTGGTGCGTATATGCCGACCTGAACCCATACTGCAATACCGCGGCCATAATGAGTTATGGAATGGCGTGGGCCGGAAGCGCTCCGGGGCCTGTCTCTCCGAAGGACTGGCTTGACGGCATATACGATTACGTGGTCACCGCGATGAAGCCGGACAAGGTGTTCATGGGACTTCCGGCTTACGGCTGGAACTGGCAGATTTACGATACGCCGGAGAACCTCGGCAAGAGCTATCGCGGAACGTCCAACACCTACTACGCCGCAAAAAACTGGATGACGGGCAAATACAACTTCACGGACGACGCCGCACCGCAGCCGTTCATTCCGATCCTCGCGTACTGGGACGACTACAACAATGTGCCTTACGCCTTTCCTCAGGTCTACGACTTTGCGGAAGGGCAGGACGCTTCGAGCTACGACTATCCGCTGATGGACGGAACATACAACCGGCGCAGGTACCTCACCGCCTACAGCAAAACGCAGAAGACGTCGTTTGGCACGATTTACGTGGATCATGACGGAACGCCGGATAGCTACACTGGCATTGTCTCCTCAGAGAACGGCATCGCGGTCATGGGCGACAAGGGCGAAGCAACCTACAGCTTTTCGGTTTCAAGTGCTGGAACCTATGATATCGCCGTCCGGCTCTGCTATCCCTTCTGGGACAAGAACGGCATCTATGTGTCGATTGACGGAACGCAGAAGCATTTCACCGAGTCGCGGCTCTGGTGGCCGTACTGGCGCAGTACCTTCTGGGCAAGTCTTGCCGATGGTATATCTCTGTCAGTCGGAACACACACAATCACGGTTTCAGTTGATGTGAAAGGCGTGCAGTTCTACGGGTTCCGTGTCTGTTCTACTTTCAGTGAGGAACCGTCCGCCGGAGCTGCTTCATTCATGCTTTCTCCGCGCCACTTTATCGACGTGGACGGGAACGAATGCCAGCCGGACAAGGGCTTCAAGCTCACAACCGAGGTCCTGCGCCGCAAGCCTGACTCCGCGCTCATCTGGTACGAGGATTTCGAGGACTACGGCATGCTCGACACCGGGTACTGGAACATCATATCCGGCTCGTGGAAGGTCTGGCGTTCGGATGAATATTCCGAGAACCGCGTTTATTCACAGCTTGACGGCAGCGGACAGTTTGCGTGGAACTACGACGGATTCAAGGACATCCACCTTCGGGCGCGTCTCGCGTTTCCGGCAGGAAGCACCGGCAAGGCGGGAATCTTCTGCGGCAGTCTTTTCTGCTGCCTGAACTACAACAGTCAGGCCGTGGAGCTGTGGAACGGGAGCACCAAGCTCGGCAGCTACTCGCAGCCGATTCAGCAGACGCCATCATCCGATCTGAGAACTGATCCGACAACCTACACCATCGAAATGCGGATCAGAGGCAGTACCGTGCGCGTCTATTCCGGCGCGTCCAACGCGCTCAGGTTCACGACGACGGTCAGCGGATTCTCAGGAGGAACCGCAGGATACCAGTCCGACCAGAGAACAGTCTGTGAACTGCTCCGTATGGGCGACGCATGGACCTATGAGCCTTATGAGCGGTTCGATGTCACCTTCCCGGACGGTTCGGTTACACAGTACGGCAGAATCAGTCGAAGCAACGTCACCTGGGACGAGGAGTTTCAGGTGTTCACGCTGACTGCGGATATTGAGGAATCCGCGACAAGGTCCGACTCCATTTCAATGGACTACGAGTTCTACCACTCCGCGCAGCTCGACCTCGAATGCGGAAACGACTATACGATTACGGTCACGCCGAAGGACATCGACATCTGGATATCGCGGCTCTTCCTCGGCGACGCGGACGGATTTTCCATCCTCTACTATCAGGACGTGGACTCGCTCGTCTACTGGGCGAATCAGGCAGCGTACCACTGGGGACTCCGCGGAATCGCGATCTGGTCGCTCGGACAGGAGGATT
>CALLZZ010000067.1 GCA_937858235.1 uncultured Clostridia bacterium
CCGGTGAACCCTCGATCGGCTTGTGCTTGAAGTGAATGTTTTCATTGCCGTATTCGAGGAACATTGCTGCGCCTACAGGGTAGTTGTGGATGACGCTCAGAATCAGCGCACGGATGCGTCCGTCATCCCACACCCAGCCACGCTGGAAGTCAGGAAGCTGGGCAGCACCGCTGTCTACCTCCTTCATGGGTTCTGTAAGCTGCCTGCCATTTGTCTTCATCAGTTGTTGCTTTTGCCCTTTCTTCTTATATCTCTCTGATTTTCTGCTCGAGGCGTTGAAGTCTGTCTTTGCGGTCAGCCTTTCTTGAAAGTTCACATTCCCAGACGACTATCACGTTCCAGCCGTCTGCCTGCAGCTGCTCCTGTACCTTCCTGTCTCTGGCAACATTCTGGTCGAATTTCTTCTGCCAGAATTCGCGGTTCGTGGACGGCGTTGTCGCGTATCTGCATCCGGGATGCCTGTGCCAGAAGCAGCCGTGTACAAAAATCACAGTATGATATTTCGGAAGCACGATGTCCGGTTTGCCGGGATATCTGCTGTCGTTCTTGCGGTATCTGTATCCCTTCGAGAACAGGTACTTCCTGACAATTTCCTCAGGTCTCGTATCCTTTCCATGTATATGCGACATGTTGAGATGCCGCTGTTCCTTTGTTAAAACGTCCGACACCGGCATCACCTCCGCGTTTCACACCTCTCTGAATATCTTCCTGAATATAAGCTGCGTCATCACTTCGTCAAGCTGTTTGGCTGTACGCTCTGATTCAATCAACGTTCCAAGTTCGATGTTTCCCTGCTGTCCGTGGTATGACAGATTCGCTGATGTTATCAGCGTCTGCCTCATATCCACAGAAATGACCTTCGCGTACAGAGCTGCCATCTTGTCTTCCTCATTGCTGTAGTCGTATATCCTGAGGAAGTGACCCTTGTATCTGAGCAGCTTGTCGACATCCGGCTGTTTCTCGACGTTGTTGATAAAGAACTTGACGAACACGCCTCTCTGACTCTTATCGACGATGGTGTCTGTCAGCTCGGAGAAATATGAGGAAAAGGAGTATCCCGTTATCAGGATGTTCCTTTTCGCTCCTTCGAGCATGGACTGGACAACGGTCATCGTCGGCTTTGCATTAATTCTGAATGACGGCGGAGCGGTCACGACAAGAGAGACCTTGTCAGTGCTTTCTGTGGTCAGAGCAGCCTGGATTGTCTCAGCTATTTCCTCGCAATCTTCCGATGACAAGCCAGGATATTGTCTGCGCAGTATGTCAGTGGCATTGTCGGTACCATTGGCGGCGTCCGCCCTGATGGTGTTCAGCAGTATTTCTCTTTTTAAATCTCCACCTGGCACAGCTCATTCACCAGCTTTCTGAAATACGAGGTTTCCTCGCGTCCTGCAAGTGGAACCACGAGTCCCCGGTCAAGCATGCGGTTCCCGTTCTCGCATGCGGTTTCTGAAATCATGCAGCACGAATGGCATGCGGCTCCATTTGAGTTCTTACCGGCTGGAAGAGTGTTCATGCATTCCGGGTCGTTTGTGCAGACCAGGGCTTCCTGGAACGCGTCCCGCATGAGGTTCGTCATCTGGTCTGCCGTACCGAGCTCCACAAGACCTCCGAGAGAACCTTCCTTGTCAGAGCTCCCTGTGTAGAGCAGTACGCCCGCCATGTTGTCCCCGAAGTAGATTCTCTCCCTGATTGCAGAGGAAGAATAACCTGACGACATTGCCATCTGCTTGATGAGGAGGTGCGAGAACGTGTGCATGAGAACATAAACCGCATCCCGGTCCGTCTTTATCGTCCAGCCTTTTGACTCACAGTATTCCCTGTAGGAGGCGGCGTATTTTTCCGAGATTTCCCTGACCTTCGGCTTTTCCAGCCATTCAGCAAGTGTCTGCCTGTTGAATTCGATGAAAATTCCTTCGCCATTTACTTCCACGGCGGGAAGCCAGCGTTCATCCCTGCCTTTTGTCAGGTATACGACGTTCGGCTGTTCATCCGCATCCGGATCAGGTGCATCAACCCGTGTGAAGCCAAGAAGCACCCGTACCTCACGCAGTCTTGTGATGCGGATGATTCGCTTGAAGTAGCGTTTGAAGTATTCCGGCAGCGGATCTTCCTCAGCCTTGAAATGCTTCTTATTGGACTGATAGGTCGGATCATTGTGGTGAGTTATCGCTTGGTACTCCATCAGCTTGATTTCCGTGAATTCCTTGATATTGCTCATGCGTCGCTCATAGGCTTCATCGAATTCCTCACGGGTAAAGGAAGTGAAGAACTTCTCGTAAGCCTTGTCGAGGCCTTCTTGTTCTCCAAGCACATCTTTGAGCAACTCGATATCCCGCAGATGTTCATCAACCAGGTTGTACAGAGGATTGATCCAAGGCGGAATGGATATGGCACTTCTGGTGACGGCAAAGTACACATTCGATGCGCCACGCTGTGACGGGATGACCGGCTTTTCACAATGCTCACGCCTGCTGTGCGGTCGGAACGGGTGCATACCGCTGCATGACAGTCCTTCGAAGTTCTGCGCCTGCGTGGCTCCGCTCATGCTCCTCTTTGCGCCGCAGGAGCATTCCACCCACATATCCGCCAGAGTGGATGTATTTCCGATGGAGTACATCTTCAGCCTGCCGTTGCAGTCGGTATCTCCACGGTGAACCCACCACTTCCAAGGGAAGTCAGCCATGTGTCCGTTTTCGCAGATTGTGATGAAACGCGCTGGATATGCATGCCAGTTACAATCAGGACAGTTGACACCAAACTTCATATATTTTTCAAGATTTGCGTTGATTATCTCTCTCGCATCGAAGAGTCTTCCGCATTTTGAGCAGACATGCCAGTAGGGAAAAGTGACGACCGGGATGTCATGCGCGAAACTGGTTCTCGGCATGTAAAAGCAGTCGACGTTAAGATATGAAGCAAGACGCCCGTCTATGATTTTCTTTCCCTTATCCTTCCAGTACGGGATATCCAGAATGGTCACGGAATCCTTGACTGCGTCAACAACCGAGCCCGGACCGAAGGTTGTGATGATCTGGTTCGGACGCAGCTCGCCAAGTTTGTTATTGTCGTATCCAGCCATATTATTCCTCCGTGTAATAGTACATGTTTGCTGCACTCTCAACTTCGCGCATTGACTGAAGCGTGGGCTTGTAGTTATCCTCGTGTGGCTTGTCATAAGGATTAATCAAAATGTTGTATTGCTTCGGGTCGGCCCTGTAGAACAGGGGCATGGTTTCAGCCGCCTTTCGTTTCCACCAGCCGATAAACTGGTCTATTTCTTCGCCCGCGTCTTCTCTTGCCGATGGCTTGACTATTTTTATCCGATCCAGAATCATGTCCTTTACGGCATCAATCTGTTCCTGAGACAGGAAGCCGATAGCTCTGGCATCCTCGTTGTTTGCCATTTCCGGGTAAAGAAGTCTTATTGCGGAAATGACAAGTGCATGAAGGACTCGATCGCGTGCCCTTGCGGAGAACGGCGTGGCGGTTGTACCTTCAACAAAGCGATAAAGCTGAGCATGATAACCCGTGAAATTCTCATAATGAGACAAGTCGCGTGGCCTGTAGGCGCTATACAGCGTTACGACAAGGCCAGGATGCGCACGGCCGATACGGCTCGTTGCCTGAATGTATTCAGAGTTCTGCTTCGGCTGACCTGTCACAACCATGAGCCCGAGACGGTCAACATCCATACCGACGGCAATCATGTTAGTAGCTACGGCTGTGTCCAAGCAGTCTCGGGACGTACACGGCGATTCGAGCTGATTGAGTTTCTCCGGTATCTGCCAAGAGGACATACGGGAGGTAATCTCCACATTTCGGTTCAGGTATCTGCGCGTTTTAAGATCATAACGTTTCTGAATCCTCTTGATTCTGGCTGGAATATCGTCCTGCAGCAGTCGTACCGCACCGCCGAGTTCGCGGATACTGTTGAAATATCCGATCAGGGTGTAGTACGGGTCGATTACGTCCTTGTACTCATCCTGCAGAGAATATTGATAGACTGTCTGCAGAATGATTGCGTATGTTCTCAGGAGGGCAGTCTTCACGGACTGTCCGGGAGCGCATATTCCGACGTACTTCCTGAATGGATCTTCTTCAACAGGAATTTCACGTATGAAGAAGCTGTCACCGATTTCAAATCCATTCGGCGGGAACTGCGTCGTGTTCTTTCTGGCATACAGACTTTTCGCCTGGTTGTCCGCATTCTTTATCGTCGCAGTGGAAACCACGTATTTCGGTTTGATTCCGTCATGTGTACACATGTCCTCGATGATGGTTTCATAAGCACCATATACTGTTCCGAGAGGTCCGGTAATCAGGTGAAGCTCGTCCTGGATTATCAGTTCCGGCGGAAGGAACGGCTTCACATTTGCAATTTTCGCAGCGGGAAGATTATCTGTCTTTCTATGCTTCGGGTGTTCAGCACCGATTGCAATGTAACCATCACGGCTGCACTTTCGGTTAACCCGTCCGAACAGGGAGTTTGTATTTACGTCCCAAGGGAGCCTTGCAAACTTGTCTACTGTCGAGAGAATGATTGTCGGGCATTTCGCGTAGATCTCCTCGTCCACCAGGTAGACCGGAATCGGAATACGTTCTCCGGCCTTCGGATATTTGTAGAACTGACAATGTTCATCAGAGCAGTATATTTCCACGGACTTTTTGTCAGGATCAATGTAAAATTCATCCTTTGTCAGAGGTTTCCCACAGAATGGGCACGTGAGAAGCTGCTTGTATATAAGATTTCTCTGGTTCCTTGCCTCGTAAGGCCGGTCCGGCTTCTCTTTCAGATCTTCAAACCTGTTCGGTGTCACCTGACCGCCAACCCAGAAGCCAATGCTGATGGGTTCTTTCCCATACCTCGGATACTCCTTTCTTCTGACCAGTTCGGCAGCAACAACCATCTTTGTGATTCTGTCACGCTGCTGCGTCGTCAGAAGACGCAATGTATAGCGGAGAATGATGGTAACACCTCCGTCACGGTTATACTTGTCGGAATCTGAAGCTCTCAGACGTCTGTTGGCGATTGTAAATGCCATGAGTCCGAGATAGGCTTCCGTCTTTCCACCGCCAGTCGGGAAGTAGAGCAGATCGACGATTTCGCGCTCAGGGTCCTCGGAATGCACGATTCCCTTCAGATTCATCAGGATAAAAGCGATCTGGAAAGGCCTCCACGCAAATTCATTCTTTGCATTCCTCGGATCTACAAAATCCCTGAAGCTGCATTCTATTCCCTTGCCGTGCTTCTTCGCGTAATTCTTGATGCTGTTCTGCATGTAAATCACGCTGTTCATGAAGCTGAAAGCCTCAAAGGAAACGTCATCCGTCTCAATGATGTGAATACCATCCCGGATTCTGCGCAGGACATCCCGGCAGTGGTCGATCACAGTATTTCCGATTTTCTCTCTGAATTCCGGGTCATTCATTCTGGAGCTGCCTGCAAGCGTATTGTCAATCCACTTCTCGTATGAGTCGGCGAGCGTGTTCAGCTTCTGTATTGTTTCTGCCTTCTTACCCTTTGCCGCCATCTTCGATGTCGAGAAGTATGTATCCGAGAAGCCTTCCAACGCGGAGCTGACGCCCGGATATTCATATTCCGGAATGAATGCGGACTCCACGTAGTCGGTTCTTCCGTTTTCCGTCTTTCCCCATACGGCGGCACATCCTCTGCCGCGTCCCATGATCGGGCGCTGTTCAAAGTAGAACTCATCAGACGAGAGAATATTCCGGCAGATATGCTCTGCAATAAATACGTCAGAGCCGTCCTCGGCGTGTGCCTTGAGTCCGACCTGGAACATCGGCCCTTCGACATCATTGGACGGATTGCTTCTCCTGTTCACGACATAGGCAGTGACGAGAGAGTATCCGGTATTCAGAGGAATCCTTGAAATGTGGACATGTATGTTCGAATCTTGTACAAGCGGATAGTCCTTTGTCCGCTTGAAATCACTGAATTTCACATGGACGGTCTCTTTTTCCGGAATTCTCTTATAAACCGTATGATTATGCTCTTTTTCATCTTTTCCGGTTCTTTTCTCGGTTGACTTCGCATAGTCACCCCAGCTCACATCAAGGCATATACCTTCAAGGCTGCTTTCAACATAGAAGCTGATGCCGATGGATGACGGGAGCTGGAATTTCGTGGTGGATATCGGCTCGTTGTCGTCATCCTCACCGGCAGTGAAGTCCTCATCCTTATCGTAATCAATGTCTGCTTCGATTTCCTGTTCGTTTTCGTCCGGCGCATTCTCGTCACGCTGCGGTTCGAGCATGCCGACAAGGTAGGCGTAGCGCGGATTCTCGTCCAGCACTTCCTCCGGAGAAAGCGGACCGATCAGGTCGGTTCTGATTGCGTCTATGATTTTCTGCCGAACCTCGGCATACTTGAATCTGTCAGCCATTTAGTCTTCCTCCTTGATTGGGTGCGCGGTTCCGAGTGTATATTTGCAGGTGTTTCCCGGATGAATGTTGTCGTCGGATATCAGGCGGTACTCCCATGTCTTGTGGTCCGGATCGGCGGTTGTGGCGAAGCTGCACCATCTGATGCCTTCACGTGCCTTGGAAACAACCTCTTCATTATTAATTTCGTTGAGTGCCTTGACCTCGACCATGTATTTCCCAGTCGTGGTTTCCACGAGGAAGTCGGGGTTGTACTGCTGACCGGCTTTCCAGAACAGGCCGAGCTGGTTCAGTGGCGGCTTGATCCAGCGGATCACATCCGGATCCTCCTCGAGGATGATGGAGAACAATCTTTCCGTATCGCTGTCGAAGGCGTTCGCCGGATAATACGACTTTTTGTATCCCGTGAAGAGATACTTCTTTATATTGCTCTTGTCCGTGAACGGCTTGTCGTAGCGTACCTGACCGTCCTTCTTCACGCTCTTGACGAACTTCCGGAAGACAATGAGATCCTTCTGGACGATGTGGACGTCCTGCGTCTTTCTGTCCATGTGTGCGTAAATCTGTTTTTTTATATCGTTCACGATCAGTCCGGCGTAGCGGCGGACGATCTTCTTCTTTTCCTCCTCGTCGCCTGGTATCTGGCTGAGGTACTGCTCCACGACATCGATGATGAAGTCAGCGTCGTCGTAGGAAAGTTCGCTGATGGCGTCGAGCAGCATGCAGGCAAGTGTGTTCCTGGCGTCCTCGACCTCAAGAGCCTGCGCATCTACGACTGTAAGAAGGTGCTGGTTGATCGCGTCGAACCGCTCGATTTTTGCCGTGGCGATTTCGAAGTCCTGTATGGTGCG
>CALLZZ010000068.1 GCA_937858235.1 uncultured Clostridia bacterium
TCTTGGGATATATTGTATTAAGTTTTAGTCCATGATTTATCTTTAGGAGGCGGATGTCTAACACGAAACAACCGCCTTGTTTTACAGGGATTTTTACACATTAGATATTCCTCCGCGTCTAATACGTTGAGATGATTTTCCGAATCTGCTCATAAAAGTCCTGCTCAGTTGACTCTACCCCAAGAGTTTCACCGCCAAACCGACGTAAAATTTCGGCTTCAGCCCTGCCTGAGATTGCGGCAAAACTGCTTTCACGAAGCTTTTGAATAAATCGGTTGTCAATCACTTCTTGCCGGGGTTGCAATGACAGCCTGTCCCTCAGTTTGCGGTTTTCCTCTTTTATCTCCTCAAATTCCAGCAGCTGCAGGATGAGATTTTCTTTATCCTTTTTCAATCGCCGGACTTCAGCACGCAGAAGCTTAACTGCATCCATGTTTTCAACAGGAACGGGCTGCTGCTGTGATTGCTTTTGCATCATCCGAAGGCTGGAGATGCGCTCTCTTAAACGGGGATGGTTATACAGGGTAGCCTTGGATACGCCAGCCTCCGCAGCAATCGTGTTGAAATTAATAGGTCGTTTGTCCTGTTTCAAACGGTCGATTGCGGTATTGACCTTCTTTTCGGTCTTAGCACTTTTTGTTTCAGAATGCGCTTTCAGGCCGGATGTGTTTCTTTCAATCATCTATCTGCACCTCCAAATTTTCCACCAATGGTTTTAAATACTGATATTTCACATATTGCCGCTGCCAGTCCCGTTCTCGGCCTAACGAACGGAACCGCTCCATTTCCCGCTCCATCAGCTCCAGTTCTTTTTTCAGCACCGGGTAAAAACTGATTTCCGTGATGTAATTCGGGCAGTTGTAAAAGAAGCATCCGTCACCGCTTGTACAGTTGCCGCGGCGAAAATCATACAAACAGATGCCATTGGGGAGCGGATTGAAACTGGCGGCACTTGCCAGTTCTGAAATCACCAAATCGATATCCGTTTCAGCCCGTCCTCTGAAGTAGGCTTGGAGATTGTTTTGAATCTCTGAGGCTCTAAGGCCGGCGAGCTTTGCGTTAGGGCTTAGAATAATCTCCGCATAGATTTCCTTTACTTCGGTTTCCTGCAAGGTCAGGTAGTGAGCGGTCATTTCAATGGATACGTGCCCAAACTGCTTCATAATATATGAGATTGGCAGTTTACGCTTAATCAGCTCCCGCACATAAGTCGCTCTGAATTGATGGCTTTTTAGAGGGTAAACCTCACCATCGCTGCCGCAGATGTTCCATCGCTTGATGAATGGAGCTATCTTGTATGTGGCAAAAAGGTCGGTTTTGTATACCACCACATGATTATGAAACCGTAATGCCCTTGTTAAAAACAGCTCTTTCAGGCCGCTTTCTTCCCGAAGCGGCTTCGTGTAATCGCTCAATTCTCTTACCGCATCGCATACCAATTGATTGACAAATACCTTATGCGGGGCTGGTTCAGCGCGTTCCGTTTTTCCCAGCATAATCTCCATATAGGCGTTCCCGTCATCTGTGGTGTGGATACAGCCCTCCTGAATAGACACGACTTCACTGATCCGCAGCCCTGTCTGACTTTGGATGATGATGCCCGCCTTTGTTAAGACATCAGTTTCTTTGTTAACAGCGCAGTCAAGGATTGTATTGAAAATATCCTCCGGGATCGGTTTGAACTTACTGCTTTCCCGATTCATCGAAGCACGGTTTCCCCACAGACTGGCCGCCGACATATGCAGGAAGATATTCTCGCATGGGACATCCCATCCCTTAATCTGGCCTGTCTGAATAATTTGCTGTAAAATACGAGAGCGCTTAAATCCAACTGAGCGTTTATACTGCTTCACATCCTTCATCCATAATGCGAATTCCAGGAATACTTCCTGTGTAACCTCCCGGAAGCTGTTGATTCCCATCAACTTGAAATACTCAAAAACTACCGGAAGAACCCCATTGATCTCATGATGGACGGAAAAGGGTTTGATTTGACCCAGCCGAAAGTAGGCATACTGCTTCACAATCTGTTTCATTTGCTCATCGCCGATGTACCCAAAACGGATTTGCTTATGGGTACTTGACAGCGTTTTACGCGGCATGTACGGTGTGAGATCCCATGTATCCTCTACAAACCATGAATTCCCGATTTTTATGTTTTCAAAGTCAGCCCCTCCGGAGAGGATTTGCTGTTTCAATGCCTCAATCATCTTTTAACGCCTCCAGTCCCGCAATGATTTCTTTTAAGACGGCTACTGTCCCCGAAAAGTGTTCGGCATAGTGATGCCCGTATGGGTTATTGGCAAGTTGCTCCTCCAGGGAACGCAGATATTCCCTGTGGTGTTCCAAATACTCCGGGGTTGTGATATATCGGCTGCATGTATAGCATTTTTGCCTGTTCAGCAGGCGTTCGCATAAAACGCCCTGCTGAAATGGCTGCGTGCAGTAGCCGTCACACATTCTGGCACAACCATTCCGGTTTTCCTGAAACCAGGACAGCTCCGCGCTGTCCGGTATAACCGACTCATCGACGGCTTGAATATTCCCGATGATTCCGATGGAACGGAAAACATCCGCACGGGAGCTGTCTTTTACGTCCGCATAATGCATTTTCGTGGAGCCAACCGCGCTGTGCCCAAGGACAGACTGGATTACACTGATGTTCGTGCCCTTGGAAAGCATATCCGTTGCCAAAGTCCGCCGGAATTTGTGCGGCGTCAGGCGATAAAGCTCACCGCCCTGGTCAGTGATATTGTTCCTTGATGCAAAATCCCGCATATCGTTTCTGAATTCTGATTGCCCAATACGTGTGACCCTGCCCGCGTTGCCGCCTTTGCTGCGCAGTTTCAAAAATATAAGCTCTTTCAGTTCGAGGGAGGCCTGCGTTCTTAGATACTCTGTGTGCTCTGCCAACTTTCGTACAGCATCGGCACATTCGTCCGGTATTGGCATCGGCGGCTGCGGTTTTCTGTTTTTATGGTTGTACCAGGTTAATGTGGCGCCGCTGATGGGGGGTGGGGCGAGACATCCCGTTTTTAACCGAAGCATATCCTCAATCCGCATTCCGGTGGAACGCAGGATGATAATGCCGTATTTCATAAATGGGTTTTGCTCATCTTCCAGGGCGGATGAAACCTGAGCCATAATTTCATCTGGAATGAATTCAATTTTAAGCTTGCTGTTTGTTCCGATATACTCATTGCCGGCGAAAATTTCTGTTTGTGGAACCTCCTCCGGCATATGAAGCTGGCCCCAGCGGATTACGTTTTTTACAACATCCAGACAACGTTTCTGATATGCGTAAGCAAGTGGCTTTTGCTTTTTTCTTAAGACCGAGGTTTTCAAATATATGATAAAATGGCAGATGTCATCGTTGCAAAGCGAACGCAGACTGTGGATTTCTTTCTGCTGCGCAAAGCCGAAAAAGTACTTAAACCCTAATATTTCATTGTAGAGCCTGCATACCGACTTGCTCTGCGTTTGATAGCATTGCCGGATATATGCTTTGTACACTCTTTTGATTTGCGCGGCCTTCATATAGGAAAAATCAAAGCGGAAATCCTGCCCATAGTATTGGGAGCATTCATCGGTTTCTAATAAAGTCCAGACATCTTGGCTGTCATTCACCATGCGCACCTCCCATGCCGGAACAGCGGCTCCAGTACTTGCTCAGACTCTCGAAAAGGTATCGGTTGGAAATATGAGTGTACTGCTGCGTGGTGGTGATTTGCCGGTGGCCGGCAATAATCCTCACAACGCTGATATCCATGCCGCTTTCAACGAGGGCTGAGATGAAGGTGTGCCTGAGTGCGTGGAAATGAAAGGAAACGCCCGCCTTTTTCATTGCCGTATGGAACACTTCGTATGCTGCGCGGTAGCTTAGCGGTTTTCCATAATGCTCTTTTTTCAGCGATACGAAAATATAATCGTGTGCGGTATTGATTAGGGCTCTTTCCTCCAGAATATACCGGTCGATTTCTTCCAGTAAGGATGTCGGAAGATATAGCGTGCGCCGGCCTCCTTTTGATTTTATGTCCTGAAGGATGCTGATGGGTGAGGCTGGATCAGGATAAGGAATATCCGCTATCCGTAATTCCAGGACTTCCGCAATGCGTGCCCCTGTAAGCTGAAGCGTTTTTAGTATCAGCCTGTCTCTTGAAGTGCCCAGATGCGCTGACACCGCGTCTATCTCTGACGGCTGTACCAGCCTCACAGCCTTGCTGCTTTCCTTGACCTTAAAAACGGATTGTTTCGTCTGATTGTCACGCCTTGTATGGTACAGAAAACTTTTGAACATGCTTTGAGGCCGGACAATATCCTTCATAAAAATGGGGGTTTCAACCTGATTCATGATTTCACAGTATTGATAAAAGCTGTGGACTGTCCCCAAGATATGATTGATGGTTTGCGGCTGTCGCGAGCTGTCTTGAAACAAGGCTGGACTATGCCTGCCTTGCGGCTGCCTGAGAAATTCTACAAAATCGCCCAGGCGCTGGATTGACATCTCATCATACGCATATCCGCTGTGTTTCAAATAGTCCCAGAATATTTTCAGATCCCTGCCATACGCTTTTATTGTGTTGTGCGCCATGCCTCGAAGCCGTTGATACTTCAAAAACTCCCATACGGGCTTGACCAGCCGCATGTCATCATCGAAAAGCGCTACGATGATTTCCGACTCCCTTTTAATAATGCTTAATTCCATAAACATCGCCTCCTGCGTTTTTTATATGTCTAACAAGACAATTGCCTTATCGTACCATATAAAAAGGGGCGATACTGCTTTAGAGATTAACCTTATAAATAAATTGAGCCGCAGATGAATCCACCTGCGGCTCAATTACCAAGAGCCCTTTAGTTATGGGGCTTCTATTAACTTTACGTCTTGGTCACTTTTATCTAAAGATTACATCGTACCGACTTGCTTGTTGATGTCGCCATCGCTTTTTCCCTCAATCACTTGA
>CALLZZ010000069.1 GCA_937858235.1 uncultured Clostridia bacterium
CCGAAGAAGAAATTGATGTAGGTAGGACAGACTTCCTCATCATGAAAAGTATAGGCTTCTGTAGAAGCATCAAGTTTTATCTTTGTGATCAGCGAAGTCATCTTATCCTGCATATACAGTTCCTCCTCCCTTTACCATGTTCTATCATTCGGTGATTTTTCCTTCTCGGAGCCACTCGTCAACTTCCGAAATCTTGAATTTGTAACGCTTGCCTGCCTTGTAATAAGGAAGCTTCCCGTCTTTAATCCAGTTTCTTATCGTGTCGTTGCTGACGCTCAGATAATCTGCTATATCCTCGAGGTTCACCCATTTTTCAGGCATATCGTCTGCCGTCATTGTTCTCTGAGCTTCGTCTTTCATACTGTTCCTCCGTGTTTCAATTCGATGTTCCATATGTAAATACCGGAATCTCGATGCCTGCTTCCTGAAGTTCCTGTATCAGGTCGCATCGCTTTATTGCCCAATGCGTCCGATTCATTTCATTGAATCGGTTGTCGCCTATAAGCTGCAGCTCCTCCAGAAGTTCATTTAGTCGTATCTGAGGAATGTCCAGCCTGTACCCACACCAGTAGACCCTCACATCATTTTCGTAAATCTTGTAATCCGAAACAAAACCGTAGATGACCTTCTGATCATCATCGGCGTTCCCATACTGATGATTCTCCGCCATGAAAAGAGACGGCATCATAACAATCTGCCGCTTGTCCTCTGTCGTCATGCCGGAGAATTTTTTCTTTGTCTCATCTGACATGCACTCCGACAAGGCACGGTCTCTTGGCACCTTGAAGTAGGGCTTATCGTATTCCTCTGTGCCGATAACAAAGATATTGTAATACTCCCGGTTAATCCGTGGCGGTACGTAGAACTGCCCGCCAAGCTGAGGCATTCCGGAGAACTGCTGATTGACCTGCACCTGAACTGTGCCGTAGTTTGCGATGGCAACATTCTCATTGCCTGTCTGCGTAATGTCCGGTTTCCTGTTATCCGGAAGATTGGAAGCCGAGATTACTTCAAGTTTGTCACTCATCCGCAGCTCCTTTCTTTCCGCCGATTGTCAGATTCACCGTGCCGTAGTTCGGCAGAATCGTATTGCTGTCCCCGTTTTGCTGAATGAACAGCGGGTTGTTGATGACCTGCTGTGTGAACGCTGCAGACTGATTATCGGCCTTTTGCTCGCTTTCGCTTGCTTCATTATCGGGCCGACCTTCACTCGCAGGTTCATCCTCGGGTTTTGTGTCCGCCTCTTTGAGCTCAGGCATATAGGTTCTTATATCTGCTGTAATGCTTTTTCCCATTCTGGCTGAGTAGTTTCTCGGACCGCCGCCATTCTCAGGACACCATTCGTCATATGTAGCTTTTCCCACGCTGTTGTCTTTCCGATGCACAACCACATAGTGCCAAATTCCGAGCAGAAACGCCGGATAGCACACTTTTGTCAGGCCGCCAAGTGCGGCCTTTTTTATTTGCCCGCCATCCTCGCAAATGAAGAATTCCTCATCCGGAGCAATGCTGACGTCGCGCTGGACAAGTTCGATCAGCGCCTTTACGAGCCTGACATCCTTCTGCACGGATTCTCCAAGATCCAGAAACTCATCTACAAAAGCCGTCATTGAAATCAGCGCGGATCTGTAGTCCGTTCTGATTCTTTCATCGAACGCCTCGACTTCCGGCGTGTTCCCAAAGGGAAGATATTCGCCCTTCGACAGCTTGCATGCCTTGAAATCGTTGGTCTTTGTCTTTATCCGGTCGAGCCTCGGCGGCTCGTAGTCGGGATTGATGACCTTGATCAGCCCGATAAGCACTTCCGGATCGGAAAGTCCGTCACGGTCTCCCTTGTAGTGCTCCCGAGCGCCTTTTCTATTTTTCAGTGCCTGCAGCAGAAGCACGAAGAACGTGCCGCCGCATAGCCTCGGTTTTTCATCGATTGTCACTGTTTTCCCCTGCTTTTCAAAATCCGAACCTTAGGAACCTTACGAACTATGGCAGCCGACCTTGCGAACGATTTGGTAATTCCCGTGAAGTAATCACGGGAGAAATCGCCCGGCTGGAGGATTTCGAGCAGGATACATGGTTCGGAACATTTCTGAGTGTTTCCCACCAATTCCTATTATATCGAAATCTGTACTCCGTTTCAATGATCTTGTGTGACTCAGGGATTAACAGTCTGTGAATTTCCCCCTGTGACTGCTTCGCAAAAGCAAATCACAGGAGGAAAAATTCATGACAAAAGAATCCAAGAAGTATCGCATCTACGACAAGACCACCAAGCAGTGGTACGAAATCCCGGAGGACCAGTACCGGGAGTACGACCGATGGCGCACTGCTCTTCGCAAGAGAATGCAGTACCGCGGCGAATGCTTCTGCCCGCGCAGCAAATGGTGGCTGTGCGACGGCAACTGCCTCGACTGCG
>CALLZZ010000070.1 GCA_937858235.1 uncultured Clostridia bacterium
AGCTGCGGAACATACCGTGGAGGTATGTTTTCTCCTTCCCCACCCCACTATAGGCCGCCACATTGCGCGCCGTTCTCAGAACCGCCGCAATCTGTAACAGCTCCCGAGTATTCAGCACCCCACCTAACGAAGCTCTTTGCAGGGCTGCCGCTACCGGTTGCAGGTTGGTTAGTGCCGGTGCACCATGAATGTCCATCATAGTGCGCGCCGCAGTGGTCTCTCGTAGTAGTAATGCGACGTCTCGCTTATCTAAAGAAGGTCGAATGCACCCAATTCGTTCCCGCGTCTCATCGCAAACCGCTTGTGCCGCCAAAAGTTTCAGCACTGCTGGGAACTCTAATGTGTTTAGTGATTTTTCCATTAAATCTGTCATATGTAATGTTCCTCTATCATGTCAAAACAGGTTTTGCCGTAATCTGTTTATAAAAATCCAGGGTAGAAAACCCACGTTCCAGCTGGGTCAGCAAAAATGCTTCACATACGTCGGATAGCCTTTTCTGAGCGGTTTGACCCAACCGGAAGGAGTACAGCCGCTTTGAAGATCCATGTACAATGTGGTTCAGTGCAGCAATACTGGCCGGGCATAGAGGCAAGGAACTACCGCTGGCCAGTTCTTTGGCGCACGCTTTACAGTGAAGCACGCCTTCCCGCAAGTGGAACTGTGGTTGGTCTGGCACACCACCGCATACCGCACAGCCATCAATCAGCGGCTCGTAACCGGACAGGCACATGGCGCGCATTTCAAACACTGCTTTGATCAATTCCAACGGTCGATCCAGCTTTTCCAATGCATAAAGGGCGTTGAGAAGCAACGCCAACCATTCTGGTACTGGGAACTGCTCCGGCGTCAGCTGATCCGTTACCTCAGAAAAATAGGAGGCTAGGGCAAACTTGTCCAAATCCTCCCGCACTCCACGGAATTCCCAGTTAGTGACCGCTTCTTTCAGTCCCCAGCGCTGGTTATACTCATACAAGGTCATCTCGGACCATACCAGCATCTGAGCTGCTGCAGAGACGCCGCCTCCCTTTTTCCGGCTGGCTCGGGCAGATACCGTAAGCTTCCCCAGTTCCTGCGTTAGTACCGTTAAAATTTGATCTGACTCTTTATAATTCACTGACCGGAGGACAACTCCTTGGGTGGTCACATGCATAGCAATGCCTCCGCATAAAGCGGTGAGCGGCGTTTTCCAGCCGCTCACTGCACTGTTTCTTTCTGATTGCGCTTCTCGCGCTTTCCTTGGGTTCTTTTTCTCGCATCGTCCTGCGCTGCCGCCTTGGCAAAGGTATACGCTTGAGGCAGTCCGGTGCGAAAGAACAGTTCCCAACCCACTTCAGTCATAGTTACCGCCTCCTACCAAAAGGTAGGTTTACCGGAACATCGGAAAACATGTGTGGAAAAAATGCACAATCCGTCTTTTACCGATCGGAATAGCCAAAATTCTGGATGGCTGTCTGGTTGTCCCGCCAGTTCTCCTTCACCTTGACCCAAGTAGTCAAAAATACTTTCGTGCCCATAAAACGCTCCATATCCCGCCGGGCGGAACTGGAGATTCTTTTCATCATAGCCCCCTGTTTTCCGATGATGATTCCTTTATGACTGGCCTTTTCACAGTAAATGGTAGCCTCTACATCAATGATTTCGTTGTCTCGCTCGGCAAATTTGCTAATTTCTACTGCTGTCCCATGGGGGATTTCCTTCTGGAGCAGACGCAGCATCTTTTCCCGGAGGATTTCTGCCATCATCTGCCGCTCCGGCTGATCCGTAGTCATATCTTCCGGAAACAGCTGATGCCCCTCGGTCAAATACTGCCCCAGCAGTTCCATCAATTCTGCTACGCCCTGTCCCTTCTTAGCCGAGAGTGGAATAATCGCATCAAACGTATGCTCTTTTTCATAGGCCGCAATCACTTCCAGCAACGTATCTTTTTGCTGTACCGTATCCGTCTTATTGATCACCAGCACCCCGGGCACCTTCAGTGCCTTGATTCGCTGGATCAGCTGCAACTCCGGCTCTCCCAGACTAGGGATAGGCTCTACCACTAGCACCGCTGCATCCACATCGTTAATGCTGGCACGAACCATGCCATCCATGCATTCGCCCAACCGGTTATGTGCCCTGTGAAGTCCCGGCGTATCAGTAAATACATACTGACATCCATCCCGGTTCACGATACCGCAAATACGATTTCGTGTCGTCTGGGGCTTACTGGTGACGATAGCAATTTTCTCCCCCACCAGTGCATTGAGCAGGGTGGATTTTCCCACGTTGGGTCGCCCTACAATGGTAATAATGCCGCATCTTTTAATTTCCATATACAACCTCTCAAACCAGCACTTAAAAACTGGCTTTTTTCTTCTGTAAACGTGTCCAGCGTTAGGCTCTTGGCATCCCTACCTGGTTCATAATCGCTTCTTCCCGCTGACGCATGCGTGCTTTTTGCGCACCCTCATCTATATGATCGTACCCCAACAGATGCAGCACAGAATGAACCGCCAAATATCCCAACTCCCGCTGGACGCTGTGTCCAAACTCTTCCGCCTGGGCTACTGCCCGCTCGTAGGAAATCGCCATATCGCCCAAGGGCAGCCTTCCGGTAGCTGGATCCAACAATCCCTCTTCCATCGGTGGTTCCCCCGGCATCAGATTAAACATGGGAAAGGAAAGCACATCTGTAGGGGCATCTACTTGCCGCTGCTCCAGATTGATCTGGTGAATACCATCATCGTCTGTGATCAATACATTCACCTCACAGGGCAGCTCCACCTGTTCCGCCGTCAAGGCTGTGGTAATACAGGTACGGAGCAGCTCCCCATACGGAAACTCCCTTTCCAGCTCAGTTTCCAACATAATATCATGTTCCATAACAGGCACTTCCTTCGTTACCGCTTTTTCGGCGGCGTATTGTGCCGCTGCTCGTCCTCTTCGTAGGCCTTGATGATCCGCTGTACCAACACATGGCGTACTACATCGGCGCCGGTTAGACGGCAGATGGCAATGTCCTCTACCCCTTTCAGCACTCGCATAGCCTCTTTGAGGCCGGAGACCTGATCCCGGTGTAAGTCGATCTGGGTGATGTCACCAGTGATCACCGCTTTGGAGCCAAAGCCCAAACGGGTCAAAAACATCTTCATCTGCTCCCGTGAGGTATTTTGCGCTTCATCCAGAATAATAAAGGAATCGTCTAACGTACGGCCTCTCATATACGCCAGGGGCGCTACTTCGATATTTCCCCGTTCCAGATACTTATCATAGGTCTCCGATCCTAACATCTGGAATAGTGCGTCGTACAAGGGGCGCAGATACGGGTCTACTTTGCTCTGAAGGTCGCCGGGCAGAAATCCCAACCGTTCCCCTGCTTCTACCGCAGGACGGGTCAGGATAATTCGGTTGACCTCTCTGGCCTTGAAGGCCGCCACTGCCATAGCTACCGCCAAATACGTTTTGCCGGTACCGGCGGGGCCGACCCCCAAGGTCACAACATTTTTCTGAATGGCCTTGACA
>CALLZZ010000071.1 GCA_937858235.1 uncultured Clostridia bacterium
GGTATCCCTGTTAGCTTTTACACAAGCAATTAAAAGCTATAATGCTGAAAGAGGCGGATTTTTAAATTTTGCTGAATTGATCATTCGTCGCCGATTGTTTGATTATTACAGAAGCCAAAATAAATATAAGGGTGAGGTTCCCGTTAACCCATCTGTATTTTGTGGAGATTTGGATGAAGAAGCAGATGATATGTATTTGCAAATAAATATTATTTCTCAAATAAAGCAAACTGAATCAAATAATCTGAAACTGGAAATAAAGGAACTAAGCTTAATATTACATAACTATGGTTTTTGTTTTTTTGATTTAGCAGAAGTATCTCCAAAAGCTGAAAAAACCAAAAAAGCCTGTGCCAAAGCAATAGCTTATTTGTTGGAAAATCCCTTATTATTGAATGAATTAAAAATTTCCAAAAAACTTCCCTTAAAAGTTATTGAAAGAAATACTAAGGTACCCCGAAAAATATTAGAACGTTGCCGAAGATATATAATAGCGGTAACAGAGATATTATCCGGAGAATATCCCTGTCTTGCAGAATATATGCGTTTTATTGGAAAGGAGCCGAGCAGATGAAAGCGGTTGTTTTGGAAATAAAAGAAAATTTTGCGGCACTTCTGTTCGATGATGGGCGCATATTAAAAGTGAAAAACAATAATTATGCGATTGGACAGGTGATCGAAATGAATAAAAGGAAAGTGTGTATAACCAAAAAATTTGCAGCAATTGCAGCCTCTGTTGCAGCATTCATTATGTTATGCGGAACAGGCGCATGGGCATGTATGACTCCATATACCTATGTAAGCCTGGATGTAAACCCTTCTATTGAGTATTCTCTGAATCGTTTTGATACGGTTATAGATGTGAATGCAGTAAATGATGAGGGCAAAACCATTATAGATGAAATAGCTACCGAAAATTTATTGGGAGAAAAAATTGATGTTGCAGTAACTGAAACCGTAAACCAGCTTTCTGAAAGCGGTTATTTTGATGGTGATATAGAAGGCGGTATTATCATTGCTACTTCGGGTGAAAATGAACAAAAAGCAGATGACCTTGCTGCCGAACTTGAAGAAACCGTTGAAAACGCCAATGAAGAAAACGGTGATACAGTAGAAGTTGAAGTAATAAGAATTGGCCTTGCAAGAGTTCAGGAGGCTAAAGCCTTGGGTGTAACACCGGGTAAATTGAATTTGGTAGAAAAATTACAGGCAAGCGCGTCTGACCCTGAAAGTATCAATATTGATGAATGGCTTACTAAGCCTGTAAAAGAAATAATGAAGGCGACCAAAGAAAACAAAAAAGCAGCAAAAACTGTAACATGTATAGAAAACGAGGCTGAACAATTACAGCTGCAAGAGCAAGAGCAAGAACAAATACAGGATAAACAACAAACCAAACAGAAAGATAAGGAAAAGCTAAAAACTGAAAAACAATCAGATAATAAAGGTAAGTCTCAAACTAAAAAAAAGAATGATGCTGCTATAACTGTTGTAAATACAGAGGCTGAGGTAACAGAAACTACTGATATAATTGTTGAGAATAAAAATTCTAACAATAATAACAATAATAATAATAGCAATAATATCAATAAAGCGGCCAAAGAAAATAATGCCTCCGAAAATGCTAAAGTTAAAGAATCAAAATCACAGGGTAAGCAGTCTGCAAATTCTTCTGCCAATAATAAAAAGTAAAGGATAATATCATTTATAATATAAACACTATTTATAGTTTAAGTTTTTATTATGTTATATCATAATCTCTCTTATATTTTATTTGCTTACTAAAAAAACAAGGTATAAGTGTTAGCCACACTCGCATAGGGAAACATTAAAATAGTGGCTAATGGCGGGCGTAAATCGGCAGACAGTGAGTTTTCGCTGTCCGCCGATTGCCTTTTTATGTGACTTCTTTTGGTGTAGACTCTTGCTCTTTGCTAGTTTCTTTTTCCACGATGTTGTCCAGCAGACCGATGTCACGGTAGTAAATATCGATGGACTGTGGTGCTGTGCGAGAATATCGTTCTTCACGTTTGTAGTGGTATAACAAGGTGTTACAACTTTGTTATACCACTACAAATAAGCAAGAGCAAATATCAGCACACAGATAAAGCAAGGGTGGAAACCGATGTCGGTTCCCACCCTTGCTTTTCCGTATTCAGTTTACGTTTCCTGAAATTGTCTTTATTTGTGGTTGCCTTTAGATGCCCTGATAGAATGAAAGATGTCACACAACTATTCTGAATGCCCTGAAAGGAGCGGGCAAACCACGCCCGAGAAAACTGTACAACTGAATGAGAATCAAGGGACAAATCAGGGAACTAATTCTTGGCAGTATAAGTCCAATCCCACAGGATTAGACATTTTTGTTTGTATGAAAGCATATCCCTCCCAAAAGCATCTGGACATGTTCTACGGCCTGTGCTTTCAAATCGAAATTAGGATAGCGGACACACCACTCATAGCTGACGCCTCGGATTGCCATCACAAAATGCCGGGAAAGAGTCTCCAACGGCAATGAAGATGTAATTTCCCCGTGCTGGATGCCTTTTGCAAGCACACCATGAAATAACGTATAAAGCTCTCTGCTGTAGCCTTTCACCGCTTCGGTATCTACAGTCCCAGCCAGCAGCATTTGGTAAACCTTCTTCATGTTTTCGCAGCCGATGGTATTCAAAAGCGTGTCGGCTATTTTTTGAGTTAGCGCCAGGAGCACCTCAGAAACGCGCATATCATCAGGCAACATTTTCAAAAAGGTTTTGTAATCTGTATCAGCCTGGGTCACATAGTCCGCAATCAATAACGCAATCAGCTCGTCTTTGGATGAAAAATGCACATAAAAGGCGCCTTTGGTAATGCCGGCCGCATCGGTAATATCCTCTACATTGACAGTGTCAAAGTCATGCTCGGCAAATAGCTTTTCCGCTATTTCATACAGCTTCCGTTTCGTTTCGGCTCCTTGCACCTTTCTTTTATCAGGCTTTTTATCTCTCATTTTTTTCCCTCTCTATTGAATACATTTAAGCATTGTAGTATAATGCAACATATAACCCAGGTTATTAAATTGGGTTACCATTGTTTATTGTATAGCACTCTATCTCCTAAAACTCAAGCGATGAGGATGAGATTGCCTGGATTCTTTTGTATAATTACAAAAATATACGTTGTGCATACAATTTGCATGAAATCACCGGATACAAGATGGGGGGAAGAATGTGAACAGGAAGAGCATAAAACAAAAACTTATCGCCATGGCGCTATCCATGATCGTCATTGCCGGTGTTGTGCCGGTTTCGGCAGTTGCGCAGACATGGGGCGAAGCGATAATGCCGGATGCCATTTCAGATTCCGGCGCAGAGCCAATTGAAAAGATAGGGCAAAGTTCTGACGAGCCGGATACTGGCAAAGGAATTCGGGAAATAAGCGACAACAACATCATCATGGCTTTTGCCGAACTGGAGGCATCTGTCGCACAACAAAGCGCTGCCTTGGGCGCGCCTCTTTCGGAGCTCAATTTGCCTGATACCCTTTCCGCAACAGTAGATGGCGAAATAGTCGCCGTGCCGGTTACATGGGCGTGCACACCGGAGTATCAGAATGAAGCGGGGGAATATATTTTCACCGCAGTTCTTGGTGAGGGCTATATCCTTGCCGAAGGGGTGAAAACACCCAGCATCACAGCGGTTTTTCAGGAGACTGCCCCACTGCTAAGTGGGCCAATGGAATTGACGGGTGAGGAAACAAGCGGCGCGGTTGTCCTATCGCAAGACCAGACGGTCGCCGATATCGCATGCGCAATACAAACGGCACTCAGCAATGCGGATAGCAATACCGTTGTTGTCACAGGCTCAAAAACGAAGGTAAGCTCCTCCCTTTCTTTGAATATACCCGAGGGCAAGACCGTTGTTTGGGGAGCGGTTTTCAAAGGCGGCACCGCCGATTATTTGATGCGTCTGAACGGAAAAGGCGCTTTTGCGGTTGCGGAAGGCGGCGAAATTAACGCATCCTCCGGCGGCGCGATAGCCGGCGTTTCCGACTATGAGAATTACGACATTCCAAGCATTACGGTCAGTGGCGGCACAGTCAAAGCCGTAGAAGGCTGCGCCATCTACATCTATAGCTACGTTATCGAAAGCATAGCGGTCACAGTCAGTGGAGGCATCGTCAGCAATGCGGGGGCAGAGGAAAATCCCACCATCCATCTAAGGGCCGATGCTTACCGCTATGATAATATCAACGTCACTATTAAAAATGAGGGCAAGGTAATATCAACCGGCATCGACGGTGTTGCCGTTCAATCCACAGGCAATATGCGGATACAGGACGCTGCCGAAGTGAGCGCCGACGGCACTGCTGTAATGGGAAGATTCATCACAGTTGAGGGTGGCACAATCGGCGCGAATAAGACTGCCGTTTATGCACAGAAGGGGGTTTTAGTCAGCGGCGGCACGATACGCGCCGTCGGCTTCTCCATTTTCTCTTCCGGCACAAGCGGCACTACCACAATACAAGGTGGCAGCGTGGAGTCCACCGGCGCGGACGGCTATGCCATTTATGCTGTGGGAAGTGTGCTGGTGAACGGCGGTACGGTCAGCTCAGAAGGTGACAACGGCTCCGCCATCAATTCCGCTGGCTCTGGCATTGTTGTGGTGGAAGGAGGCACGGTTAGTGCCAAGAAAACTGCTATTTCATTGTCCATGGGCGGTGTGCTTGTGCGCGGCGGTATAGTTAAAGGCGGGAACAATGTCATCAACGCCATGGGTGGCGGATCTGTTATGGTGGATGGCGGCAATTTGGAGGCAACGGATACCGGCGGCAATGCCATTTATGCCACGCGAGACGTACTTATCAAGGGCGGCACGGTCAGTGCAAACGAGGAAAATGGCACCGCCATCAAGGCTATGGGTTCACGCTCCTATGTGACAATAGAAAACGGCACGGTAGAAGCAATTGGCGCAGGCGGCAACGCCATCTCCGCCCAGGAAGGCGGGGGAATACTTGTAAGCGGCGGCACGGTAAAAGCCCGCGATACTGCCATAAACTTTAGTGGCAGGAATCGCACTGTCACGGTCAGCGGCGGTACAATTCGTGCGGACAACACCGCCATCCATATCCTTGGAGATCGGGATTCCACCGTCGCGGTCAGCGGTGGTACAATCAACGGCGGCAGTATTGCCATTCATTTTGAAGGATTCATAAACCCAGCTATTACGGTCAGCGGCGGCACAATCATCGGCGGCGGCAACGCCATCAGATTAGCAGCCTGGATGAATCCAACGATCGCAATCACCGGCGGTATGGTGCTCGGTTGCGGCGGCAAATATGCAACAGATCATGATAACGCCGCCATCTATATGGAAAGCGGAGTCCCCACGGTGACTTCCCCCGGCACGGTCGTCGCATGGAACAAGCCCGCGGGCAACAGGCTCTACGGCCTTCATACAGCTGCAGACCTTGCTTCCCTCCCCGAAAGCGCGGCGAAGTGGAGCAGGATCGATGGTAAAAGCGGCATTTCCTATGGCTCCGATGGTTTTCTTGATATGGACGGCGTTTCGGTGGCGGAAATAACGGCTGGCGCAACGGGACTGAATGAGCTTAAGGTTGGCAAGGCCGCCGATGCCACTATTACATATACCCTGACAGGCGGCTCTTATGCAAGCAGTTTAAATGTGCTTGATTTTGCCCCAGACGGACTTCCGGATTGGTTGAATATTACGGATACCGTAATTGAAAGCACTGCCGTTCGCATTTCCCTTTCCGGTACACCTACCGATGCCAGCGAGCCTTTAACACTCACCCTGCCCAGAGAAATTTCTGCCACCAATCTCATAGGCGGCGGCGCGGGCGTCCCTATCCCCGTCAATGGTAAGGTCGCCATCGGTGCGGTGGCAAAGGGCGACGGTGCGGCTATAGCTGATTGCACAACCGCCGAAATAACTGCCACCGAGATTACGCTGGAGCCTATAACGAGCCTTCCGAACGGACAGAGGGCAGAGTATGCCGTCTCCGAGACAGCTTCCTTGCCTCCTTCGGCAGTTTGGCAGGATGGCGTCAGCTTCTCGGGACTTTCCCCCAACACTGAATACTATGTGTTTGTCCGCTCAAAAGAAAACGAGGATTACACTGCGGGCGATCCGAGCGGCGGCATCCGCTTCAAAACCGCCAAAGCCCAGCTTTCTGGTTCAGTGAGCGTCAGCGGCAGCCCGGCATATGGCGCAACGTTGACCGCTGTCACCGCAGACCTTTGCAGCGCAAACCCTGGGGTGTCTCCCGGGCAGCTTGGGTCGCTCAGCTATCAGTGGTGGCGCAGGAGCCCCGACGGCGTGACGGCGGCAACAATCCCTTCCGCAACAAGCAGTAGCTACACGATTGCGGAAGCCGATGTTGGCCAAATCATTTGGGTTGAGGTCATGGCGGCAAATTGCGAGGGTACGGTGAGCGGTGGCATCAACAAACCCACGGACAAAGCCGTGCCGATGGGTACGCCTGCTTATACAGAGATTACGAATGCCGGCCAAACGCTTGCAGATGCGGAGTTAAAGGGGAGTTTCCTTAACCCGCACAACAACGACCCTGTGCCGGGCATGCTGAGCTGGGATGCCATACCGAACACGCTTGTTCAGCGCGGCAAAGCCTACCGCTGGACCTTCACGGCAGCAGAAGAGGCCTGCTTTCATATTGCTTACGGCAGCATAATCCTATGGCCTGCGGCAGTCGAAAGCGGGGGCTCCGGCGGCTCCGCACCCCCTGCGGAAGACGCAGCGTCAGGCAAGGCCCCCAATCAACCGGTTACGGTGACGACACCCGTCGCCGCCACAGCGGAGGCAGACGGCACTGCTAATGCGGCAGTTTCCAATAAAGTCATCGCTGATGCTATCGCCAAGGGGCAGGCTGATGCTAAGGCAAGGGATAAAATGGCAAGCGGAATCTCTGTTGCGCTGAGTATTTCCATGCCCAAGGGCGTAACCGCACTGGCGATAACCCTGAGCCAAACCTCACTGAACAGCCTTGTCAGCACCGGAGTAACCAGCTTGGAAATCAACGGCGCACCGGTTTCTCTCGAACTTGACCTCGCCGCCCTCAAGGAAATCCAAAAGCAAAGTGGCGCAAATATAACGGTCAGCATCGCCCCGACAACCAGGCTTTCCAATGAGGCAAGAGCGCTAATCGGCAGCCGGCCGGTTTATAACATCATTATCAGCACTGTGAAGGATGGCAAGACTATGAATGTCACCAGCCTTGGAAATGGCAGGGCAACCCTTTCCATCCCCTACATGCCCAGCAAAAGCGAAGCCGTAGGGTATCTGTTCGGCGTGTATGTGGATGGCAAAGGAAAAACAACCCGCATCGACGGCTCCGTCTACGATGCCAATGCGGGGGCCATCCTGCTTTCTACCGGGCATTTCTCGGTGTACGGCGTGGGCTATACAGCGCCAAGTGCGAGGTTTACCGATATCGAAAACCATTGGGGCAAGGAAGCCATTGACTATGTAGTAGGCAGAGGGCTCCTTTCCTGCTTCTTGGAAACCACATTTGCGCCCGACGTCGCCATGACGCGGGGAATGCTGGTAACGGCTCTTGGCAGACTGGCAGGAGTGGACACAAAAACTTATACCAAGAACAGCTTCACAGATGTGAAAGCTGACAGCGCTTATCGTCCGTATATTGAATGGGCGTACAGCAAGGGCATTATTCAGGGCATCGGAGGCAACCAGTTTGCCCCGGATTGGGTGATTCACCGTGAGGAAATAGCGGTTATCTTTGCAAACTATGCAAAGGCAACCGGCTATATTTTGCCAATCACCCGTGAAGCTACAACTTATGCCGACACCTCAAGCATCGGAAACGGTTACAAAGAAGCTGTGAAAGCCATGCAGCAGGCGGGCATTATGATGGGTGGCAGTGGCAACAAGTTTAATCCAAAGGGAAATGCCACTCGCGCCGAGGTCAGCGCCATGCTCCATCGATATATCAAGTTGACCATCAACCCTGCCACGGCACAAGGCTGGGCACTGAATGACGATGGCCAGTATATGTACTATAAGGACAGCAAGACACTCACCGGCACACAGTCCATCAACGGCGTAAAGTATTTCTTCAACACCGGCGGTACGCTGAAAACCGGCTGGGCGAAGGACGGTGCCAACTGGCGCTATTTCACTGGGAACAAGGCCGCCGTGGGCTGGTTGGACATCAGAGGCAAACAGTATTACTTCACCAAGGACGGCTTAATGGTATCCGACAAGTGGCTGGAGATTGGCGGTAAGTGGTATTACTTCAATGCCAACGGCTCCCTTGCCAAGAATACCAAAATCGATGGCTGCGAGGTGGATGAAAACGGCGTGAGAACAACAAAATAGCATTAAATAGAAAGCAAGTGCAGAGCCCGGCTTCAGGCTTTGCACTTGCTTTTCTTTCCGTATTCAGTTTGCTTTATTCAAATTGTCTTTATTAGAATTTGCCTTTACGTAATACTTTATTTTTTCTTTTAATAAATAAAAGAGTGATTTGATTTTTTATTAAAATTAAGCATATAGCGTGCTAAAAGCAATAATATTTTTTGATAAATTATAAAATACTGATTAAGTTTTTTTGTATTTTTTGTCAAAATAACTCATTAGCCCTTGACAAGTTAAAGAAAAACATATTAAATTATTATGTTAGGGTATTCTGGAGAAATTGTTTTTGCTATTATAAATTAAAGGTGGTAAATATATGGTACGGAAATATATATTTGTTACAGGCGGTGTGGTATCCGGTTTAGGGAAGGGGATAACCGCTGCTTCATTAGGCCGTTTATTAAAGGCCAGAGGTTTTAAGGTAACCATGCAAAAACTTGATCCGTACCTGAATATCGATCCCGGTACCATGAGCCCTTATCAGCATGGAGAAGTCTTTGTCACCGAGGATGGGGCCGAA
>CALLZZ010000072.1 GCA_937858235.1 uncultured Clostridia bacterium
CTTAAGTTCTTTAATGTCTTCGGGTTTTGCGCCTATTTCATCCAGCTTACGGCGATAAAAAGGCACATTTGTATAAATATGTTTTACCATTTTTTGCAAACGCTGCAACTGTAAAGCATGCAATTCATCTCTGCTCATACATTCAATATCTTTGTTCCAATACATGGTTTTACCTCCTTGACCTGTATAAAAAGCTTTAATGTTAAAAAATAAAAAACGCCCCAAATATTGGGACGAATCATCGTGGTACCACCCAAGTTAGCCATTGGCTCACTTATTCAAAGTACGGGGTTTAAACTAAAAAAGTACCCGCCTTGAAGACGAATACCACCTCAAAAGCAAAGTACGGAGTTTTTTACCCGATACCCGTTTCCTGTAACGTAGAACACACGGCCCATGCTACCAGCTTTATGCCTTCACCGGGCGGCTCGGGAGGGAATTTCAGTTGATCCTGCTTTAGGGCACTTACAGTCTGCGATGCCCATTCCCTGTAAAGCTAAAAAAAACTTACTTGTCTCCTTCATAGCCGTTTATGAACTTGCAAATATCTTAGCATACAATGTTAAGGATTGCAAGTTTTTTTTGTTTTTTAAAATTTAATGGTATAAATCACTTAAACAAGGGGTATATTCCAATTAAAGGAAAAATTCAATAAAATTTTTTGGGAGGTTAAAAAATGTCCGCTAATATAAGCCAGCTTAAAACCTATATTAAACAAAACGAAAAAGCTCTTAAGGTATATACAAAAGCGAATCTTTACGGGCAACATAACAACCAAATAAAAAAATTGGAAATACAGATAAGAAATGCCAACAGAAAGCTTAAAAGCCTTTCTTAAAATTTACTTTAAAAGCCATACATATTTTGCTTATCTTTTAACCATAATAAGAACTGTAAGACAATATTAAAAGGGAGGCAAACACAATGGCTAAAAAAGAATCTCAACCCAATGCTCCTTCTGATGCAAGGACCAACAAAACCGAAAACAAGAACAATAATAGCCAAACTCAAAGTAAAACCGATAATTGCAGATAGTAAATAGTGAATAAAAAAGAAAGCGCCGCATTCATTAAATTTTTAATGAAGTGCATAAGCGCAAAGGAGCGGTGATGGCATCGCTCCTACATATTTTTAAAGTTAAAATAATAAACAAATATGATTATTAAAGAATTTTAGCAAAAATTTGCACAAAAAAATAATTTATGATTAACTTATTTTTTAATTCCGAGTATAAGCTAAGAATCTTAGAATTCAGTTTAGGATGAAAGGTTTTTGTAAAGGCAAATAATTATTACACCCCAGTGGTTTTTACAATTGGCAAATTAAAACAAACAAGTATTCGTAAATGGCATAAAATGAGTAAAATAAACCCCGCCTAAAAGGGAGTTCAACTTAGGGATTTACGAAAACAAGTAAATTTTTGACCGACTCTCTTCAAGCGGAGGCTCGAAAGCAAAAGACTGCACCGAACCGGCTGCTTTTTAATACTATTGTGGTCTAATTTTGAGGTCATCGAAACCTTATCCCGATAATGTATCTTATGTTGACAGTCTAGAATGTCAATAAGTTGATAAGTTGGTGTCAGGCACCCACCCGTTTTTTTGGTCACGGTGTGACCCCCTTTAACTGAATTTACATCGTTTGGGATGCATAAACACAGTATAGAGGATAATTTATAAATGTGGCTCCCTTTGCGCCGGAATGCTGGCTCCCATCATACCGGAATGGTGGCCCCCAATGACCGGACAGGTGGAGTAAAATGCTCCGGAATACTCAGATGTCAATTAAGTATTCTCTGACCCATTGATAAGTTGGTGTCAGGCACCTATCCCTATTATCCCTATTGAATGTCAATAAGTTGATAAGTTGGTGTCAGGCACCTATCCCTTCATGTCAGGCACCTATCCCTTCATAAAACCCATGTCCCGGAAGGAAGAGATGACTGTTCTGATTTTGGAAAAGAAAATAAGGATTCTGAAAGAAGAAGTTCTACAATTACCTTTTTATCCCTTGATCTTGTATTTTCCCACTTTGCTTTTTATGTAATACCAAGCCGCCCGAAATACCTATCATAAAACAAAACAGTATAAGACAGGCATATCGTATAATGGGGATGACATCTCCGTTCAGCATATTTGTAAAGCCCAGATATGCCGCCTCTCCAGCGTCATATAGCAACAAAAACATGCCCGCCTGGCCCCAGCCGGTTAAATAATCCATAAGGCCGAAGGCTGTCATAATAACGCCAGCGCAAAATGTAAACGTAAGCACGCTCACAACGGATTTTTTAGTTACTCTGAAAATAAGCTGAGTTATCAGGCAAAATAAGCCACCTAACAAAAACGCTTTTACAAAGATCATACTTTCACCTGCCAGTCTAGACTAGAAAGAACTTAATCAACGCAACAACCAGTGCGAAGGGCATACCAATTCCGAAAATAGTAAACGCGGCGCTAAGCCCTGATATAGCAGCCTCCTTAAAGGTTTTCCCCTCGTTAAGCGCCAAAGAGGAGAATTCTATCATCGCTGCAGAGAACCCGCAAAACGGCAACATCGCACCGAAACCCGAAAGTGCTTCCAGTTTTTGATACTGCTCAAGGATTGTTAGTACGAATCCAAAGGTTGCCATAATAGCTAACATAAAAGTGATTGCATAACCAAAGGATACGCCAAGGCTTAAAAGAATCAGCATAACGCCTTGCGCTAACACGCATAAAATCCCACCGATAATAAACGACCAGAGATAATCAATAGGTTTTCCTGTCATAGTCACTATCCTTTATCTGGTATTTTGATATGGACAGGGAGACTGTTAAAGTCCCCTGTCCTGTTGTGTTAGATTCGAAGACCCGCTTTGTATCCTGTATGTATTGCATCGTAAATCTTACCGGTTTGTACGCAATCGCCAACACTTATAACTTCCAAATCACTATTTTCAAGCTGTGTATAAAGCTCAGATTGAGGTTTCATACCTACAGCAATTATTACATAATCCGCAGGAACGAGTTTTTTACCCTTGCAATCCACAATGACACCCTCTGAGTTTATCTCTACAACACGCGCGGAGGTCATTACCTTGATATTGTGCTCCGCGATCATCTGGCTGTAGACAATATTATCGGAGTCACTGCAATCGCTCATAATCCTCGGCAACATTTCCACGATGGTTACATTGTTACCTGTTCTTATGCCATAATCCACGGCAACCTCAGTCCCGATTAAGCCTCCGCCGACTACAACGATATTTCCCTTGGGTTCCTCGGTCTTGCCGTCTAGAACATCAACACCAATCAACACATTTTTATTATCGCCTCCGGGTACAGGCAGTTTAACCGGCTGAGCACCTGTTGCTACAATAACGGCGTCAAAGCAGCATAGCTGCGTCGGCATTTTCATTAACCACGTTGATTTTGAGTTTTTCTATCTGTGTTGTTAGGTACTTAAGTGCGTTACGGATATCTGCTTTAAACTCCGGCACAGAAGCTTCATGGAGATAACCGCCGAGTTTTCTTTTCTCATATATGGTTACATCATGACCGCGCAGTTTTGCAACTCGCGCCGCCTCCATGCCACCGGGACCGCCTCCTACAACGGCTATTTTTTTAGGCTTGTCCGCGGGCTTAATGGCCAAGGCATCCTCAAAACCTAGGATGGGGTTCATTGTGCAGTTAACCGATTTGCCCAAATGGTTGCCTCTGTCCAGGCAGCCCTCGTTACAGCGGATACAAGGTACTATGTCCTCCGGTCTGCCCTCATACGCTTTTTTTGCCCAAAACGGGTCGGCAAACAAAGGGCGGCCCAGGCTTACAAAATCGCCTTTGCCTGCTTCCAAAATCTCTTCCGCATATTCCGGCAGCGTAATTGAGCCGGTAGCAAATACGGGGATACTCACTTCTTTTTTAATTGTCTCCGCGGCCCAAACATTATGTCCCTTGGATAATTGCATGGGCGTTACCTGATGTACCATCGTGTGATGGTCACCGCCGCTTACGTCTATGGCAGCGCAACCCAGTTCCTCGAGGCGTTTGGAGTAATAGATTGTGTCATCTATCGTCATCCCTTCGGGCTCGTAATCGGTACCGCTCAGCCTTACAATCACAGGGAAATCCTCACCTACATATGATTTACAGCATTTGAAAACCTGCTCTAAGAACCGGAACCGGTTTTCGCGGCTCCCGCCGTACCAGTCGGAGCGTTTATTGGTAAACGGAGATAAGAAATTTGTTATTAGGTAGCCGTGGGCACCGTGGATTTCGACCACCTGGAAGCCGGCTTTCTTTGCCCTTAGCGTTGCCTGACCGAATGCTTCCACAATTGCGTCGATTTCTTTTATAGAAAGTTCCTCCGGAATTGCTGCTGAACCGTATCTTTCATACATGAGTGGCCACGGGATAGGCGATGCGGATCCCATGGGGGGCCCCAAAAACCGTTGACGGCCGCAATGCTCGATTTGGATACACGGCACCGAGCCTAGGTTTTTAATCGTGTCTGCCAGCCAGCCTAGCCCAACTATATACTCATCATCATTGATAGCAAGCTGATTTGACGCTGACTTACTGTAGAGGTTGTCGATATAAGCATATTCCACAATAATCATACCCACGTTGCCATTTGCTAGATCCTCATAATACCTTATCAAGCGAGGCGACACTGATCCGTCAAGATTACTTAACCCCGAAGTTTGGGGGGCCTTGCAGATTCGATTTTTGATTTTCACATTACCAATCATACAAGGACTGAACAATACCGGAAACTGTTCGTGCATTAAAAATCACCATCCTTTAGTAGTTTTTTACTCGACCTCTTTAAGTATATATTTTCTATAGGGATTTTCTCTGCATCGATTGATACTTTTTCAGTGATTATTATTTGCATGTGCGCACGAAAAGTAATATTATAATTGTAGCCTATGCTACAAATATTTCTCGAAATATGTTAAAATAAGTACAAGCTGAATTCGGAAGAATTCTTTATCGGGAGAGGGAGAGAAAAGATGATTACCAGCTATCTGTATCAGAAAGATTTTTTACCTTATTACGAGCTGTTCAAGAAACATTGTCCTCCGCCGCTTAGTATGCCGAGGGGCAGTATTATCTGCCAAAAGGGCTTAACCAGCAGATGGATGTATTATCTTACAGAGGGTATGATGAAGGTATATTACGACAATTATAACGGGAATGAGAGAATATTAGCTTACCTTAAAAAGAACAGCATTTTCGGTCTGGATTGCTTTGACCCGGACAAGACCTCTATCGTTACAATTGAGTGCCTTACGGATGTTTGGATCATGCCATTTTCGAGCACGACCATTAAAGTGATGATGGACGAAAACAAGAATTTCGGATATGATTTGGTAAAATATTATTGCAAGGTTATGCGCCAGCTATGCTTTGATGCGGAAAACCAGAGCATACAGGACGCAACTACAAGACTTGCGAACTTCCTTTTCCTCCACACCGACAAGGATAATGATAATTTTGAAACAATAGAAATGACCCAACAGGACCTAGCCTCCGCCGTTAATTGCTCACGTACAACCATCTCCCGCATTTGCAGCAAGTTTAAAGACGAGGGCATTATCAAAATAAAAGGTAAGGGCATAAGCATTATAGACAAGGTTAAGCTTGAGAAGCTCTGCCGGTTTTGAAAGGTAAACCCATGGAAGGAAAGTTATTTCCTGAAACAATTTTATTAAACCCCTGGGTCCAGAACCCAGGGTTATTTTTTGTCAAGGAAATTATGGATTATGCTCTTGCCTGAAAATTGCCGGGTTGTGGGTAATTTGTTTACCTCCCTCCGGGAGGGAGGTGGCGGCGCAGCCGACGGAGGGAGTCTAAGAGGGAGTAGCATTGATAAGTTGGTGTCAGGCACCCACCCGTTTTGCACCCGTTTTGTAAACTGGCCTTCAAAGCTTGTGTCCACTCTAGTCCGAAGTTGAACTGAGGCTGGGCAGCAAATAGGGAATCAACTATATCTACGACAGAAAAGTACATATTATTTAACGTAGCATAATGGACATAGAGTCCGCTACTGTTAAGCCATGAAAGAAATTGCTGAATTGGTTTCTTGCCTATAGCTGTCCAGAAATCAGCTCCTCTTCCGGCTAAAGTCCTAAACTTAATTTCTGATGCATTGATTTTAAGTCCATCAAACAACTTGTCTACATCGCATGGGGGAGTATCACCCTTGAATAACACACCGCCGAGGATGAAATCATTAGCAATGCCTTCTTCTGCATTCACACCATTCTCTGTCAATCTAAACTTACGAACGTTTCCGGTCTCATCGTAATAGAAGCTGCACTTTTCATCAAATAGTGGTAAGTCTGAAAACTCGCTAATCATATTTCTATATTCATCTACGTCCAAGTTACTCACCTCTCCACACCACAATCTAATTATCATATTATTCTGTAAACTCATCTTCTTAAAAAAACGATTAAGCCCTTATAATTGTGTAAAAAGAAAATGAGCCACAAACTCATTACCTCGGTTAAAATATAAGTGACAAGCAAATACCAAACCGAGGAGGATGAATCATGGCTCAGTTTAATATTACCCTAACCGAGGAAGAATTGCAGGCTGCAAGCAAAGCTATGAAATCAGCCGGGCATTTAGGTTATGAAGAGTTCCGCGAACATTTGGACAAGACCATCTTCACAGCCTACTGCAAGGACGCAGATAATAACCTTATTACAATCAGTGGCCCATATAACCGCAAAGAAGAATTAGAAAAGCAATTGCAG
>CALLZZ010000073.1 GCA_937858235.1 uncultured Clostridia bacterium
TTTTTGGGAGGTAGAGCAATGGAGACGAGGATTGTTGGCCGATTTGCGCCCAGCCCCAGCGGGCGAATGCACTTGGGAAACGCCTTTTCTGCCCTGCTGGCCTGGCTATCGGTGCGGTCAGCAGGGGGTGAAATGGTACTGCGGTTGGAGGATCTGGATCCCCAGCGCTGCAAACGGGACTATGCGGATCAGATTGAGGCAGATTACCAGTGGCTGGGCTTGGATTGGGATCGAGGCGGCAGTATGGGAGGCTTGGAATACTACCAAAGTAACCGGAGCACGATCTATGCCGAGTATTTGGAGCGACTGCGGCAGAACGGCTTAATTTACCCCTGTTTCTGCACCCGGAACCAGCTCCATGCCGCATCAGCGCCCCATGGGACGGATGGCACTGTGATTTATGCGGGTACCTGCCGGAACTTGACAGAAGCAGAACAGGCGGAGCGGGCGAGAACACGAACACCCGCACTGCGGATTCGGGTGCCGGCAGCGACTGTTTCTGTTACAGACACGGTCATGGACGCCTATTCCGAAGCATTGGATCAGTCGTGCGGGGATATGATCCTCCGCCGCAGCGATGGCGTATATGCCTACCAGTTAGCCGTAGTGGTGGACGATGCACTGATGGGAGTCAATCAGGTGGTACGGGGTTCCGATCTGCTCTCCTCGACGCCACGACAAATCTGGCTTCAGCGCCAGTGGGGATTCCCGCAGCCTCAGTATTGCCATGTACCCCTGTTGTACGGTGCGGATGGACATCGACTCTCCAAACGGCAGAGGGATATGGATCTGGGTACGCTGCGCAGCGCAGGGAAGCACCCGGAGGAAATCGTAGGGCAATTGGCCGCTTGGGCGGGATTGATCGACCGACCAGAACTGGTTTCTGCCAGAGAGCTTGTGCCGGAATTCAAGTGGAAAAAGATCGGACAAAGACCGGTTCTCGTAAAGTGAACAGAGAAACCCTCTTCCAGCCAAGTGACAGAGCTGGGGGAGGGTTTTGTCGAATATTGGGGGGTAAAAAACAGGCGGAAGCGGGGGAGCGTCCTATTATCCGGACAATCCATGTGATACAATAGCAGCAAGAACAAAGAAAGAGAGGAGTGTTTGCCATGCTGCACCTGCTGATGGGCAGAGCGAAAACCGGAAAAACCAGTGGGATCTTCCAAAGAATGGGGGAGCGTGGGAAGGAGCGGTTTCAGGTACTGATTGTGCCGGAACAGTATTCCCATGAAGCGGAACGCTGTCTGTGCCGGAGCCTGGGAAACGGGGTGTCTGGATGGGCGGAAGTGTTGTCCTTCACCCGACTCCACAATCGGGTGCTGACCCAGACCGGGGGACTGGCGGAGCCGATGCTGGATGGCGGAGGACGGCTGCTGCTGATGCACCAGGCGATAACCGCTCTGTCCAGCCAGTTGAGCATTTACGCAAAGCCCTCTCGGAAGGCGTCGTTTTTGGAACATTTGATTGCCACGTCAGACGAACTGAAAAGTTACTGCGTGCTGCCGGAGCAGTTGATTGCCGCCGGAGAAGAGACGGACAGCGAGGATGGACAGCGGCTCAAGGAGCTGGGGTTGATCCTGGCGTGCTATGACGGCTTAACGAAGCTGCTTTCGGCAGATCCACGGGATCGGTTGACCAAGCTGGCAGATCGGCTGAAGCTGTGTGATTACGGACGGGATATGGACTTCTATCTGGACAGCTTTACCGACTTTACCCCTCAGCAGCGTCAGGTGCTGACGCAACTGATGCGCCGGGCGTCCTCGGTTACCGTAGCGTTGACCTGTGACGGATTAGACAAGGATGGCGCGGAGGTGTTTGCACCGGCTCGCTGGACGGCCCAAGCCCTGCTGGCGGATGCCCGGGACAATCGGGTGCCGGTGACCTTTGAGGTGCTGACAGAACGAAAGGACGGCGCACCTGAGGCATTGTGTGTGCTGGAGCGGGGGCTGATGGAAGAGCGTGTAGAACCAGTTTCCGGTGTAGAACCTGCGGTGCATCTGCTGCGGACGGGGAGCCCCTACGAAGAGGTGGAGCAGGCGGCGCAGGAAATCTGCCGCCTGGTGCGGAAGGAAGGAGTTTTTTACCGTGACATTGTGGTGGCAGCCCGCACCATGGAGGGATACGGTGAGAGTTTGGAGCCGGTGTTTGCCCGCTACGATATTCCACTTTTTTATGGACGGCGAGAGGAAATTTTGGAAAAGCCTATTTTAACGCTGCTGACTGCGGCACTGCGTACAGTGGGGGACGGGTACGAATACGACAGCCTGTTCCGCTATCTGAAAACCGGGTTGACCGGCGTGGCTCAGGCCGACGTGGATCGGTTGGAGAACTACGTACTGCGGTGGGAACTGCGGGGAAGCCAGTGGAGTCGGAAAGGAGATTGGAACTGGCACCCGGAGGGCTACAGCGTGAAGTGGCGGCCGGAGGATCGGACACTGGTAGCAGAGTTGGATCAGCTGCGGCGACAGATCATTGCACCGCTGGAGAAGCTGCGGAAAACGCCCCCAAACACCGGCAGCCGGCTGGTTCGGAGCGTGTACGGTTTTTTGGAGGAGATTCAGTTGCCGGAGCGGCTCCAAGAGCGGTCACAGCAGCTTCAGGAGCGGGGAGAACTGCGTCAGGCGGAGGAATATCGTCAGTTGTGGGGGATTCTGTGCGGCGCTATGGAGCAGTGCGGAGATCTCCTCACCGAAGGTGTTATGGAGCTACAGTCCTTTACGGATTTGTTTGTGCTGATGCTCTCCCAGTACGATGTGGGAACCATTCCCGTCTCCATGGATCGGGTGGCGGCAGGGGAACTGCCAAATCTGGCGCATAAAGAGGCGAACATTCTGTTTTTGCTGGGGGCGGATGAAGATCACTTTCCGCTGATCACCCAACCTCCCGGCCTGCTCACCGAAGGAGATCGGGAACTGCTGCGGGAGCAGGGATTTGAAGTGGCACCGTCTCCAGATCGGCGGCTGAATCGAGAGCAGACGATGATCTACGATGGGGTGGCGCTGCCCCGAAGACGGCTGTATCTGAGCTGGCCGCGGAATCGCGGCGGAAGCGAGGTGCGTTCAGCTGCCTTTATAGATCGAGTGCGGGAGCTGTTGCCGGAAACAACGATAGCGGAACCAGGAGGAACCAATGCATGTCCGCCGGCACCATTGCCAGCCTTGGACTGGGCAGGTCGAGTCGGCGCAGACGCCCTGCTGACTGCCCTGGCGGAAACACGGGAATGGGGGCTCCGAGCGCGACGGGTGCTGGGGGCAAAGGACTATCAGCGAGGTGGTTTGACCAGGGGCGCTGTAGATGCCCTGTACGGGGAAAAGGTACGCCTGTCTGCCTCCAAAATGGACACCATTAAGAGCTGCCACTTCTCCTACTTCATGCAGTACGGCCTGAAGGCTAAGGCGCGGAAGCAGGCAGGGTTTGATGCACCCCAGGTAGGTACCTTTGTCCACTATGTATTGGAGCATGTACTGAAGCAGGCGCAACAATCCGGCGGCATCAAGGGCATGGATAAAGAGCAGCGGAAAAAGTTAACCGATCAGTCGGTACAGCGATATGTCCAGGAGGAACTGGGGGGGCTGGAGGATCAGACGCCACGGTTCCGGTACCTATTCCGGCGGCTGTGCCAGTCAGTGGATCTGATTGTGAACAACGTGGCGGAAGAGTTAAATCATTCCCTGTTTCAGCCCATCTCCTTTGAACTGGGGTTTGGAGAACATGGGGCGCTGCCCCCGGTAGAGCTGACGGTAGATGGCATCACCTTGTCCATCTCCGGCATCGTGGATCGGGTGGACGGCTGGGAGAAAAACGGAAGACTGTATCTGCGGGTAGTGGACTACAAAACCGGAAAGAAATCCTTCAACCTCACCGATGTGTGGCACGGCCTGGAGATGCAGATGCTCCTCTACCTGTTCACCCTGGAGGGGACCGGAGAACGGATCTATCATCAGATGCCGGCAGCGGCAGGGGTGCTCTACCTGCCAGCCCGGGATCTCATTCTCAGCGGCAGTCGGAGCATTACCGTGGCGCAGCGGCAAAAGGAAGTGGATCAAAAACTGCGGCGCAGTGGAATGCTGCTGAACGATCCGGAACTGTTGGGAGCCATGGAGCAGGTAGAGGCTGGAGGAAAACCCCGGTTCCTGCCGGTGAAGGTGAGCAGCCGCACGGGGGCCATTACCGGAGACAGTCTGGCGACAGCAGAGCAGTGGGGAAAGCTCCACCAGCATGTGGACAAGGTGCTCCGAGATATTGCCGGGGAGATTGCCACGGGCAACATCGACGCAGACCCTTACCTCCGCGCTGGAAACCGCAGCTATTGTGATTTCTGCGATTACGCAGATGCCTGTCACTTCGAGGAAGGCAGTGGAAGAGATTGTCACCGGTATCTGTACTCCGTGAAGGGGAAACGATTCTGGGAGGAAGCAGGAACAAACGAGAAAGAGAGAGGAGAATAGCGCGTGGCGGTTCAGTTAACAAAAGAACAGGCTGCGGTAGTGGCCAGCCGAGGAGGAGAACTACTGGTGTCGGCAGCCGCGGGATCAGGGAAGACGTTTGTATTGGTGCAGCGCCTGCTGGATCGGGTGATCCGAGAAGGATTAGACCTGGATCAATTTCTGATTATTACCTTTACCAAGGCGGCAGCGGCAGAGCTGCGGAGCAAAATTATGGCGGCCATCAGCAAGGAACGGAAGGCGCGGCCGGAGGATGCGCATTTGAAGCGGCAAGCAACGCTGATCTACCGCACGCAGATATCCACCATCCACGCCTTCTGTACCAGACTGCTCCGGGAGAGCAGCGCCCAGTTGAACCTGGACCCGGACTTCCGGATGGCAGAGGACAGCGAGGCAGGGCTGCTGCGGAGCCAAACTCTAGATCGGGTCATTGAGGAGGCCTATGAACACCTGGAGGAAGGGCACTTTGCCAGTCTGGTGGATACCCTGTCCGCGGGACGGGACGATAACCGGCTGAAAACCATTGTATTGGATATCCACAGCCGGATTCAAAGCCACCCGGACCCGGAGCGCTGGCTGCGAGAGCAGTCCGAGGCATTTAATCTGACGGGGATCACGGACGCAGGTCAGACGACCTGGGGCGCGCTGTTGATACAGGATGCCCGGGAGCAGGTAGAATACTGGCGGCGGCAAATGGTGCGGGCGTTGGATTTGCTGGCAGGGGATAAAATCTTGGAGCAGGCCTATGCCGACAACATCTGTGACACTCTGGACAGCATGGACGAATTTCTTGGTGCTACCCGGCAGGGTTGGGATGCGGCAGCTGCCCGGGCAGAAATTCGGTTCGGAAAGCTCAAGGCGGCACGAAAGGTAGAAGATCCAGCGCTGAAGGAGCAGATTAAAGGACTGCGGGATCAGTGTAAAAAGAAGATGAAACAGATGGCGGAGCTGTTTTTAGGGGACAGCGCCTCACTGCTGGGGGATTTGGCGGCGGTACGGGAACCAGTACAGGAATTATTCCGGCTGGTGATAACCTTTGAGCATGCCTATCAGCAGGCCAAGCAGACCCGGCGGATGCTGGATTTTAACGATCTGGAGCACTTTGCGGTACAGGCACTGGTGGGGCCAGATGGCAAACCTACGGCGCTGGCGGGACAGTGGCAGAGCCGGTTCGCGGAGGTGATGGTAGACGAATATCAGGATACGAACGCGGTGCAGAACGCCATCTTCAACGCCCTGACCGGCGGGGGTAAAACCCTGTTTCAGGTGGGAGATGTAAAGCAGTCTATCTATCGGTTTCGACTGGCAGACCCCGGGATTTTTTTGGAAAAGTTCAACCGGTTTCCCAAGGAGGCACAAGCGGCAGAAGGGGAACCCAGGACCCTGGTGCTGTCCCGGAACTTTCGCTCTCGGCCATCGGTGCTGGAGGCGGTAAACTTTATCTTTGAGCAGATTATGACGCCAGCCTTTGGGGAGATCGCTTATACCGAGGATCAGCGGCTTTACGCCGGGATGGCGTTCCCGGAGCACCTGGACGATGAGACGGAATTGAATATACTGGACTTGGCGAACATGGAGACCGAAGAGGATGAGGCCAGCGTACCGAAGGATCAGGTGGAAGCTCAGTTTATCGCTGAGCGGGTGCGGCAGCTCTTGGAGGAGCCGTTTTCGGTGACGGAGGACGGGGTGCTGCGGCCGGTGCGGCCAGAAGACATTGCAATTTTGCACCGCTCTCCGAATAAAGTGCTGCGGCATTTGACGTTGGCACTGGATCAGGAACAGGTACCCTGGCAGCTAGCCGGAGACGAGGACTTTTTCACATCCACTGAGGTGCGGGTCGCCCTGGCGTTTTTGCAGATTGTGGACAATCCGCGGGAGGACGTACCGTTGATTGCGGTGCTGCGATCCCCGGTCTACGGATTTGCCGGGGATCAGCTGGCACAGCTCCGGGCGGGGTGCCCGGAAGGGGATATCTACGCTTGTGTCTGTCGGGGGGCAGCCCAGGGGGATCCAGCCTGCGGAGCCTTTTTGGAGGAATTGGACGGGCTGCGGCTGTTGGCGCCCGATCTATCTGCCGCCCAGCTTTTATGGCACATCTATGATCAAACCGGTCTGATGGGGATTTTCGGTGCCATGCCCGGCGGCCAACGGCGGCAGGAAAATCTGCTGGCTTTTTACGACTACACCTGTGCCGGTCAGCGCAGCGGCCGCAGCAGTCTCTTTGACTTCGTGCGGGATCTGCGGCGGATTCTGGAGCGGGGAGAAAATCTGCCCGGCGTGCCGGGGCGGCAGGGAGCCGGAGTCCATATTCTGTCCATTCATAAATCTAAGGGGTTGGAATTCCCGGTTGTGGTACTGGCGGGACTGTCTCGAAAGTGCAACAAGGCGGACGAGCAGGCTCCGATGCTGTTTCATCAAGGGTTGGGCGTAGGGCCAAAAGGCTTAGATCCAGAGCTGCGGGTGGAGTTCCCTACGCTGGCGCGGCAGGCGGTGAAATTGCAGCTGGATCGTGAGATGAAGGCGGAGGAGCTGCGCCTGCTGTACGTAGCCATGACCCGCGCCAAGGATAAGCTGATTTTGGTGATGTGCTTGGCCAATGCGGAGCGGACCTTAAACAGTCTGCGGGAATATGCCGGCCCCCACCCGGATCCCAGAGCGCTGTTGCAGCGGGACTCAGTAGGGGAGTGGATGCTGTTAACGGTGCTGGCGCGGAGCGATGCGGAGGCATTGTGGACAACGGGGGCACCGGAGCAGTTGATTGTGCCGCCGGATCATTGGAAGATCCGGCGCTGCACACCCCAAGGGACGGAAGAACAGACCGGTGAGGCAGCACAGCGACCGGCGCTGGAAGAGATAACACCGCAGGTGGATTTAAACTGGCTGCAATGGCAGTATCCCAACCGCATACTGGCAGATCTACCCTCCAAGGTGACTGCTACCCAGATGAAAGGCCGATTGCTGGATGCAGAGGTGGCGGAAGAAACCTCCGAGCTGCCAATGGGGGGGGACGCTTTTGAACGCCCACGGTTTGAGCAGCGGGAGCGGGGCTTGACCCCAGCGCAGCAGGGCAGCGCCATGCACAGCGTCATGCAGCTCATGGACTTGGATCAGGGGTCGGATGCAGAATCTGTTACCCAGGAGGTTCAACGGCTGATACAGGGGGGCTGGCTGACGGAGCAGCAGGGGGCAGCAGTAGATCCGGAGCAGATTGCCGCCTTCTGGGTCTCGGATCTGGGTCGGGCGGCTCGGAGCACAGTCAATTTGCGCAGGGAGTTCAAATTCTCTGTGCTGATGCCTGCCAATCGGTATCAGCCGGAGGCGCCGGAGTCGGAAACCATGCTGCTCCAGGGCGTGGTAGACTGCTGTTTCGAGACGGAAGCAGGACTGACGGTGATCGACTTCAAAACAGACCGGGTGTCTCCCAAAATGCTCACAGAGCGGGCAGAGTCCTACCGTGGCCAAATCGAGCTGTACAGTGAGGCGCTGGAAGAGATGACCGGAAAGCCGGTGGTGCGGAAAATCCTTTGGTTTTTCACTGCAAAGCGAGGAATTGCCTTATAAAAGGGCTCAAACTGCAAAAGGTGGTTGCAATTTCCCGGTTGGCGTGGTAAAATACCAACTGTTCACGTGACGTTCAACGATGAGTGGGCGTCGGGCGTGTTCAATCTGGAATTGTTCGAAAGAGGTGAACAATCATGAAGGCAGGTATTCATCCCGATTACCAGCAGACCACCATCCGCTGTGCGTGTGGCGCCGTTTATCCCACTGGTTCTACTCAGAAGGATATCCGTGTGGAAGTTTGTGCCAAGTGTCATCCGTTCTTCACCGGCAAGCAGAAGGTCGTCGACACCGGCGGACGTGTCAGCCGCTTCAACAAGAAGTACGGTTTGCAAAAGTAACAGTCATGTTGAAATCCTGCATCAGACGATGCGGGATTTTTTCTCTTTTTCCAGGACTATCTTTTTCAAGCGGGGTATATTATAATGTTGGCGTGTGAATCGAATAAAACGCCGTCTGAAAGGAGAGGGTATGATTATGCTGCAAAAAATTAATCCGAAAGAGTTGACAAAAAATCCCTTTACGTTGATTGGAGATCAGTGGCTGCTGATCACCGCAGGTACCCCCGACCACTGCAATACCATGACTGCCAGTTGGGGCGGCGTGGGGATCATGTGGGGGGCGCCGGTAGCCACCTGCTATATCCGCCCCCAGCGCTATACCAAGGAATTCGTGGAGAAAAATGAGTATTTTTCCCTGTGCTTCTTCGACGAGACGTATCGGGAAAAGCTGACTTACTGCGGCAAGAACTCAGGACGTAACGTGGATAAAATCAAGGCCTGCGCCTTTACGGTGGAGACCGGGGCGGGCAACGTGCCGTACTTTGCGGAGGCGGAAGTGGTGCTGGTGTGTAAAAAGCAGTATGCCCAAGATATGAAACCAGAATGTATGCTGGATCCGACCATTGATGGGAAGTTCTATCCCCAGAAGGATTATCACACGATGTACATTGGCCAGATCGTGGAGGCATACCAAAGAGGGTAACGGAGGAATCGAATGACCGAAACCACACTAAAGGAAGAAAAACGAAATCACGCGGTGCTGGTGGGCTTAAATGCCCACAGCCTGCCGCCGGAGGACAATGCCACCGAGACCACGTTGGAGGAACTGGCGGCACTGCTAGAGACGGCAGGCGGCGAGTGCGTCGGCACGGTGCTGCAAAACAAAGAGAAGCCGGATGCCCGCACCTTTATCGGAGAGGGCAAGGTAGAGGAAGTGCGGGAGCTGGCGCTGGCAGTAGACGCAGATCTGATTGTGTTCGATAATGAAATCTCGCCGGCTCAAATCCGTGTGCTGACCGAAGAGACCGGGATTCAGGTTATGGATCGGGCAGGTCTCATCCTGGATATTTTTGCCCAGCGGGCGCGCACCAGTGAAGGCCGACTTCAGGTAGCGCTGGCCCAATATAAATATCTGCTGCCCCGACTGACTGGTATGTGGGGGCACTTGGTGCGCCAGACCGCATCCGGTGGCAAATCGCCCATCGGAACCCGAGGCCCCGGCGAAACGCAGCTGGAGACAGACCGGCGGCACATCCGGCGAAAGATTCAGAAACTGGAAGAAGATTTGAAGGATGTGCAGCGGATTCGCGCGGTTCAGCGGGATCAACGGGTTAAAAATGAAATTCCCGTGGTTGCCATTGTCGGCTACACCAATGCGGGGAAGTCCACCCTGCTGAATCACCTCACCGGAAGCCAGATTCCGGCCAACAACCGGCTTTTTGATACGCTGGACACAACCACTCGGACGCTGGAGATTTCCGATACTTGCACTGTGCTGGTGTCGGATACGGTTGGATTTATCCGCAAGCTGCCCCATCACCTGGTAGAGGCGTTTAAAGCGACGCTGGAGGAGTTAAAGTATGCGGATCTGCTGCTCCATGTTATCGATGCCAGCAATGAGGAATGGCAGAGTCAGATCCAGGTGGTAGAGCGCTTGATCCGGGAACTGGGGGCGGAACAGACTCCACGCATCGATGTGTTCAATAAGTGCGACTGCTTCCACGGAGACATCCTACCCTTTGGGGAGAATATCGTCTCCATTTCTGCAAAAACTGGAGAGGGCTTGGACCGGCTTGTTGCCGCTATTGGTAAGCAGTTGGATCAGGGAACGAAAAAAGTCACCCTGTCTTTACCCTATGACAAGGGCGGTCTGGTGGACATGCTTTACCGGGAGGCCAAGGTGGAGCAGGTGGAGTATGGTGAGACCATTCTGGTGCGTGCCACCTGTACCCCCAAAGTGCTGGGGCAGGTAAAGGAATATGTGGCAGAGCCGGTTTCTGCTCCGGAACCGGAAGCGTAACCGAAAAATAGGAAGCAAACAAAAAATTCAATCATTTCCAACATAAAACGGCATGATTTGATGCAGGCTAACGGCATGAAATCATGTCACTTTTTTATAAGGGTATCAAGTTTGATCTGTTGAGGAAGGAAGGAATCTTATGACTCGTTTGCTACGTCGCCGGACAAAGGTCCGTGCGGTGACCTATTTGACGGCTGCATTTTTGCTGCTGGCCGGGACGGTAATCCAGCAAAACATGGAGATCGTCCAGTACCACCGTTATACGTCCAACCAATACACCCATGCCTTCGCGGAGCTTACCGCCAGCATGAATGACATTTCCACCAGTCTGGAAAAACAAACCTGTGTCAACTCACCGGCACAAATTACCGCGCTTGGCACGGAGGTTTATGGCCAGGCTCAGGCCGCTCAGCAAGCCATCGGTGAGCTGCCCTACGCAGATATTGAGCTGGAACAAACTGCGGCCTTTGTCTCTAAGGTGGGGGATTATGTCCAGGCGATTTCCCGTTCGGCAGCGGCCAACGGTGGGTACAGCGGTGATGAGCTGGAAAATGTAAAGGCACTTGCCAAGGTGTCCCGCAACCTCTCCACAGCGCTGGAGGGACTGGAGCTGCAGGTGTATCAGGGGGACGCGCAGCTGGAGGATCTGAAAACGGTAGAAGGACGCATGTCCGATACCAAAACAGTTGCGTCCGGAGATGAGAAAGCCGAAGGGAACTTCAAAGCAATGGAGACGGATTTCCCGGAGCTGCCCACATTGATCTATGACGGTCCTTTCTCGGACAGTCTCCAGTCTAAAAGTGCCAAGGCACTGGAGGGATTGGAAGAGGTGTCCCGAGCGAAGGCACGCACCATTGCGGCAAAGTTTTTAGAGGTCAATTCCGACGCATTGACCGATTACGGCACCATTGAAGGTGATGTGCCTGCGTGGGTATTCATGCTCCAGGGTGAGAAAGGGACCTGCACCATTCGAGTGACCAAAACCGGTGGTAAGGTACTGAGCATGATTTGCTCCAGAGCGGTAGAAGGCGCCACCATCAACCAGAAAGAGGCGGTAAAAAAAGCCCAAGCGTTCCTGGAGGCCAGAGGGTATACGGATCTGGAGGAAAACTACTACAGCGAGTCAAACGGTACGCTGACCATTAACTTCACCGCAGTGCAGGATGATGTGCTGTTGTACCCTGATTTAATCAAGGTAGAAGTAGCCTTGGATAACGGGGAAATAGCAGGGTTTGAGGGAGAAAATTACCTGATGCATCATGTGAAGCGGGAGAAGCTGACGCCCACGATCACATCGGACAAGGCGAAGGAGTCTATTTCCAAGGCACTGGAGCTGTTGGACGTGCGGCTGGCGCTGATTCCTACCCCGGGTGAGGACGAGGTGTTGTGCTGGGAGTGTACCTGTCAGACAGAAGACGGGATTCACTGCATTGTTTATGTTAACGCCAAAACCGGCGCAGAAGAAAAGATTCTCCTGTTACAGGAGGATGAAACGGGCACATTGGTGCTATAAAGTTGAGAAAATGAGAAAGCGGCTACCTTTGGAACAGGTAGCCGCTTTTGCTCAAATATATTGCATTGTTCCGGCGAACGTGCTAAAATACGCTGTATCTGTAAAATTGTAATAAAATTCCCATTAAAATAAAGGTCGTGTTTTCATGGACGAAAAGAAAGTAATGCTCTCCGGCATTCAGCCCAGCGGAGATTTAACCTTAGGCTCTTATCTGGGAGCAATTAAAAACTGGGCAGAACGGGTGGAGGCATTTGA
>CALLZZ010000074.1 GCA_937858235.1 uncultured Clostridia bacterium
TCCGAGCTTCAGAAAGCCAACGATCTCGGCCTGATCCCCGACATATTAAAGGGCGCCGATATGACAAAACCGATCACGCGCGAAGAGTTCGCCGAGCTTGCGGTAGTGCTCTATGAAAGGGTTACGGACAAAAAAAGTGAGCCGGTTTCTCCAAACCCCTTTACGGACACGGCAAACCCGCAAATACTGAAGGCCTATAACCTTGGAATAACCTCAGGAACCTCACAAACCACTTTTTCACCCAAAGTGCTGATTAACCGGGAGCAATGCGCGGCCATGCTGTTCAGAGCGATTAAGGCCATTCACCCTCAGGGTGACTACAGCGTAGTGGGCGTTAAGGATTTTCCCGACCAGAAGCATATTTCAAGCTGGGCGGTTGAAGCGACAAAATATATGAATAAAGTCGGAATTATTACCGGTGATGCACAGGGCAATTTCATGCCTAAGGCAACTACGCCGGCGCAGGAGGCCGCCGGATACGGAATGGCAACGAGAGAACAGGCCATAGCTTTATCGGTCAGAACACATGATAAAGCACCGGAAATTTAAGGAAGTGGAGGAGGATGAAAATGAAGCGCATTATCTCAATAGTACTATGCTTTATGCTGGTGTTTACACTGTGCCCATCCGTATTTGCGGCAGGCGAAAACGTATGTGAAATCGGAGAAAGAAAGTTTGCAACACTGGATGATGCACTGAACGTAGTGGGAGATGGGGAGACCATCCGGCTGCTGGAGCATATTGATTACTCCGGCGGCATTGCGATTGTGGATAAAAGCATTATATTTAATTTGAACGGGTTTAATCTTAATGTACTTAATGCCACAGGAGGGGAGACTATAGAGGAAAACAGCGGCCTCTATGTGGAAGGAAACTCCACAGTTTCATTGGAAGGTGAAGGTGAATTCAACGTCACCGGCACCTGGTACGGAGTCTTTGCCGAATGCAATGAGGGGGAAAGCGCCGAAGTTACCGTCACTAACGCAACCGGCATTGGGCGTGATGGTGTAGCTGCTCAGAGTTCGAAAGTTACTGTTAAAGGAGATGCAACTTCAAGAGGCTCCACTTACAGTGGTGTATGGGCATCTTATGAGAATGCAGAAGTGATTGTAGAAGGCGATGTCTATGCCAATGGCGAAATGAGTATGGGAGTAAACACCGATACGCTTGCTTCAGTAACAGTAAAGGGCAGCGTTATTGTAGACGGCGATAACAGCATCGGTATAAAAGCCTCTGATGACGGAGATGTAACCGTAGAAGGAAATGTCACCGTTAGCGGCATTGACTGTATAGGCGTATCTTTCCTGTCGGTAGTGGATCAACCGTCAATTGTTACTATAAAAGGAGTAATAGAAGCCGAAAAGTATATTCTTTTTGAGGCCGAGGACGAATCCAAATGGGAATATAGTCTTCGAGACGGCGATTTCGATGAGGAAACAGCGGATTACATATACTACACTAAAGATAATGTCAGTTTTGTGTATGTATCGATGTTCGCCGGCGGCAGTGGCACCGTCGAGGACCCTTACCTGATTGCCCACGCAAACCAGCTTTATAATATAAAATACTATCATTTTTTTGGTAAACACTACAAGCAAATTGCCGACATTGATTTAGGCGGCTATTTCAGTCTCGGTGAGGGTTGGGATCCTATAGGTCTGGGTGAGTCTCCTTTTCTTGGAGTCTATGACGGTGATGGCCATACCATCAGCAATCTTTTTATTACCCGCCCGTATCAAGGCGATATAGGTTTGTTTGGATGTGTTGGAGAGCTCTCGGAAATTCTGAATGTGGGTTTGTTAAACGCAGATGTAACCGGACGTCGCGATGTAGGCGGTTTAGCCGCAATCAATGCTGGTATCATCGCCAATTCATATGTCACCGGCAAAGTGAGCGGAACGACCTATGCCGGAGGCTTAATAGGCTACAATATGGGTTCTGTAACCGATTCTTATTTTGATGGAACTGTTTCTCATGTTAAGGGATATGACACAGATGAGGTAAAATACGCAGGGGGGCTGGTCGGTTGCAACTCTGAAGAAGGTTCGATTACCGGCTGCTATGCAAAGGCAACTGTGGAAAGTGGAGGGCCTCTCATCGGCGGTTTGGCGGGGGGCAATTTGGGCTCGATTACCGATTCTCACGCCATAAGCGCTGTGACAGGTTACTATTATGTCGGCGGTCTGACAGGAAGTAATGAAGGAATAGTCAATAATTCCTATGCCGATGGAAATGTGACAGGGACTTCCCTGGTGGGAGGCTTGATAGGCTACAATTCCTCACTCCTCGCAGATTCTTATTTCACGGGAACAGTGACAGCCTCCGATGATTATACAGGAGGGCTGGTGGGCGATAACAGCGGCGGCTCGATTGAAGGCTGCCATGCGGACGCCACCGTGACAAGCGCCGAGGATTATGTCGGAGGGCTGGCAGGCAGAAGTATCGGATTAATCACCGGTTCCTGGTCCGCCGGCGCCGTAACCGGCGGCAGCCATGTCGGCGGGCTGGTCGGAGCGAGCTTCATCAACGCCGGCTCCGGAGTAATCTCCGAAGGAATTTCTGATTCCTATTCTGCCTGTGCGGCGGAAGGCGAAATGTATGTCGGCGGTCTGGCAGGCTATAATGAAATTCCTATTTCCGAATCTTATGCCACGGGGGATGTGACAGGCACTGAAGAAGATGGAAGTAATTATACCTATGCCGGTGGTTTGGTAGGGCACAACACCGGCCCGGCTAGCGATTCTTACGCCTGGGGCGACGTGTCCGGGCAGGATATGGTTGGCGGCCTGATCGGTTATAACGAGGCCGATGTTACCAATTGTTATGAGATTGGAGCTGTAAGCGGCGAAAATTATACCGGAGGTCTGATAGGCTCCAATAAGCCAGGCGCTGAGATAACCGGCAGCTTCTGGAATAACAACACATCAGGGCAGGACTCCTCTGACGGCGGTGAAAGTAAAGGCTCTGTCGCTATGAAGCAGCAGGTGACTTATGTTAATGAAGACTGGAATTTTGAGACGATTTGGGGTATTGACCTCGTTCAACCCTACGCCTTCAACGACGGCTACCCATTCCTGAGATGGCAGGTTAAGGCGGAGTTTGCCGGCGGCAGCGGCACAATGGAGGATCCTTATCTTATTGCCACAGTGGATCACCTTAACAATGTCCGCAACCATCTTGACAAACATTTCATGCAAACTGCGGATATCAACCTGAGCGGATACATGACTGGTGAGGGCTGGGATCCCATCGGCGGTGAGTACACTCCTTTTACCGGTGCCTATGACGGAAATGGTCATACTATCAGCGGTCTCTTTATTAAACGCCCAGTTAAAACCTTTGTTGGTTTATTTGCTAATTTTGGTCTTGGTGCAAAAATCAAGAATGTAGGATTAATAGACGTCGATGTAGCGGGATATAATCATGTTGGCGGCCTAGCGGGACGGAACCGCGGTGAGATTATCAACTCATATGCAATAGGTAATGTAACCGGTGAGTCTGAAACCGGTGGTTTAATAGGAGAAAACAGTGGATCGCTCACTGATTCCTACGCCAAAGCTACTGTGACGGATTTATATGGCGGCACTATCGGCGGTTTAGCTGGAGAAAATTCAGCAGATGGTAGAATCGTCAACTGTTATGCTGAAGCAACTGTAACGAGTAGCAGCACATTCTATGGTTCTGTCGGCGGCTTGGTAGGGTATAATTTTGGAGGTATAACTGGATCCAACGCTGTGGGTGATGTAGTAGGTCGATATGCAGTAGGTGGTCTTGTAGGGCGCAACGGTCAGGGAAATATCGAAAAATCTTACGCTACCGCGACTGTAACAAGTACTCTTGTTGATGTTGATTTTGCATATGCTGGCGGATTGGTAGGATATAACGATACCGGTAGTTCGATAAGCTATTCTTATGCTACAGGAGCCGTATCCGGAAAACGTGATTATATTGGTGGCCTGGTCGGGTATAATAAGAGCTCAATTTCTACTTCCTACGCGACCGGTGAAGTAAATGGGATTTCTAGTAATATCGGCGGCTTGGTGGGACGGAACGAAGGTTCAATAAACAATACTTATGCCAGAGGAGCCGTATCGGGAAAGGATTATATTGGCGGTCTTGTAGGGAATAATAGAAAATCAATTTCTGCTTCTTATGCGACCGGTGTAGTAAATGGGGTTGATAGTAATATCGGCGGCTTGGTAGGATACAAAACTGCAACCAGTACTAATTCGAACAGCTACTGGTGTACCGAGACATCACTTCAGACATCTTCAGCCGGTGGAGAAGGCAGGACCACAGCTGAAATGAAGCTGCAAGAAACATATGTTGGCTGGGACTTCGCCGAGATTTGGGCTCTGAATGCCGGTGAGAATGACGGATACCCGTTCCTTGACCAGCCTACTGTTGCCACCGTTCCAACCGAACCGCAAAGCTTCAACGCTGTACCCGGCGACGGTCAGGTGGCGTTAAGCTGGGGGGCTCCCGCAGGGGACGGCGGCAGCGCAATCACAAAATATCAGGTTTCAAAAGACAACGGCACAAGTTGGACGGATGTGGGATTGAACACATCCCATACTTTCACTGACTTAACCAACGGCACGGCGTACACCTTCAAGGTGCGGGCGGTCAACAGTGCAGGCAATGGAGCGGAGACAAGCACGACAGCCACACCGACAGCCACGCCGACACCCACCTACG
>CALLZZ010000075.1 GCA_937858235.1 uncultured Clostridia bacterium
GCCGGCACAGGGGCAGACCCACTACGTTGCAGTAGTCACCGTGAATTCGGTCGATGAGCAGCGCACCGCGCCCCTGAATTCCGTAGGCGCCTGCTTTGTCCATCGGTTCACCGGTGGCGATGTAGCGGAGCATTTCCTCGTGGGTCAGGGGGCAGACATGAACCTCAGTGTCTTCGTGAGCCACCAGTTCCGTTCCGTCCCGGAGTACGGCGACTCCGGTGTAAACGTGGTGCCTCCGGCCAGACAACGCTGTGAGCATTTGAAGGGCGTGGGCGGTGTTTCGGGGCTTTCCCAGCACCGTTCCGTCCAGTACCACAATGGTATCCGCCCCGATCACCAGGTCACCGGGGGCGGCATGATCCCGGGATACCTCACGCACTTTCTGGAGCGCCAGTGCTTCCGCCAGTTTCGGAGGCGTCAACGCCGGGTTTACCGTTTCCTTCCCACGGGCGGGGATTACTTGAAAGTCAGTCAGTCCCATCTGAGTCAGCAGCTCCTGCCGGCGCGGGGACTTGGAAGCGAGAATGATTGCCATACTAGCATACCTTCCTTATCTGAAACTTACCTGAAACCTATGATAATGGGGTTACATTCCCGTAGAGCCAAACCCACCGTCTCCGCGCTGGGTGTCCTCCAGGGTTTCCGTCCACTCCAGCTCTGCCTGGATGACCGGTAGAATTGACAGCTGGGCGATTCGATCTCCGGGCTGGATGGTATAGGGCTGATCAGAGCTGTTCTGAAGCCCCACCTTCAGCTCACCCCGGTAGTCGCTGTCGATGACCCCCACACAGTTGGCCGGGGCGATGCCATGCTTGATGCTCAGTCCTGAGCGGGCGAAGATCAGCGCAACATAGCCCGGGTCCGGCAGGGCGATGGCGATGCCGGTTGGGATCATCTCCCGGCAGCCGGGCAGGAGGAGCACCGGCTCATCCAGACAGGCGTGGAGATCCATGGCGGCAGCGCCGGGGGTGGCGTAGTAGGGCGCGGGGATTTCCCGGCCAATTTTAGGCGAGAGCGCCTTACAGTATAGTTTCATTTTGGGTACCTCCCTGGGACGGTCATTCCACGTCCCGGTAGTAGAGCCCCCGGGTAAATTCGTTGGGGGTAAAGTTGACTTCCTGACGGTAGCGTTTTAGTACCTGGAGGCACTCCCGGGCGTTTTCGGTGGTGAAAAGCAGACGGGCGCCCCAGAGGCCGGCGTTCAGATAACTGTTGGGCTTGTCGGCCAGGAAGAGTTTTTTCGAGTTGTAGAGTTCATTCCGGCAGCCAAAGGTGCGGATCACGGGGAAGTGTGCGCCTGTTCGGTCGATGAGCTGATTGACGCTCTGGCAGCCGCACTGACCGTATCGGTTCCGGATGATGCAGTTTTCGGTGATCATCAGGGGCAGACGACCGTAGGCGATGATCTCGCAGTCCATGGATTTGGATAGATCCCGAATCCGGGCGATTCGCTGCTCGAAGGAGAGGGTCACTGATTTCAGACCCAGGCGCTTTAATTCCTTGATGGTCTGGGCGTTATACACCCCCAGGCCAAAGTCGCCCCGGCACTGGAAGCCCAGCCGCTGCGCCACTTGAATCCCGGCCAGGGTACCGGCGTAGGCGGTTTTCACACCCAGGTTGCGAATCTGTTCCAGACGCAGCTCCATCTCCAGCAGCTCCCGATCCCAGAACACCCGGGGCAGGGTCACAGCCATCTCCACCCCGGAGGCGACCATATCGTCCACCTTGTTCGGATGGGCGATGATCTCTTCCAGAGGCAGGGCGATGACTCCAGGGTTCAGTTCCAGAAGCCGGGGAGAAATCTGTTCCACCTGGAGGGCGGAAATGGTAAAGACCGGTGGTTCGGTGCGATTTTCGTAGCGGACACCGGGATGGTACGTTCCCTGACTGCGAGGTGGTGGTGTGCTGCGCTTGACGGACAGCTCATCCAGCACCTGACGGCGCAGGTTGTTCAGGACGGAAAGGGGCAGTGAAAGACCCTTGTCTACCTGCGCCAACACCTTGACACAGCGATAGGGGGTACCACCAGTTTTAGAGAGCTGAAGCTCTACCTGTTCCCTGGCCAGAGAGAGCTTACGCGCTGACTCGGGAACCGGCCCCTCAGCAGTGACGGTATGTTCCTGGTCATCCCGTACGCCGACCTGAATGGGCTGGCGGGCGGCAATCAGAGCGTAGAAGGTGACAGGCACCTTGGGATGCTCCCGGCCGTAGTCAGCCCTGGCGGCGGCAAAGAGTTTTTCGGGCAGCGGGGTTTTCTCCCGGATGCCGAACATCTTTCTGCCCGTTTTGTCTCGAAAATACCCGTCGGTAAAACCCTGACGGGAAAAAGCCTGTTCCAACGCTTTGCGTTCTCCGGGCGTAGGGTTGCGCCCCTCCCGGAGGGCGGTGGCGTAGACCCGAGTGACGATGGCTACATATTCTGGCCGCTTCATCCGCCCCTCAATTTTGGCACAGGCTACCCCCATCTGATCCAGCTCCCGGAGGTGCTGGGACAGAGACATATCCTTTAGGGAGAGCAGCGGCGTGTCCGCGACCGAACCCCAGCCGTAATTGAGGCGGCAGGGCTGGGCACACATGCCCCGGTTGCCGCTTCTGCCGCCGATGACCGAGGAGAAGAAGCACTGACCGGAATAGCACATACACAGTGCGCCGTGGACGAAGCATTCCATTTCAATGGGGGAGTGGGCACAGAGAAAGGCAATCTGATCCCGGGACAGCTCCCGGCTCAGTACCACCCGGGTCATCCCCAGATCGGCGGCCGCTTTGACACCATCCAGACTGTGGATGGTCATCTGGGTGCTGGCGTGGAGGGGTAAGTCCGGTGCCACCTGACGAACCATCCGTGCGACCCCCAGATCCTGCACCAGCAGGGCATCTACGCCCATCTGACTGACCTGATCCACCAGCGCTGACGCCTGGGTTAGTTCCTGGTCGCTGAGGAGGGTGTTCAGTGTCAAGTAGACCTTTACCCCCCGTACATGGCAATACTCCACCGCCGCCTGGAGCTCTGCCTGATCAAAGTTGGCGGCGTTTCTCCGGGCGTTGAAGTTACCGTATCCGAGATAGATGGCATCGGCTCCGCTTTGCACCGCGGCACGGACGGCCTCGGGGGAGCCGGCGGGAGATAAAAGCTCAATCATAGTCTATGCGCTCCTGGCTGCGTAAAAAATCGAAAGGTGGGAGGAACAAAGAAGGGGCCGGGAAGAAACCCCCGGCCCGAGTGTGAGGGTGCACGGGGTGCAGTACGGGGATTACTTACCACCCTGCTGTAGGCGGAACAGTTCCCGCTTGGTCTCGGACAGCTCCAGCTTGATCTTGCTGACCTCGTCCAGATACTGCTTTACCTGTTTCCGTAGATTTTCTGCGGTCTGAACTTCCTTGAAGTACCCGTCGGCAATGTTCAGTGCGCACATAACAGCAGAGTCCAAGGTGGAGGCGTGAGACGCCTCAGAGATATCGCCAATCTGATGGCTGACGAATTCTGCCACCTTCTCTACATAAGCTGCCTCGTCCGAAGTGGTGAGGGTGAAGTTTCGTCCCGCCACAACCACTTTAATTTTCTTATCCATTCGCGTGACCTCCAGCTACCATGGAATTTACAATCATTTTATTATAGCACAAGCCCATAATCCGGGGCAACCAAAATACAAGGTTGGACAGGGAAAAAAGACGAATTCCCCGGGAAATAGTCGGGATGGAGGGTGTTGCCAACCATCAGTTGCGATATTGCCAACTAGAGGCACCGCCCTTAGGGTGCTGCGGGGCGCTGCCCCCGAACCCCCGCCAGCCTTTCAAAAGGCTGGACTCAAATTTTAATTGTGCTGTGTACTCGTTCTATCTGTAAAAAGTGCAAAAGAAACGCCGACATCTGTCGGCGTTTCCGTTTTTTGTCTTATGCTTTTTTCCCACACCGATGAAAATCGGCGAGCAATAGCTTCTCGTTGAATGGGCGTGAGCAAAAAAGGTTTCGGTTCAGCCTTTTCCAAAGGGCTGGCGGGGTTTGGGGCAGCGCCCCGTAGAACCCCCCAAAGGCAACGCCCCGTGGAACCCGGTGTGATGTCAGATCAGACCCTGCGCCACCAGATAATCTTTGGCTACAGTCTGAGGGTCCTTGCCCTCTTCGTCTACCTGATAGTTCAGATCAATCATGACGTCTTCGGTGAGAGTGTCGCCCAACTGAGTCAGCAGCTCTTCCAGCTCGGGATGCGCCGCCAGCAAGTCGGAACGAATGACCGGAACGGCGTAGTAAGGCGGGAAGAAGTTCTTGTCGTCTTCCAGAACCACCAGGCCGAATTTCTTCAACAGACCGTCGGTGGAGAAGGCGTCTACCGCATCGCTCTCGTTGTTCATCAGGGCAATATACCGGGGACTGCTATCCATGGCGATGACCTTTTTGAAGTTCATGTTGTACGTCTCCTTTAGCCCTGGCAGACAGTCAATCCGCTTGGTAAACTCCAGGGTGGGGGAGATCACAAGGTTCTTAGACACCTTTGACAGATCGCTGAGGGTTTTCAGGTTGTACTCTTCTGCAGTCTCCGGCTTGACAGCCAGAGTATAGGTGTTGTTGAAGGCCATCTGATTGAGCACCTTCAGGTCGTATTTCTCATCAAAGTCCTTCACCACGGTCTGGTACACCTCTTCCACATCGCTGATGGGGGTGTAGCCCAGAGTGTCAGCATAGCAGGTGCCGGTGTAGTCTACAAACAGGTCAATTTCGCCCTTCTCAATGGCGCTCATACACACCTGAGCACCACCCAGCTGAGGACTGCGCTTAACCGTCAGGTCGGTGTTCTCCTCAATGAGGTCGGAGACCATGTGGCACAAAATCACCTGCTCCGTAAAGTCCTTTCCGCCCACGGTGATGGTTTCGCCGGCGCGGCTGTTGCTTATGGCGCTGGAGACACCGTTCCAGAGGAACAGTCCTGCCAGAATCACGGCGGTGACGCCCAGGATGGCCTTCTGGGTTTTGCGCGCTTTTCTGGGATTTTTGTGTCCTGTGTCCTGAAGACTGATGGGAGTGACCAGCTTTTCGATCACGCTGAAGAGGAAGTCTACCAGAAGCGCCAGCAGGCAGGCAGGCAGTGCGCCGGCCGTAATCTGATAGTTGTCTACGGTACGGATACCGGAGAAGACCAGGAAGCCCAGTCCACCGCCGCCGATAAAGGCAGCCATAGTCATCAGACCTACGGCGGTAACGGCGGAGATCCGGACGCCGGCCATAATCACCGGCAGCGCCTGGGGAATCTGAACCTTGTGCAGCACCTGGAACCGGGACATGCCGATACCCTGAGCGGCCTCTACCATTTCGGGGTTGATGCCCTGAATACCGGCAAAGGTATTCTTGATGATGGGAAGGAGGGAGTACAGTACCACCACCACTACGGCGGGGATGGTACCGATCCCCAGAATGGGGATGGCGAAGCCCAGCAGTGCCATGCTGGGAACCGCCTGAATCACGTTCGCAACACCCAGCACAGGTTTGCTTGCCTTTTTGATGTAACAGATTAGGATACCCAGGGGTACGCCCACCAGGACGGCCATGCCAACGGCGATGGCGGTGAGCTGAACGTGCTCCAGAAGCAGGGAGAAGATCTGTGCCCTGCTGTCGATCAGATAGTTGATAAAGCCCATATTATTCACTCCCTCCTATGATTTCCGTGTCTAAGAACTGGTGGCTGAGGGTAGTCATCAGGCTGCTTCGCGTGATCAGACCCTGCAAAAGACCCTCCGGACTCAGGATGGGGACCGTGGACACGTTGTGTCCCTCCACGATGGAGAGCACGTCGATAATGCTGTCCTCTGGGGTAGCGTGGGGGAAATCGGTGTCCATGACCTGTGCGATGGTAGCGCCGGGCTTGTGATGATCCAGAAGGAAGTACAGATCCTTGGCTCGGACGATCCCCAGCATTTTTCGATGCCGGTCGGTGACCATCAGGCTGTCCACATTGGCGAAGCGCATCCGTTCGACGCCCTTACGCAGACTCAGCTCAGGGCCGCAGCAGACGGGGCGGTCGATCATAATGTCCTTGGCCTTGATCAGATCCGGAGAGGCCCAGATACGGTTCTTGCCCACGAAGGAGGCGACAAAATCGTTACAGGGGTTTTTGAGAATCTGCTCCGGGGTGTCGTACTGCAAGATGTGCCCCTGACTCATGATGCAGATTTTGTCTGCGATTTTCACCGCCTCGTCCATGTCATGGGTGACGAACACGATGGTCTTGTTCAGGGTGTTCTGGAGTCCCAGCAGTTCATCCTGGAGCTGGGTCCGGGTGATGGGGTCCAGTGCGCTGAAGGGCTCGTCCATGAGAATGATCTCCGGGTCGGTGGCGAAGGCTCTTGCAACGCCAATTCGCTGCTGCTGGCCGCCGGATAGCTCAGTGGGGTAGCGATCCAGATACATGTCCGGGTTCATTCCCACCATGTCCATCAGCTCCAGCGTATGCTTCTGAATCTGCTCCGGATTGGACTTGGACAGCTTAGGGATAATCTCAATGTTCTCTCGCACAGTCATGTGGGAAAACAGTCCGGTTTGCTGAATGACGTAGCCCATGCCACGGCGCAGCTCAATGACATCCTTATCCCTGATGTTTTCTCCGTTGATGAGTATGTTACCGGAGGTGGGTTTGATCAGCCGGTTGATCATCTTGAGCATGGTAGTTTTTCCGCAGCCGCTTGCACCAATTATGGTAACCAAGTCTCCCTTGCGGATGGTGAGGGAGATATCCTTCAATACATCGTTTCGACCGAAGGATTTATTAATATTTTGAAACTTAATCATATGGTTCCCCCTTATATAAGTTATATATATTACAACTTATATTAACATAAGTGTGTTAGAAAAGTCAAGTTTTCCACAATTTTCCCCAGGGGATGCTGCTTTCCGACAAAAAACGATGATCGTTGCAAAACGTCAAATGTGCACGAACCGGGGACGCAAATGACTGAGCAGGACGCAAACACCTCTCCAGGGGGCAGGAGGGAGGTTAGACAACGGACAGCTGGTGTGCACCGCACCGGCTGTCCGTCAGAGAGAGAATATTATGGGGCTTCCGGGAAGAGAATGGTTGCCTTGAACAGGTCGCCGTCTACCTGGAGCCGGAATTTACCGCCCTGGAGATTGACCAGGCTCTGGGCGATGGAAATGCCTAATCCGCTGCCCTCACTGGTGCGGGCGGCGTCGCCCCGGACGAAGCGCTGGAGCAGCTCTTCCGTAGGGACGTTTAAAGGGTCAGCGGAGATATTCTTCACCGAAATACGAACGGTACCATCCCTGTGAACCACGTCCACATACACCCGAGTACCGGGCATAGCGTACTTGGCGCAGTTGGACAGC
>CALLZZ010000076.1 GCA_937858235.1 uncultured Clostridia bacterium
CCGTATTCTCATAACGGTATCCATTAATCCACGCACTTCCTGCCGCCACACTCACAGCCAAACCAATCACCGGTGAAACCTGCAGGTTTGTTGCTGTCATATAAAAAACACCATTGGAGACAAGACTTCCGAAATATGCCGCAAAGTCAGTAGCGTCATAGACCCTGTCACCCTCCGTTGAGTTGAAAAAACCGCTTTTCTCCATATTGCATTCCTCCCGTTAAGCTCTCGCGTAAGAGCAAGATATAAGGTAAAAACCTGTAGGCAGTGTGGAAGAAGCAGCATTCGCCACCACGCCACTTGCATTAATCGTAATCGGCATATTGGTGCCGCTGCCACCCACCGCTGTCGCCACAGCACGTACTGTCGAGTAGGGGTAAAAGTTCGCATTTGTTATTGTTAGAATGGCGTTTCCGGATGCGACTCCGGAAGCGCCCACGTTTACCTGCATTCCAATTGAAACGACGCCCTTATTTACAAATGACATATTCATGCCTACAGTGACACCGCTTCCAAGGGAGTAAGTGAGCGAAGTATCAGCTTCCTGAGCAACTTTTGCAGTAGTCACAGCTCCATTTGAAATCCTCGCCCCAGATACTGGCGCATTATAGACATTGTTAATACTGGCCGCAAAGGTGCTTCCTCGAACTGCAGCGAGAATGTCTGTGAGGGCACCGAGCGGAAAACTTAGCCAGTTCGCCTGACCGGACGGGTTATTGAATACGAAAACAGAAATCACATAGAACGTCATAGTATTGCGAGAGATAAAGAAACCCATCGCCCGCTGATAACCGTTTCCCGTGTTGTCCCCGCTTGGCATTACCGAGTCCGCCTGTAAAAGAACCAAGGGCGGCTTGTAACAATCCAATTAATCCGACCTTTTACGAAGGAGCCGCATTCTGTCACGTCTTCATATTGGTAATAACGCTGCCTGTTTATCGCGGCTTGAGCATAATGGACATAGATTGTAATAAAAAGTTCTAACAGGTTCTCTGTGCCGGAAAGCTCCCCCCGCATAGTAACGAATGGAAAGTTCAATCTATCACAATAACCGAGCCATATTACAAGGTTGTTGATGAGGTCATCCATCTGCAGGTCTTCGGTGTCATAATCATCCTCATCGTTTTTAAATACTTTCGGGAAAATGTTCAACTGCTCACCCCGAAAGATAATTGTACCTATGTAGTTTTGAAGCTTAATTCCATCTCGGACGTCAAAATCGATAAATTGCTGCCGACTTGTTACCTGCCCATCGGCATAGAAAATAGAACGCTGCTCCCAGTTTTCTTGGAGTAATGTCTCCAATTGGGAAAGAGCGCCATCAGCTTGCCACGAAAGTGGCAGCTTTGAAGTTCGTATTTTTCTATGCTCAAAGCTGTTAATCATAGGTCAGTCCTTCTTCTTTATTTGTATCCTTCCACGGTAGGTGCCATCAATCACATAACCAGTATCAGCCAAGCAGTCAAGGGCTTTCTTCACTTTTGCTTCATCATCATAAAAATACTCATAAAGTAGCGGAATAATATTGTTATTCATAATTACTCCGATGTCATCTGCGCCTTTCCCAATAAAATATGCGTGACCAATCAGCAGATCGGTACTTCTAAGTTCTTTCTTAATATAGACATTGAGGGCGAGCAGTACATTCCGAAGGGAGGAGTCGCCAATGAGTGATTCGTTCGGGGCCATTTCTATAAAGACAAATCTGCGGCGGAGTGCTGTGTCTATGAGAGAAATAGATTTGTCAGCGGAGTTCATAGTACCGATGACATACAGGTTGTTTGGTACAGAGAATCGCTCACCCAAAGGAAGTGTAACCGACAACTGGTTAAGCTCGCCGCATCGTTTGTCGTCCTCAATGAGAGTGATAAGCTCTCCGAAAATTTTTGAAATGTTACCACGGTTTATTTCATCAATTATGATGACATAGTTATTATCAGGGTCTTGCATGGCAGCATCTGCGATAGTTTTAAACACACCATTGACTTTTATGAAGCTGATTGTACCGGCCTTCGCATCGGGGCGAATACCTTGGACAAACTCTTCATATCCATAACTCTGATGGAATGTGGTAAACACAACTTGTCCAGCAGCAACCTTCTCGGAGTATTTCAACATTAGTTCTTGGCGCTGTTCTTTTGTTCGCTGCGTCATATTCACAGGGCGGTCTTCCACGATAGCCATCGCATACTCGATTGAAGAGTAAGTTTTACCAGTTCCGGGAGCCCCGTATATAATCTGATTTAGCGGATGAAGTGGGTTCTCGCGGGGATTCCTAATTACACTTATTTTCTCATCTTTACCCATTTCAATCGCCCCCTCGTCTGACAGCTCATAATAATATTTGTGGTACAAATATAGAAGGTTCGCATCGTCTGAAAGAGGGACACAGGAAGTGCGGAGGCCTTCAGATTTGTTAGGCAATTTATCTTCATTCGTAAAACAGACGTGCCAAGTGGTCGGTTTTCGGTGAGGAAATTCCTGACCCTCAATAAAATAATAGGCTTTGACCTCATCCCCTAAAGCAAGGAGACTCTCTCCGTCCATAGCAACAAATATTGTGTTCCCGTTGGTTCGATAATACGTTGAAAGCTCTCCAGCTTTGCGAGAAGCAGTCCTGTTATCAGACGGATAATATACCTCGGTCAGTTTTTCATTTATTGCCTTTCGGTTAACATCGTTTCCCTGGAGATAGGAATCCAATGAACCGATAGCTGGCCAACCTATAGCAGCAATTCCATCTCGGCGCCATTCATTAAAATAGTTCTTTTTTCCATCAGAAGTTCCAAGCCGACAAAACTGCTTAATGTCGCCAAACCTATCGTATGAAGCACCAGAGAAAAAGGCGGAGGACATTTTTGCATATCTTGAAATAATGGCGAGCTGCCCACTCCGGGCATAGTACTTTGCACTGGGATGTATTCCGTAAGCCAACAGAATATGTCGATGCCACTCGGATGAGTGCCATGCCGCAAACTTTGTAGGGAACACCATATGGTAATACTTATGAATCCAAGCAAATCCTGCATACTTCCCAATGGCCGCATTCAGCTTGTCATCCAGCTCCTCGTATGCTTCAGCTGTATCGAGTTCACCGAACGAGGAAATGATTTCTGAACCCCTAATAAGCATATCACGAATATCGCACCCTAATTTCAAAGCGTCCACATCGGACAACTCTTCTGGTTTTGCCGGACTCCCAGATACCCACACATTGTCCTCTTTTCGTTGGTATAATCCAAACTTAAAAGAGGACCCACCAGCGATGCTGCCAAAGAATTTCTTAATCTTCGTATTGAATTCAAGCCAATAGCAGAGACAGTCATTCGTGCTTTCTGATGAATAGAACAATGATGTTAGCAACTCAGAATCTGGAATGTGCGACAAGGCATCTGGTGAAAACTTCGCATTAAAGCTTTCATATAGACCGCGCAGGTCATCTTCCGATGCTTCAAGCTCATAGCCATTCGACAGCACATACTCATGAATTTCCGCCGCTGCTCTTTGATACTCGTCAAGTTCTATTTCTTGAGTGTCGGTTGTTGGTCCATATGACTTTGCTCTGTTGGCGACTGCTTCTTCACGCTCGGGGTCCATCTTTTGGATAGAACCATACTCGTGAGTATCTACATCGACAATGGCTATGTTCTTTTTTCCGTCAATATTCAACCATTCCACATACGGTAGATTGGCAAGAATAGTCTCTGGTTGGTTACGGCTCGATCCAGACCCCGACAAGAAGCTCTCTACATGGACAGCAGGTCTTTTTAACATCTCGTTCCATATACTTAGAAGTTCTTGCAAAGGACGGGATCTTCTCTTTCCTTGGACGGAAAGAATAATGCGACCGCTTTCTTCGTTAATCTCCTCGATAAAAAACGGTGTAGCCTGTCCCGATATACTATGAAGCTCTTTTCCTTTTAGATTTTCAAGGTCAGCAAGTAACTCATCAAAGTCTTTCATTGTTACCCCTCCATGTATTTGTAAATAGTAAGAGCAATGCCTCTGGCAAGGAGAAACGGTACACCATTACCAATAGTCTTGAATTTGTTTGTTAGTGTCATTTTTAAGGGCAATTCAAACTCTTTTGGTAAGGTTTGAAGCGACATTGCTTCCGCTGCGGAAAGCCGCCTTTCTTTATATGGATGCAAATGCACTTCGTTATTGCCATATGCAACTGTCGGTGAGTAACGCCAACGATGAAGCCGCTTGTATGATTTTTTGCTAACATCACCTTCATCTACGGAGAGGATGCGTTGCAACCCACCGCGTGGTTGGAAATAGTCATTTGCGTTAGGATGATGATACACATCATTCTTCTCAAACCAGTATTCGACAGTCAGTTCTTCCGGAATGCCTTCGGGACACGGTGTCAACTCATTTGGAGAAAACTTTGATGTATCTGGCCAAGGTAATGACTTAATGTCATCTAATGTATACTTTTGGAATGCATCCCAAGGGAATGTCGTTATCTCCTTACCTTTATGCTGCTTGGCAGTTAAGAGAGGAGTTCGGATGCCAAACAACAGGATACGATCTCTATCTTGAGGAGCCCCGTATTCGAGGGCATTGGTAAGTCGTTCAGTTGTACAATAATTTGCTTGATGTAACTGTTTCTTAAGCTCCTCAAAAAACTCTCGATGCCGTGCCGTTCGCCATAAGCCCTTGACGTTTTCAAAGAGGAAAAAGTCAGGTTTCATTGCGATAATCAGCTTTATGTAAGATAAAGACAGTTTACCATTATCTCCATCCTTGCCTTTGTTTTTACCAGCGATCGAAAAATCAGGGCAAGGAGGACCACCGATAAAACCAACCAAGCTTCCGTCGCTTCTGGCATCAGCCATATAACCAAGGAGCTCATTGCACCTGTCACCCAAAAACTCATTTATATCTATATTAAAGTATCCGTAGAGTGGCTTTCTAAGATCCATCTTATCCCTGGAATAACGGTACGCTTCCATGAAAGCTGGCTGAAATTCGTTTACGAGTTCGATATCAAATCCGTTCTTCTCGAACCCTAAATCCAGGAAGCCACTACCGGAAAAAAACGAAAAAATTTTAAGTTTACGATTATGCATTATGGTTCTCTCCATCCGCCTTGTTTGTTTTTATATACTTTCCACTTTTGATACGGGCATCACTCGGCTTTTTAATGTCGCTGGGAATAGCCCATACACGGCTAAACTTCATTGCACCTTTGATTCTGCCAGAAGCACAAAGCACCTGAACTCTACGTTCGGTGATACCCCACCTTTTTGCCGCTTCTTGGATTGTCATGTATTCGCTTTTTATTGCCATTCTCGACACCTTCAATCAAATTTGCTTTTATTATTATATACCGTTAAACGAATAATGTCAAGCAGACTGGTACAAGTAGTAACATCATTATAAGGAATAATTCTATCGAGCAGTCTATGGCGCCAAGTTGTGCGGTTTGTATTTACATAAAAGCGAAACTCCGCTTTATAAACAGTTCCCGTTTGCCGAGTGAACACACTGTTCAAATCCACTTTATTCCCGTTTGTTGGGTGAACACCCTATGAGTTTCCGTTTGTTGAGTGCAAGGCAAAATCAGCCATCGCATCCGACAAACGGAAGTTTTTATTACACTCGACAAACGGTAGAAAATAAAAAAAGCCGTCAAAAGCCTTGATATCAAGACATTTTGACAGCTATATGTGCAAAAAGAAGCACCCAACCTTTGTATCAAAGATTGAGTGCTTCTATGGCAAAGGACACGAGTTCGATACAAAATGCTCCCGGTTGCTTTGTTCCCGTTTGTTGAGTGAACACCCTTGGCTGTTTCCGTTTGTTTTGTGCGACTTCCGTTTGTTGGGTGAACACCCTCGGCGTTATTCGTTCGTTCTGTGTGCCGGGAGTACATGACTTGTTATTTTATCATGCTTCAAATCCTTTCCCTTAGTTTTTTGGAGCAGGCGCCTTCACAACAATTAATTCCAAGGTTTCATCGTGCAAATTTTTTACATTCATTTTGGTTTGGAACGGAATTTTTAGAAGCGTACCGGCTTCGTATTCGTGTATATCCTGGTCGTCCAAGCCGATTGAAAGCATCCCGCGAACTACGGTCATGTATACATTTGAATTGGAAAGATGCTCGGGTAACCCTTCGTTTTTGTTAAATACCATATGCAGATAGTGTACGTTTTCATCGAATATGACTTTTTCTACCGCCTTTTCATTATCCCTTGATAGTTTAAATATCTGTTCAACCATTACGGTTTACCTCCTGCTTTTCATATATTGTTCTGTACGCTGTATTTTCTTTTATTATACCATAGCAAATTACGCATAGTACGTTGTAATTGCAACAGAGTGCGTTTTATCATACATGCTTACCGTAGTGAATGGCGCTTTTGGGACAAACCTGCCGAAAATTTGTGCATTGATGGCATAATGCGGTGTTTATATCGGCTTTTTAGTTCTCCCGCTGGTGGTTAACGTCAGGCGGTTGCCACAGTGAGCGCAGTGGATATCAAGAGATTTTGTTCTACACTTTTTCAGCATTCTGCATGCCGATTAAAGCAGCTCCGATCGCACCATTGAACTGTGGGTAATTTGCTTTATAAATATCACACATCAACTCATCCTCCAGCGCCAGCCGCAGTGCATCATTTTCCGCGCCACCTCCGGTCATCATCACATTACCATCCGATTTATATTTGCGCGCCAGTTTGGCAATACGGTTTGCCATGGAAATGTGCATGCCGGCAAGGATATCATTCCGGCTCTTCTTTTGAGCAAGGAGGGAGATCACTTCCGTCTGAGCAAAAACGGCACAGGTGCTGTTGATTTGACATGGATCAGTACTCTCCTTCGCAAGCGAAGCAATCTGATCGATTGTGGTCTCCAGAAGATCTGCCACAACCTCCAGGAACTTTCCTGTTCCGGCTGCGCATTTATCATTCATCGTGAAATTTACGATATGCCCATCTGGGCCAAGGCTGATGATCTTGCTGTCCTGACCTCCGATATCAATAATCAGACGCGGGTATACGTTCTCGGGGGCCGTCAGTTGTACACCACATGCGTGGGCGGTGATTTCTGAAATTGTGGCGTCTGCGATGCCAATGCTGCGCCGGCTGTATCCGGTTGCGGTAATTACGGAAATATCATTGCGTGTTATACCTGCATCTGCATAAAGTTTTTCAAGCAGCTTCGCCGCAGTTTCTTCGCAGTCGATTCCAGTCGGAAGGAGTTCCGCGCCCAAAACGCGGTTATCCTTTATCAATGCCGCTTTCAGGTAAGTCGACCCGGCATCCAATCCCACATAATAATTTCCCATGTATTTATCTCCTTTGCTCTATCAATTCAACAAA
>CALLZZ010000077.1 GCA_937858235.1 uncultured Clostridia bacterium
TCATAGGGCACGTCCCGGATAATGGTAAATCGGGGGCCGCAGTTGGTACAGTTCAGAAACGGGTAACGGTACCGCCGGTCTTTGGGATTCCGCAGTTCCCGGAGGCAATCGTCACAGATACCGACATCCGGACTGATTAGGGTATTGTTCTCCCCCTGCTTTTCGCTGCTTCGTATGGCAAAGTCTTGATAGTTCTTCAGCGCTCCGCATGATTCCACACGGAGCGCTTCGATGACCGCCAGCCGGGGGGGCTGAGCTTTCAGGTGGGTCACAAAGGCTTCAATCGCCTGAGACGTTCCTTCCAGCTCCAGCTCCACACCGTAACTCTCATTACGGATCCAGCCGTTCAGGCCATACTCGGTGACCAGACGGTGGATATAGGGTCGGAACCCTACTCCCTGGACAATGCCAACCACCACCAGCCTGACACGTTGCAATTTATTCTGCCTTCTTGGCATTCGCAGCCTGAGCCGCTTTCGCTGCCTTTGCTGCTTCCGCCTTTTTCTTCATTTCAGCCAATTGCTCCGGTGTAAACTTGGGCTTGGGCGGTGCTTTTTTGATGAAGCTTTCCCTTACCATAAAGTCTTCCGGCTTGGTGCCGACGATCATATAGTCATCGCTCAGCTTAATGGCCTTCTTCGCGCAGAAGTCGGAGCACGTCGCACAGAACGTGCAGCTGGTCATATCAAAGGTGAAGGTTATTTCCTGGTCACCGTTTTCCAGCTTTTTGATGTCACGTACGATGCACTGAGGTGCGCAAACCCGTTCGCACATGCCGCAGTTCATGCACAGGTTGGGATCAAAGGTAATCCGTCCGCGGTAGCCTTCCTGTGCCTTGGGGGGGTCCCCGGCGGGGAATGCCATGGTGCTGGGTTTTTTGAAGAGGTTGGACAGTGCCTGTTTTAAATACGGTAGCATTATTTGCGCATCTCCTTCCTCTTCTGTTTTAGGATTTCGGTTGCCTGCGCCAACCCAGCCATGATTGCCTCAGGCTTGGGGGAACAGCCGGCCACTGCTACGTCTACGTGAACCCACTTTTCCAGGGGGCCGTCGATGGCGTAGCTGCCTTTAAAGACGTTGCCGGAGCGGGGGCAGGAACCGATGCTGACCACAACGCGTGGTTCCGGAACCTGTTCGATGGTTCGGATCACACGATCACGGGTCTGCCGGGTTACGGGACCGGATACCACTACGATATCTGCCTGACGGGGACTGCCTGCCAGACGGAAGCCCAGACGCTCTGCGTCGTAACGCGGGGTCAGAACTGCTACGAGCTCGATATCACAGCCATTGCAGGAACCGGCATTAACATGGAAAAGCCAAGGGCTTTTGGCCACGCTCTTGTCCATCATATTCTGAAACATCTAACCTTTAGCCTCCTTACAGACCAACCCATACCATGATCAAGCTGACTGCAGCCAGACCGGCAACGATGGTCCAATAGAATTTGAAGATCTGTTCCACTCTCAGGCGGGCGCAGATCGCGTGGGGAATAGTCATGCACAGGAAGCTGACCACGCCGCACAGCACCAGGAAGATAATCACATCCACAACGATTCCTACCACGCCGGCGATACCAGTGGTGATGCCGCCCAGGAACATGGCGCAGAACAGTGCAGTCATGATGTACATCTTGATGTAGTGGCTCAGACGGAACACACCCAGGGGGGATCCGCTGTACTCAGTCAGGGCGCCTTCGCAGATTTCAGTCTCTGCTTCGGCAATATCGAAGGGGTGGGAACCCACTTCACAGGGGATGACCAGCAGCATTGCAATGGCTGCCGGAATCAGGGACCAATGTGCAATCAGGGGGCCGTTGGCTGCTTGGAACGCAGCGATGGTACCCAGCGAGAAGGTGCAGCCGATGGCCGTACCGGTGCCCGCTACCCGACCTACTGCCAGCAGGACCAGGACGAAGGGCAGCTCGTAGGAAATCATCGCTACCATCTCACGGCTCAGGCCGACACCCGCAAAGGGAGAGCCGGAGGTTGCCGCACCTACGATCAGCGCTACACCTGCTACGGTCAGCAGGTACAGGATGACCACCAGGTCAGCACCTGCGCTAAATGCAGAGCCGTAAGTACTTACAGGGATGAACAGCGCGATGACAATCAAGCCAGCCAGTCCCACATAGGGAGCGCCGATGAAGATGGCTCTCTTTGCATAGCGGGGAATGATAGTTTCTTTGCCACAGCATTTCACGAAATCATACCAGGGCTGCAGGATCGGAGGGCCTACACGACGCTGCATACGCGCCACCAGTTTCCGGTCGATACCCGCCAGCAGAACGCCGAATACCACGCAGAACAGCAGACCGGGGAAAATCAGAAGCTGGACCAAATTGATCAAAAATGTCGTCATGATTCTCCTCCTTTACACGAACGCGATGCAGAAGACCAGGACAAAGGCGATTGCCACCACGCCATACAGGGCGTAATCGTTGACAATACCACTGTGCCAGTCATGCATGAAGCTGAAGTACTTTTTCAGATTGTGCTTGAAGCCCCAGAACAGGTCGGAGCCACCTACCTGAGAATAAACGCTCTCTTCACCAGAGAAGAAGGGTTCATACTTTGCCTCGGCAGGTGCAACCTTTTCCGGTTCCTGTAGTGCAGCCGGAGCTTCCCGTGTGCCAAGTTTCCTGTTGGAACCCAGGATCGCAACGATTGCCACAGCACAGGTCACGCAGAACAGGAGCAACAGCCAGATCACGGGATCCCAGACGCCAGCGAAGGTGACAGCAGTGTCGCCCAGGCTGCCTGCAACGCCGTGAGAAACAGCGTAGCCCTGACCCATCATCTGATCAATGTAGTTGACAGCATTCATAGCCGCGTTGGTTGCGGGAGTAAGGAGATATTCAGAGACCTTGCCGGGCAGCAGACCGGTGAAAATACACAGGACTGCCAGAATCCACATGGGAATCCGCATGGCAAGAGAAACTTCCTTGGTATCCTTGAATTCGGGGGACAGCTGCCCGAAGAAGACGCTCTGTGCCACCTTGATAAAGGAGGCCAGGGTCAGCACGGAGGTGATCAGCGCCACGACGCAGACAAAGATGAAGAAGAAGTTGCCGCTGGTGCTGCCCTTTTCGAAGGCTGCCTGGTAGATGTACCACTTAGAGGCGAAGCCATTGAAGGGGGGCAGGCCACTGATGGAGGCCGCACCAATCAGGAACAGGATGCAAGTTTTGGGCATCTTCTTGGCCAGACCGCCCAGGCGATCCAGATCCAGGCTGCCGGTTGCGTGCTGAACAGCACCGGCGGTCAGGAACAGCAGACCCTTGAACAGGGTATGGTTCATGGCGTGATACAGACCGGAGCTGAGACCCAGTGCAGTGCCCAGACCGATGGCAGCGATCACATAGCCAACCTGAGAGATACTATGGAAGGCCAACAGACGCTTAAAGTTGTGCTGGTTGAACGCCATGGTCACGCAGATGAACATGCTGACGGTGCCGAAGCCAACCACCAGGTACTGCACAGCAGGTACCTCAACGTTCTGGAACAGGACGTAGACCAGACGGATGATGCCATAGACGCCGCACTTGGTCAGGACGCCGGAGATCATCAGGGAGATGGAAGCGGGCGCCACTGCGTGGGCGTCGGCTGCCAGAGGATGGAAGGGGAAGATAAATGCCTTGGTGCCAAAGCCGATGAACAACAGGCCAAAGGCCATGATGGTCAGGGGGCTGTCAGCATACTGAGGCAGGGTAGCTGCGATCTGAGCCAGGTTCAGCGTATGGAGCTGGCAATACAAAATAGCGATGCCCGTCAGGACTGCGGTAGAGCCCAGAGCGCCGACTGCCAGGTACTTAAATGCACCTTCGATGGCACCCTCGTAGTTGTTCCGGAATGCAGTCAGAGCGACAGCGGTGAAGGTCATGATCTCGATCATGACGAACATGTTGAACAAGTCGCCGCTGAGTACCAGACCCAGAACGGAGCCGGAGAGCATCAGGAACAGGGTAAAGTAATTTGCCAGGCTGTCGTCTTCCTTCATATAGGTGAAGGCATAGATGCAGGACACGAACACGGCTACGGTGATGACCAGCCCGAAGAACAGGCTCAGTGCATCCACTTCGATGCTGATGCCGATGGCCCAACCGGAGACAGGTGCCCAGTTGCCCAGCCAATATGTGATAACTTCGCCGTCAATCATGACCGGCTTAATCAGAGCCAGCATGAATGCCATTGCGCCGCCAGTAGCCAGGAAGGAGATACCATTGCGGAGAACCTCGCTCTTACGGCCAAACAGCGCTACTAGAAACGCCCCGAGAAACAGAACCATAATGGCCAGAATCGGGAAGTGAGCCATAGATATAGTCATTAGCCGTTCAACCTCCTGATCTGTTCAGTATTGATGGTGCCATACTGCTTTTTCGCCATGATAACAAGGCTCAGTGCCATGGCAGTGGTGCAGGCGCCGATGACGATGGACGTCAGAGTCAGTGCCTGGGGCACGGGATCCACAAAAAAGGATGCCCGGCTCAGTTCGGATATGACAAAAATAGGTGCAGTGCCGCCGTCATGGAAGCCTACCGACACGATCAGCAGATTCACGCCGTAATCCATCATACCCATGCCGATGCAGGTTTTCATCAGGTTTTTCTTGGCGATCATGCAGTACATGCCTAGGACGATCAGACAAAATGCACCGATATAGTTTACTTGCAGCATTTCTGATCACTTCCTTCCTCTACATCCTCATCGTCGGAGTTCAGGGTAGTCAGCATTACGATCAGCAGGCAGATAACACCGGCCATAACGTGATAGCCTACGGCGTCATTCATCACCATAGCCGTTTCAATCTGGAACTGGGGGAACACGATAAAGTTCAGACAGAAATTGAAACCGGCAAACACACCGATCAGTGCTACCACGATGTACACCACTTCCGCCAGGCTCTCCGTGCTGTGCAGGAAGCCTTCGTGGAAGGTGGACTTCATCTTCTTCCCGCCGTAGGCCAGGAAGAACAGCAGCAGGGCGCTGGCGATCAGAACGCCGCCCTGGAAGCCGCCGCCGGGGCTGGTGTTGCCGTGCATGACAACGTAAATGCCAAATATAGAAGCCAGAGGCAGGAAGAGATCAGCTGCGCATTTGACGATAATGCTTTTCTTTTTCAACTTCATTCCAGCTGTCCCTCCTTCTTATGCAATGCCTTGCGCAGAATCACGATGGAACCCGAAATTGCTGCGACTAGGATAAAGCTTTCGCCCATGGTATCGTAACCACGGAAGTTAAAGACGATACTGAATACCACGTTGGTTGCTGTGGTCTTGGCCAGGTTCTCCTTGACAATCACATCAGCAATTCCGTCCGGGTTGGTGGTATCGTAGCTTGTGGGGTTTTCATACAGCTCCACCACATCGGTCTTGGAACCGTCGTAGGTGGGTCCGCTCTGGTACATTGCGCCGGCCGCGTAGATTCCACACACAAAAATTGCCCCTAAGGCGATGGCGCCCAATACTTTTTTCAGATTCATGCGTCACCCTCCTCTTTTACCTTGCGCAGGGCAATGATGTACAGAATGGTGGACAGGACGACGCCAACACTGGCTTCCGCAATGGCTACGTCTGGAGCCTGCAGCAGGAGGAACTCCAATGCCACAAAGGCGCCGGTAGCATCCAGAGCGATGATCGTATTGATCGTTTTCTGTGCCTGGACTGCTACGATTGCGGAGGCAACGATGCCAATTATCACCAGCGTATTGAGAATCACAATCAAGGTACCGCTCATTCCGGATCATCCTCCTTGTAATCATCAATTACCATCTTGCTCTTAGGCAGAGCGCCCATCTTATAGGCTGCTTTGCAGAGCGCATGGCCAGAAATGGGGTTGGTTAACAGCACCATCAGCAGGATCACGGCCAGTTTTACATATGTACCCGGTTCCGTGACGTTGGTTGCGATGGCGTATACGATGCCGCCGGCAATCAGGAAAATATTGCCTAGGCTGGGGATGCAGGTAGATGCCTGCAGTCTGCCGAAGACGTCTGGCATACGGATGATGCCCAGAACGCCCACAAGGGTGAAAAATACACCGATGGCCAGCAGAATATCAATAATCACACGAATTGTCATACTCATAGTCTGCCCTCCAGGTAACGGGACACGAAGACCGTGCCGATGAAGCCCAGGGCCGCATCTACCAAGGCGATGTCCAGATAGATGATACGGCCGGTATACAGGGAATACATTGCCAAACCCAACGCAGTCACCAGAGTGACGGCATCGGTGGCACAGAGACGGTCCGCTGCAGTGGGACCATTGAGGACTCGAACCAGCAGAACCAGATCAAGTACCACACAGATAATCGCAGCAATCAGAAGTTCTATCATTTCCAAATCCTCCCGATCCATTTTTCCATGGTACCCTTAATCATGTCGCCTGCTTTTTCCCGATCCGTTTCCGCAACATCGATCCAATGTACGTAATAATAGTTGTTGCCTACCTCGTCTTCAGCCACATCAACAGTAATGGTGCCAGGAGTCAAGGTGATGCAGTTGCTCACCATAGACAGACCATATTCGCTGTCCAGACCCTTGGCGCCGGGCACGCGGATAATGCCGCTCTGGCATTTGTTTCTCTTCCCGCTCAGAACGATGGGCACCATACCCATGTTTGCCTTTACCATCTCCCAGAAGAAGACAAAAATGTAGGCGATTAGCGCAAAGAATCGTGCCGGGTTAAAGAAATGAAATGCTTTGCTGTGGATAAAGAATTTTGCTGTGAATGCCGCCACCAGTGCACTGAATACTGCATCCATGATCAAGCCGATGGGATTCAACGACCAGGTCAACAGAAGCCAGAACAGGAAGCAGAACACAAAAGTGGACAGCCATGCAGAGAACGTTGTCTTTTTCTGCACGTTACACCCCTCCTTTTTCCTTTCCAAGTTTTTCGTTTACGGTTTCACTTATCCATTCCACCAACTCTTCCAGACCCGAACCGGTTCTGGAGGAGACGCGGAATACGGTTACGTTGGGATTGACGCCCCGGGCATCTGCCTCGACTTTAGCGTCATCGAAGTCGAAATACTGCTGCATATCGTACTTGTTCAGCACGAGGGCATCAGTTGTGGCGAACATCAGCGGGTATTTCACCACTTTGTCGTCCCCTTCCGGCACACTCAGCAGCGCAATCCGGAAGCTTTCCCCAATGTTGAACTCCGCCGGACACACCAGGTTGCCGATGTTTTCTACGAACACTACATCCAGATCCGGCAGAGAAAACTCCTTCAGCAGATGCTGGATACTCATAGCCTCAATGTGGCACGCCCCGTCTGTATCCAGCTGAACCACCGGAATTCCCATGGCGTGGATCTTATCCGCATCCACCTGTCCGGCGATGTCGCCTTCGATGACGCCGATGCGGTAGCGATCCCGCAGGCGGTTGATCAGCTCCACAATCATGCTGGTCTTCCCCGCCCCAGGCGAGCCCATCACATTAATCAGGCATACCTGATGCGCCGCCAGCTCCGCTTTTACTGCGTCGCTGACGTCTTCATTCCATTCCATGATCTGATGCATTACTTTAATTTCCATGATCAATCCACCTCCAGACTTTCTACATAAAACTCATGCCCTGTCAGCAGCTTCAGCTGTGTGCTTCCGCAGTCCGGACAGCGAATTTTGAGCTTGTCGATCTCATTTTCCGCCCCGCACGCCTCGCAGCGCATGGTAATGGGGATCTTCTCCACCTTCAGAACTGCCCCTTCTGCGGCCGTTCCTTTGCTGAGAATGTCAAAATACTGTTGCACGCACTGAGGGACAATGCCGGAGTACTCTCCGATTCGAATCCGAATCTCGTGTACTTGCTTCACCTTGTGCTCTGCCGCGGCATCTGCCGCGATGTTTACGATACTTTGCGTGATAGACAGTTCATGCATAGCTTAGCAATCCATACAGGAGAAGCAGGGGTCGATGGATGCCACAATCAGGCCTGCGTCAGCCACGGTGTTCCCCTTCAGCATCGTCTCCACGGTGGGAGCGTTCTTGAAGGTGGGCACATGGATGCTCAGACGATGGTTGGTGGGGCCGCCAGCGGTGATGACCTTGTACACCAGCTGACCACGGGGTGCCTCATGACAGCAGATGAATTCGCCAGCCGGCACCTTGGGGATCTTATTGCCCAGGTTGATGGGGCCTTCCGGCAGCATGTCTACCGCCTGACGGATGATCTTCATGCTCTCGTAGGTCTCCAGAACGCGGATGAGAACCCGGGCAAACACGTCACCGGATTCCACTACAGGCACATTAAATTCAAAGTCTTCATAAGACGTATAGGGGGCGTCACGACGCACATCCATGTCCATGCCGGAAGCACGGGCGTGAGGGCCTACTGCGCCGATGCGAATGCCGTCCTCGCGGGTCAGCACGCCAACACCCTGCGTCCGCATTGCTACGGTCTTATCGGTGGTCAGGAAATGGGTCAGGGGCTGCATCTTCACTTCCAGATCATCCAGCGTCTCAATGATCATCTTGCGCTTTGCGTCGTCGATGTCACGGCGGGCGCCGCCGATGGTATTCATGGCGTAATTCACCCGGTTACCACTGATGGCTTCCAGCAGATCCATGGTGCGTTCCCGGTCATTCCAGGAGTGCATGAACAGGCTGTCGTGGCCGATGATGTGGCAGGCGATACCCAGCCACAGCAGGTGGGAGTGAATCCGCTCCAGTTCTGAGATAATGACGCGGATATACTGACCGCGCTTGGGTACCTCCATGCCCGCAATCTTTTCAACGCACATTGCATAGGTCATGGCGTGGGAGTGAGAGCAGATGCCGCAGACACGCTCTACCAGAACATCGGTCTGGATAAAGTTGCGCTCCTGAGCCAGCTTCTCAATGCCACGGTGGTTATAACCAATAAACACCTTGGCATTGGTGATCTTCTCGCCGTCTACGGTAAGACGAGCGTGGATCGGCTCTTCCAACGAGGGATGGTAAGGTCCGATCGGAATGGTATAACTCATTGTTGAACCTCCTTCACACTGCCGTATCTCCAGGCTTCCCCAAATGAAAATACGACATAATTGTTGTTCCTCTTCTATCACGAGCTACTACTGAATATAGTGTTGCATTGCCGATTTGATTATATTAAATTGTTAATTTCTTGTCAAGCGGCGTCTCCCTTCTTTCGCCATTTTATTTCGTATTCTTTTTACTAAAAAGGAGCCTTTTCCTCCGGCACTTTTAGTAATTAGAGACAGTTTTATCCTGCTCACAACTGACAAAATCTTTCCTGCACCCCGGCTTCCGCCCTCTGATCTTGTCAAAGGTTTGTTAATATTTTGTTTGATCTTTCGCAACACTGGATAGCTTCCCCGCTTTTTCCCATGATATGTATTGGAAAAAGTGACTTTTCGGTTTCACCTATGGTCATTTCGACCAACCTTTTTCCTGTAAAAATCCTTCCTTTTTTCATGCAAAGCCCCCCTATTTTGTGTCCAAACGCAAGGGCCATCCAACCCATGGTGAAAATTTTTTCTTCTTCCCTTTGTTTCTATGCGCTGACTGCACCGGACATGCTTTCTCTTGACAAGAATGCCTGCATCTAGTATAGCGGGTTTTCAATTAGAGGTCATTATCAATCGTGTGCTACGTCATCCTCACCTCCTTTACCATACTGGGTGACGCCGGCGCCTACCACAACCACCGTTGAGTCCAGCCGTTTTGGTGAACTCCACATCTGGATATCTTCAGAACGCATCCAAGTTCTTCCACACCCGCAATCACTTCTACACCGGCGGCAGAATGGAGAATTCCGTGCCCGCCCTGTCCACCAGAATTCCCCAGGGGCAGGACGAAACTTCCTCTCTCTATCTTACCTATCAGTCCCAAGCCCAGCAGACAAAATCGACGCCGAACCACAACTCCACTCGCTCCACGAGAAAGCGGGCGTACCGTCTCCCTTGACGATGCGCTCGCTTTTCTCATGCCTCGTTGTACGGTTGTATTTGATTTTCCCCCAGGTTTCATGGTCTCGATGGTTCCGGTTCTTTTCAGGTTGTCCTGTTGTACTATAATATGGTATTTTCAGTCTTTCCCAAACTGCCTGCCAGATCTTTGATGACCTCCCCTGCCGCAATCAACCCCGCCACCGGCGGCACAAAAGCGACGCTCCCCGGGGTACTGCGCCGGGTGCTCCCCGGTTCTGGCTCCGGCTCGGACAAGGGTTTTTGGGGCAGCTCCCGGGAGTAGATTACTTTCTGGTGCCGAATCCCCCGCTTTTTCAGTTCCCGCCGCATGACCCGCGCCAATCCGTCTCCAGTGGTTTTCGACAGGTCGGTGACCACAAAGGCAGTAGGGTCCAGTTTGTTTCCCGCACCCATGGCGCTGAGAATGGGGGTTCCGGCTGCCTGTGCCCGCGCGATCAGCTCCAGCTTCCCGGTTACTGTGTCAATGGCGTCTACGATGTAGTCGTACTGGTGGAAATCAAACTGATCTGCCGTCTCCGGCGTGTAAAAACAGGGCCAGATCCGCACCACCGCCTCTGGGTTGAT
>CALLZZ010000078.1 GCA_937858235.1 uncultured Clostridia bacterium
GAAGTTCAAAGAAGATTCAACACCACAGCCGGAACAACCCGGAGATTCCAGCGCAACTTACCGGGTGAATACCGACGTTGTGACTTCCGTTACGCTTAGCTCTGACGACGAAATTAACCCGGACAGCCCTGCCAGCGTTACATTTCACATACGGGGAAGTTCCTGTACGCGCACCAATATCGTCATACCGAAAGGTGAAAGCCAGCTTGTATGGGTAAAATGGCACACGCCCCGCACGCCGCAGACTGTCACCATTCGGGTTACCAGCAGCAAGGGTTCCCTCAGTGCTGGAACAATTACGGCGAAGGTTGAGAATTTAGCCGGCCACGAGCCGCCCGACCCCACCGCTACCGACCGGAACGACAGCTTTCAAACGCCGGACGTTCCCGAAAAGGCAGCAAGCGCCGGAAATTCATGGAATGTGTGGTCTGCAAAATGGCACCAGAACTGGAAGTGGCATGAACACTGGGTGTGGGACAGCGACAGTAACCGTTGGGAAGACGACGGCTGGTGGGTTAAGGACGGCGGATATTGGATATACACCTCCACGGAATACCGGGCGGTTTTATCGTCCGGTATGAGCCTGCTGCCAGACGATAAAGACCCGACGGCGAAAGGCAAACTGATGAAATCTGGCTACGGAGTAAAGATCAGCGTGGATGGGCAAGTACGTTCTTCTGCTTCTTCTGCCAACGTCACTGCTGCGCAGACGGCAGTCACCTATTTCCCCGAATTTTCATATCATACATATTGGAGGCTTCTTGACCTGAAAAGGGACGGGCTGTCCTCTGCTTTCCATTTTAAAATCAACCAATACTCCACATATGGCCGCCGCGTTCATTTCACGCCGCTATGGTACCCGGACGGAACTTATACCGCTTACACCTACCTGGAGGACGCCTGGACGCCCGCAGGAATGCTTTCTGCCAACCTGACGGATTATGTGAAGATCAAAGGAAACGTCTATGACGACTGGCACGTTGGGCCGAAGATGGTGGGATGATTTATAAATAAAAAATGATTATGTCAAGAGACGCTTATAAAAACCTAATAAAATACTGTAAAAGTAAAGGACTGCACTCGCGTAAGAGCTCAGTCTTTTATCTTATAACTCTTGGTTGGTTTATCGCATTATTTGTACTCTTCTCGACTCCTAATGATGAATACATCATTTTGAAGGTCTTACTTGTAGCGCTTACATCAATCGCTATTTTTGTATTGATGGATCGTGCAGAAGTCGCGGAGCAAAGCTTCTGCCGGACGATACTTCCACAGTGTCTGCTTGATGAGGTGTCACATGTAAATAGCAGGGTAACGTCATATCGAGACCTTTGTAAAAATTCCCTGTTGAAGGCCTTTATGTGTAGGTCCATCGTGTCTGATCAAATATGCTCCAGCGCAGACATAATAAAAATTACAATGCTGTTTAACAGCACAGATCTGACGAAACTTCTAAAACAAAAAGAGTTGAACACTTGCCCAATTGGCAAGATTACGCCAGTCGATGATGCCGGACCCAATATTGTCGGATGACCAACATAATAACTATCGCAATCGGCCCTGATTTTTAAGAGCACTAATAATTGACGGATTTCTATAAATCACCAAATTCGTAGTTGATACATCTGAATTTTTTACTTTTTCACCGAGAGAACAAATATCCTTTAAGAATAAAAAGGTACATGCTTCTGCTGATGATCTAAGAAAAATAGGCGTATAATCAGGGATTATGAGACTCGCCACTATTTTTTTCTCATTTTGTGTTACAGAATAAGAGATTCTGTGATTACCATCAACTGCAACGTACTGTTTTGGTAAAATTGGAAGATATGAAATGAAAGGCGGAGTGTCAATTGCTGTTTTACTACATTCGCAAAGTGGATATCGATTATAATCGCATGCGATATCATCTAGCATAAGTTCTCCACTTTTCTTTTTAAGGACACATGGTTTAAAAAATAATGGTACACCTCTCCTCAATTCTTTCTATAAAAGGATTGAATTAGAAATATATTATATCGCAATTCGTACTTAAAACCGGAATTCAAATACATAGGTTGATTGTAAGACTGAGCATTCTCTTTGTCCTCACCTTTTGCGTAAACAACTATAGGATCACGGATGTTTTTAGCCAAGATGGCTTCCCATCTATTCTGAAAATCGGTATAGAAAGGAAATGCTTTTATAAATGGTATTTGGAATGACAAAAGAAGTTGGTCAT
>CALLZZ010000079.1 GCA_937858235.1 uncultured Clostridia bacterium
ACAGCGCCCAAGCCAGATAGGAAAAAAACAGGACGATGGACTGCACCCAGCTCATTTCGAACAGCTCCACGCCCATATTTCCCATCTGTGCAAAAAAATCGGCCAGAAAACCGACCACCTGTCCGTAGAGCCATTCGATGATCTGATCCATCACGGTTCCAAGGACAAAGTCCCATATGAACATTGGATTCTCACCCCTTTCTGTGGAAATAAAAAAGGCACACCATGCAATAAAATGCGGTGTGCCTGCATATCTGTCTGAACGGATTTCTGACAGGGTGCTAACATTTAGAAAACTTCAGAAACGACTTGACAATCCGTCCGGTCAGAGCTTCAATACCACACAACGGTGGCCGCCGAAATAAGGAAAAGGAGGTCTATTGTGTGGCAGATTACAAAAAAATGTATGATTCGCTGTTTAACGATGTGACGGATGCCATCTCGCTGCTTCAGCGTGCGCAGCAAAAGACGGAGGAGCTTTTTATCTCCGGTGATGACGGCGTTATTGTGGAACTCAAAAGAGATTCAGAGCCCGACGGCAACGATAAATAGCATAGCCCGTTTACAAAAAGCAAGGAGAGCGGTTCTGCCGCCCTCCTTGTTTTGCTGCTGCAAACGTCTTTTGGGGGAAATAAAAAAGGCACACCGTGGGTTCATTCACAGTGCGCCTTGGAGAATAGTTGCAACTCGCTGCCGACAGGGGTTTCAGACTATACCGCAATCGTTTCCATGTGTTCAAAGTCAATGACCACATCCGCTTGGTCAAAGGTGATTTCGAACAGGATAAGCGCAGGAAGTACATCAGGGATGCTCATAATGTATTCCGGCAGCTTCAATAGAAACTGATCCTTGATGGCTTCCACCGAAACAGAGCTTTTCCGAACAATCCCATTCCTGACCCGAACGTGTTCTTCTCCACTTTCCGGAATCGTTGTGAATGCAGCATGAGGATTTTTCTCAAACTCCGCAACCTTTTGGTTGTCGCTAAAGGTGGAGAAATACAGGGCTTTCGTCTCTGCATCATAATAAAAATTGACGATGCGTACATTGGGCGCTCCGTCTGCCGCTGTAGCCAGCGCCATGGCTGTTTGTGTTTGCATCATGCGCTCAAATTCTTTTCTATAATCCATTTGTTATTTCGTCTCCTTCTTTTTAGGCATAGGCAATTGTGTAGCTGCTTATTTGGTAAAGGAACCAATTTCAATTAAGTTGCCCTCTGGATCTGCAACATAGCAAGTCCGCTGTCCCCACGGCTCTGTTGTAGGTTCTAAGACCGGCACGGCACCGTTTGACACAACCCGCTTAAAGGTATCATCTACTGCGGCATAGTTTTCTACACCCATCGCAATTTCATAATGGCCATGGATGCCATTCGCATAAGAAAACGACCTTTTTGCCATCTGCTCAAAATCTGTTCTGCGATAAAGTAAAAACAAAGTGCCATCTTTCACCAGATAGACATTGCTGGAATCTTCTTCCTCCTTGATTTCAAACCCAAGAACATCACGGTAAAAACGCACCATAGTCGGCATATCTTTCACGAAAATTCCGAAGCCTTCTAATTTCATACGTTTCCCCCCCTTACTTCAGAGCAATGTAGATATCAATATCACAGTTTTCCGGGTCGGCATTTCGGTATTCCTCGAAATCGCCTGTAAAGCTGCGGTCTAAATCCGTCTGCCAAATCTCTCCCCATGAGTCAGAGACGGCCTTTTCCATATGCCCATGCACAGAGAATTTTGCGTATTTTCCGGCAGGGATTGTTTTTACGGTCAGTTCAGGATTTTCTGCCTTGGAAACCTCATTACCCGCTGTTACACAGTACCCATCGGCCGTATAATCGGAATACAGCCCAATGGCGTACTCGTTTACCTTGTTTTTTATCACGGCATTGATGCCGCCTTGGTATAACTTCTCCCAAAGCCCGCCAATGATTTTCCCCATTTCAGGGTCGCTGTTGCTGGTCGCAGCACTTACCCCAACAATAATCTTTTCCTCTAAATGCACAACTTCGTAGTTCATTTGATCGTCCTCCTTGTCTTTGATACTATCATCATAGCAAAGACCAATTGACAGCAGCGTGTCATATTATAAATATTGTGCCAGTGTTTTTTGCAGCTTATCCTTGATTTGCAGGCGGATATCCTCCGGTTCTATGATCTCACAATCCTCACCAAAGGTCGCAAGATATTGATAGACCCAATCGCCTCTGGGCATGGTGAGCGTCGCAATGAAATCACCGCTGGGAAGCGTTTTGTATTGTGAAAATTCATCATAGACACGATACGCCATTTTCTTTGACAGCTTCAGTGTGATTGTCACGAAATCATCTTGAAATATTTTTGTGCCTTCAAATATCTTCGCGGAGGCAGTGCGTTCAAAGCGCTCGTCAAGCAGCTTCAATTCTTTCATGCGCCGCAGTTTGAAAAACCGATAATCTTGACGCACTGTGCAGAAAGCATAAAGATACCAGCTCTGTCCCTTAAAGCAGAGTTTCATGGGTTCTGCTGTGCGCTGCGTGCTGCCCTCACTGCTGTGATACTGAAACGCCACTTTTTTCTTTCCGAGAATGGCGCTTTTCAGCAGGCTGAACAGCTGCGCTTCCTCATCGGCGTTTGCCCAGCCGGAGAAATCAACTTCAACCCAATCGGCGCTGGTGTTTCCAAATAGGGAGGACAGCTTTTGCACCGCAGTATTGGTTTGCTCCAAGTTGACCGCATCTACTGCGTGAAGTGCAGCGAGAATATCTGACTTTTCGCCATCGGTCAGGACAGTTTTATTGAGAACGAAGTCAGGGAGCAGTGAAATTCCACCACCCTTGCCCTTGGTCATATAAATGGGTATTCCCGCCGAGGATAGAAGCTCTACATCCCGGTAAATCGTGCGGGGTGAAACCTCAAAGTGTGTTGCGAGCTCCCCGGCGGTCATACTTTTTTTGTTCAGCAATAGATAAACCATTTCGAATAGCCTGTTAATCTGCATATTATCACCTCTACTGCTTTTATTATAAGATGATAATATGACATCTACAAGACATATTAAAGCAACGAAACATTATTTGTTCCACTACATCCCCAAAATCGTCCAGAGTATCCTTGCAAAAGGATGGCGAACGGACTTT
>CALLZZ010000080.1 GCA_937858235.1 uncultured Clostridia bacterium
TGGGATCAGGATGAGTTTGACAAATGGCTCGAAGAAGAAAACCAGAGAATGCATGGGCGTATGGATGCGGTTGGAACAGTTGCAAACAGGGCAAAAGCCATAGACTATATGACCTTGATGAACGCTGGCGCAATTGCAACAAAATATTCTAAAGAGGCTATCGTTGAAGAGATGCGGGCATCTCCTGTTGGAAGAGATACCATTGCTGCGATAGAGAACAGAAATGCGACAATCCGCATTTTTGATATAGACAGGAGCGATGAAATTAGGGGCGACCAACAGGGAAGATACATCCGTATTTTTTCAAGCAACTGCAAGACAATTCGTGCTGCGGGGCAAACGCTTATCCATGAAATGGCGCATTACCGATTCGGCATAGGTGGGTGCCAGCATGCGGAGGCGGTTTGTTTCGCAATGGAGAAAATGCACATCATGAATCGGGACTATTTGACACCCGATGAATGGGGCTATGTGAAGAAGCTTGCAATAGACAATTACCCAGAGTATAATTGGGAAAAAGGAGGCTATGGGGATTATGAACAGTTCGATTTCATTAAGGCTGACAAGTAAAGAAGAGGATCGCATAGCTTGTGATACCTGCGGAAAAGGCATATACGTCCCAGACCACCCCGAATCCGACGTCAATCATTCGTTTCACTGCAATGAATGTGGAGCAAGAATCCATCTGGATGCGAATGTAATTGTTGAATAACCACCAAGCTTCGGCGAGGTGGTTTTGTTATATCCATTTTTAGGAGGAAACAAAATGACGATTTTAAGTATTGTGACTATTGTGATCTTTGCAGTGATCGGGCTTGTGGTTGCCGGTTTCGCCGGGTATTATGCCTGGTCGACAAAAAGAGCGTTCCTCCTGCTTTGCAGCGCTCTGTCCATCATCTCAAAGCATCAATCGGAGTTTGGCAATATCTCAAAGGATGAGTGTGTTCCGCGGGCCATTGAGTTGGCGAACGCGTCCTTATCGGATGATATTGAGCGGTTCATGCGTTCTGATGAGAGCGTATCGACCTACCGTTATTCGACCAACGATTTTTTGGTAATGACCAAAGACGGAGACATCCGAACGTTCTTTAAACCGAAAAACGGAAAAATTTATTGGGGGTATGAACATGAAAGAAACCGATAAAATAAAATGCCCCTGCTGTGGGAAAAGCCTTGTTGGAGAGTATGACATTTGTGTGGTGTGTGATTGGGAAAATGATCCGCACCAATTAAACAATCCTGATTTGAGTGGTGGTGCCAACCAGATGTCGCTTAACCAGGCGAAAAAAGCATTTGCAGCAGGAAAACAGGTAAAGTAACCACCAAGCTTATTATAGAAAGGAGCGCAGTATGCCTAAGGACGATAACGGAGGTGATGCCTTAGAATGGACAAAAGAGAAGGACTTTGGATTCTCGAGACGGGGGTGACAGAGCATCGAATGACGTCAGCGTATGTTGCGAAAAGGAGGAGGATGAAGAATGAAAATTAAATTATACGACAGAGTCCTCTTGGATGACGGAAGAATCGCAGATATCGTTGAGGTTCTTGATGGCGTGTACGTTGCTGATATCGACCTCGGAGGGGAGTACGACACATCGTTTGTTTACCCGGAGCAGATTAAAAAGGTAATCCGGCAGTAAACCACCAAGCTACGGCGAGATGGTTTTGTTATGCTCATTTTTAGGAGGAAACAAAATGACAATTTTAAGCATTGTGACTACTGTGATCTTTGCAGTGATCGGGCTTGTGGTTGCCGGTTTCGCCGGGTATTATGCCTGGTCGACAAAAAGAGCGTTCCTCCTGCTTTGCAGCGCTCTGTCCATCATCACTGCTGCAGCGTTATGCATCCCCGCTGCCGGTGTTCTACCTCAGCCTATATGGACCGCGCGGAGTTTGACAAGTGGCTGGGTTTTTTGGACAATGGTGGAACTACGGAAGAGCGGAACAAGCAGAATCGCAATAAAGAAGAAGAACTTGCAAAACGCACTAAAAATGGTATACTAAATTTAAAAGTAGCAAGTGGCGCTATTGCTCCGTATAGCCCAAGGGCGGAGAAACACGCAGCACAATATTACGAATTTGTTCGGCACATGACAACAGAAACTGCTCATATTACGAAGAATACCGGATGGAAAAAAACTGATATTGACAAGATAAAAAATCATGTTTTCGTGAAGGAACATGATTTGATTGATGGTCATCGCAGATTTGACCCGTCATTTGAAATGGCACAATCATGGCAGCGGTTGATAGGGGGGAAAAATATCCATAATTCAGATATTATCCTATTGTTGCACGAGTATTTAGAATTGACTTTAATGGAACAGGGGTATACGCAAGATGAAGCACACATTTTGGCAAGTGAACGATACAGCTATGTGGGGGCATTGAAAAAGGAGGAGAACGATGGTTAGATTGGATTGCTTCAAAGTGTCCGAAAATTTGGCATCATGCAATTTCTACCCAGAAAACCAGAATGAGTTCGGTAGCTTGACCATTAACCCTGCGACGGGGGAAATGGTAGATTTGCGTGAACCCGAAAACGGATGTCCTAAAGTATATATTAGTCAGGCAAGGGCAAAGCTGCACAAATTGATTTCCAGTAAGGAAGAATTGCCTAAAGAAGCATATGCGATATGGTACTAAAACCACCAAGCTACGGCGAGGTGGTTTTGTTATATCCGTTTTTAGGAGGAAACAAAATGACGATTTAAAGTATTGTGACTATTGTGATCTTTGCGGTG
>CALLZZ010000081.1 GCA_937858235.1 uncultured Clostridia bacterium
GCAGTCTTTATATCTTCATCTCGAATGAACTGCATAGAACATTCCGTTATATTGCTTATATGCTTACTGCAGCACCAAGCAATGTATTTTCTTGGACCAGATGAATGAACCCGTCTTTTAAAAGTACCGCCACACTCCGAGCAGATAATTTTGCTAGAGAAAGCATATCGGTTTAGATATTTGCTGTTGCGCTTTTCGATGCCTTTTTCCTTTGCTCTCTGATTGAGAACGGCATCTACAGCTTCAAAATCTTCATGGCTGATAATTGCCTCATGATGGTTTTCTACTAGATACATATCTTTCTCACCATAATTGGTGTGCCTATTAAAATGGCTGTCAGTATAAGTCTTTTGTAAAATAACATCACCAGTATATTTTTCATTGGTCAGAATCCCTCTAATCGTAGTAGCTGTCCAACGACCACCTCTTTTTGATGGGATACCCTTTTGATTAAGATCATTTGCAACTTTCTGTGTGCCTTTGCCCGATAATACCTCTGCAAAAATATACTTCACAACTTCAGCCTGCTTGGGGTTTACTATCATTTGACCGTCAATATTTTGATAACCATATGGCGGGTAGGAAATTTTAAAGGTTCCGTTTTGAAATCGTCTTTGAATGGCCCACTTCGTATTTTCTGAAATGGAAATTGACTCGCTTTCTGCAAGCCCACTTAAAATTGAGAGCATCAACTCGCTTTCCATTGAACCCGTATTGATATTTTCCTTCTCAAAATAGATATGAACCCCAAGGCCTATCAGTTTTCGAACCATCTCCAAGCAGTCTGTAGTATTTCTCGCAAATCGGCTGATGGACTTTGTAATAATTAAGTCAATCCTTCCAGTTTCACAGTCTGATAACATTCTAAGCAGGTCAGAGCGGTTTTCCTTTTTCGTGCCACTGATTCCCTCGTCATAATATAAGCCTGCATATTCCCATTCTGGGTTCGCCTTTATGTAGGTCTCATAATGAGCCTTTTGTGCTTGCAAGCTGACTAGCTGTTCATTACTATCTGTGGAGACTCGGCAGTAGGCAACTACTCGTGTTTTTGGCTTAATAAAAGAGTTGGCAAGATTTCCTTCTATTTTCGTTATCTTTTTCATCCTCTCACCTCCTTCTTGGTAGGTCACATATTACCTCTGAAACCCTTATATATCAACGGTTTCAGGACATTATCTCAGCTAAAAAGGGGTAGAATGTTTGGCGGTTTAATGCGTCTATTTTGTTGAATTCCACTTCAGTTATTAAGCCTTTTTCGAGCATCTTTCTCAGCAATTTTTCTGCTTGGATATAATCAAACTCACGTTGTAACTGTTCCTGTGAAACTCTCTTAAGTGCGGTGGTGCTTTTGTCTATAACTTCATCCGAGATCTTCGTAACTTTTTTATCCTCGTACTGATTCACTAGGAATCACCTCCTACCTAATAGCCGTGGGAACAGGTCGAAGTTGAGGATTTGTAGAATTTAATTTGAATCAGAGCATAAAAAAAGAGCCTGCAAGGGAAAAACCCCCACAGGCTACATAAATTTAATAGTTTACTAATTTATTTAAGAGCTTGATGAAATTCAAGCAACACCGTTTTTAACTCGTCCCTTTTGATTAATCATACTTAATAAATGCATCCGTAAAGCCTGCTTTTTTAGCTTTGGCAAGCTGTGCCTCAGCATTTGCTTTATCCGAATATGCACCGATCTGCACACGGTAATATTTCTTTTTCACTGGTTCTGCTGGCTTATTTTCTGTGATTAGTAATTTCTTCACATCCGCTCGAAAGGTGTCCATACTCTTCCCATGTTTAGGGAACCAGTGCATCACATCCCCATGGTTACTGGCAATGCCTCGTTTATAACCTTCGCTGTGACAGATGATATCTTTTTCGCTAAATCCATAGAGTTTGCAAAGATGTACACAAAGCTCCACAGCTTCCTTGTAAACAGCAGAAAAATACGAGGCATCGGTCAATCCGTCCTCGCAAATTTCAAATCCAATATGAGTATTGTTCGCAGCTCCGCCAGCATGCCAACCTCGGTGATTCCAAGGTAATGTTTGATAGGTTGCAATGGAACCATCTGCTAATTTACCAATGAAGGCATGGACACAGACTTCACGCCCTCCAGGTTTGTCTTGATTCCAATGGTTGTTATACTGGTTCTTTCCTAGCAAGCCATCGTCTGGGCCAACGTAGCGCTTCAACCATGGGTTGTTTGCACCAGTCGAGTGAACCATAATACCCTTTGGCGTTATGGTTTTACCCGCTTTATAGCAGGCATTGTTCGTAAGTATTAGTTTGCGTAACTTCATTAAAATCACCTCTAATCAAATATTAATTCAATCATCTTCCATCACCAGGCTTAGGCGGTTCCTTATCACGTCCATGTAGTTGCTGTAGAACCGATTTTAGGTTTTCTGGGATAGGCAGTCCAATATGTCCAGCATTCTCCAAAATGGATACTCCTTCATTACTTAGGTAGAAAAAGATTACTGCAGTTCGTAAAATGCCACTATTTTCTCCAATACTAACCAAAATTTGTGTATCGATAATATGAGCGATTCCTACCATTATAAAAATGAGAACCTTTTTGAAAATTCCCTTAGCACCGATTTCGCTACACAGTTTTTTATTCGCAATTGCACAAAGGACACCTGTCAGATAATCGATGACCACGAAGGCTACCAGTGCATAGAGAAATCCATCATAACCGCCGAGAAACCATCCGAAAAATCCACCGGCAGCGGCAATAGCCAGCTGTATCCAATTCCAAATTTCTTTCATTAAAGACACCTCCGTTTCGTGTATTTCCATATAGAAAAGCGCCCCTGCAAATGACAAGAGCGCTGAATGTTACCTTTACATTATTTGAATTAGATCATGTATTTGTTGCATCACATCCGCTTTTGGTCGTCCTGTACCAATAGGTAGCCATGTGACAGATGGTATATCGAATGCATGGGAAGAATCAAAACTATTAATTATCATAATAATCGCATCAATAGCTTTACGCATTTCAACGATATGGAATGGCCAATTCTTAACAGTGGTCTTTCTTGCGATGATCTCCTCTTTCCAAGTTGCAGGGGACATATTGTAATAGCTACGTACCCTGTTTATAGCAGTTCGAAACGTCTTAATATGCGCTGCCTTTACATGTGTCACATTAGCGGTGATGATTTCAAAAGGTAATGCTAAAATCGTGAAGGTACGAACAACTTCTGTGCTTGCTGACTCGATATCACTGTCAAGGCAACGAAAAGTAACGGTATGATTTCCTACAGAAAGAGGTTCTGCTTGGTAAATCGTCTTGACACCATTACCAAGATAGCCGCTTACAGAAAACCGCTCAGGATTGTCCACGCTATTTTGCCATGGACCAGAGTCAATCCTTACCTCCACTATTTGTGTTTGTCCATCTGGTTCAATCCCTGTTGTAATCATAAAACGTGGTGTAGAGTTATAAGTAAAATTGCCAGACATTGGACAGTCCACTACTGGTGATGCAGGTGGGCTGTTTTTCTTTACCATGTTGCTAACTACAAAGGCAGAAACTGCATCAAGTGCATCTGTAACACTGATTCGATAACGGGTATACCGACCAGCTATTTGTGAAGCATTTACCTGAAGGCTACCTGAGGTATTGCTTGAAATAATAGTCGTCAGTGCTACGTATGCCGACCAATTCACACCATCTGTCGATGTAGACTGTTGTATGACATACTGCTTAATCGCACTGGTTCCAGGTACCGTCCCACTCCATGAAAGATTTATTGTATTAGCTTCATATATAGGAGGGTTTGCGGCAAAAATAGTCGGTGGTATGGGCAGTATGTTTTTACGAACAGTATTGCTGGAAATAGTCCAGTCTGAGTAATAATCCTCACCAGCCGTACCACGAGTTCTTATTCGAAACCGACGATAATGGCCACGTGTAGCAGGTGGACTGACATTTAAAATACTGCTTGTTGCAGAAGTATTGACTATAGCCAATGCCAGCCAGGCACCCCAATTGATGTTATCATGTGAATCACTGTACTGTATTTCATAGGAAGTGATAGGGTTACCTGCACCGCCAGATGCTCCGCTCCAAGAAAGAGTGACATTTCCTTCAGATAATGTTGCACTTACCGTGCAAAGGGTCGGTGCTGCACAAGCTGTGACATTACAATAGATACTATTGCTGACTTTTTCTATTGAATAAACATCCAATGTATCAATTGTCCAAATACCAAATTGAGTATATGTTCCTGGAGTCCTTGAAACTATTGGGTTATAGCTCCCTCCGCTTGCCGCCAGTGTCAACGTGGTCAACACATTCCACGCACTCCAAGTACTATTATCCGTAGATGTGCGACTGGCAATTTGATATCCCTTAATTGGACTGGTACCGTTAGATGCTCCGCTCCAATTAAGCGTGATAGTCTCATCGCTATATGCTGCCGGGGAGGCAACAGCAATCGTCGCTGGCTTTGGCACCGTATTTCTGCGGATGCTGTTTGTGGATACTTTCCAGCTAGAGTAATAACTAGCACCTGCTGTACCACGGGTTCGTACCTGAAATCTACGATAATTACCTCGGGTAGGAGGCGGTGCAACGGATACACTACCACTTGTCGCTGTGGTGGTCACCGTTGTCAGAGCAGTCCATGCTCCCCATGTGACATTATCGGCGGAATCACTATATTGAATCTCATAACTGGAAATCGTATTATTGATGCCTCCAGAAGCACCGCTCCAAGAAAGAGTCACATTCCCTTCCGCAAGTGTTGGAGAAACAGTACAAGATGTTGGGGCTCCACAAGCTGTAGTAAGCAATGGAGCACTTAGTACCGTATAGCTTGAATTGGTAATTACACCAGAGGATAATGGCAATCGTCCATCAGATACCACTTTGAATGTGACTGGCTGGGTTGCATTACCTGTAGTAGAAGCGCAGGTTACCGAAACATATCTGAGCCTTGGTGTGGTCCCTTCCCAGTTATCTCCATCCGCCGCTTTAATACGTACCTGTGAAGAAGATCCATTTACAGTCATAGTGCAAAGCAATGCATAACCACTACGGATAAAGGAACCTGATGAACCCAACGCAGCGGATATGGTGAAATTGTATCTCATCTGACTATTATTTAGACGGCTTTTGGTATAAGTAATTGTGTAATGGACGGTCGGGCTAGAACCCGCCTGCAGAGTGATGCCATTAATATCCGCCACTTACATTCACCTCCTCCTATTCATAAACAGCCGAAACTAGCGAGTTTACCAGCCCACAAAGGCTAGTATTCAATCGGGTATCTATAATGTTATTTGCTGAAATCGATGTGGCAGCCGAAGGTACTAAAACATCAGCGATGCCAAGTTCATAGACATCGCTTGTTCTTGTCAACTCTGGAGCTATGGGTGTTGCTGCGGGAGTACCCGTGACAATGGCAAGCTGAATGCTCCTCGTAATTTGACTTAAGCGAACCACAACCCGGTCTATGCGAGGATTGCTTCCGTCTGCTGTAGAAAGTGGTTTGTTTAAAACATCCGTATTTTCATATCGATAACCATTAATCCACGCACTGCCCGCTGCTATGCTCACTACCAACCCAATCCCTGGAGACACCAGAAGGTTTGTTGGTGTAGAATAAAATACACCATTCGAGACAAGGCTTCCAAAATATGCAGCGAAATCTGTTGCGTCATAGATTCTATCTCCATCAGATGAGTTGAAAAATCCACTTTTCTCCATAAACTATTCCCTCCTTACTAAACGGTTTTTGTGTACTCTATAATTGCATAGCCTGTATATGCAGTTCTATCATTGCCTGGTTCGACTACAATGTCGGTCATATTCACGAAGAGTCCGATTTGAGATGCAAAGTTGTTGTAACGAGCAAGGGGCAGTGGCAAGAAAACACTCCCATTCGTGACAAAACCGGTTAAACTGACAACAGTGCTGAGGTTTGCTATACCATGAGGTACATGTTTTGGTGTTGTATCCGTAAGCGAACCGAGATTTATCTCTTTACGATAAATCGTCTTGCCATCTATCCATAGCCGCCCTGTGTTTTGTTCTGTAGTTGAGTAGTCGCTAAAGGAAGAAGCCAGTTTAGTGGCTGTAATTGTACGGTCTGTAATTTTCAAGCCAGTGACTGCTCCATTGGCAATACTTGCAGTAGTTACTGGTTCGTTATTGATATTAAGCCAGTTTGCTTG
>CALLZZ010000082.1 GCA_937858235.1 uncultured Clostridia bacterium
ATTCAATGACTTAAAATAGCTCACGGTTTAGGAGGAGCAGCTTTTGAAAGCTGTTCATGCCTGGATCAATTTCCTTCATCAATTCCTCGTATTTGTCGTCAAAAAGAGAGGAGAGAGAGGATAGAAGTGCATCTTTTCCGCTGAAATAGTGATAAAATGACCCTTTGGAAGTGCCGGATTCAGAAATGATCTGATCCACCGTGGTGCTGTCGTAGCCCTGCTCATAAAACAGACGCCAGGCAGCGGTAACAATTTTTCGGCGAGTGTTGCGCGGATCCTTTTTTGCCATGATGGTTCCCCTTCATCTCTTGAGAATAGCGGAAAAGGTATGGTATTCCGTCTGTAAGGAAGTCTACTTTTTATTATAGAAGAAAGAAGCAAATCCTGCAAGAGAAAAAGCAGCGATTTGCAAGATTTCGCCGGAATCAACCTTTACAACAGAGAGATCCGTATTATAATATGGTGTATGCTCGAAACCAACCTGAGCTGGAAGGAGCTGTGTCTATGAAATTTACAAAAATGCACGGTTGTGGCAATGATTATATTTACGTTGATTGTACGCAAGAGCCTCTGGCAGATCCCAACGGGGTGGCGCTGAAGGTGAGTGACCGGCACTTTGGAATCGGTTCCGATGGACTGATTTTAATCTGCCCCTCGGATCGAGCGGACTTTCGCATGGCGATGTATAACTCCGATGGCAGTGAGGGGGCCATGTGCGGAAACGGAATCCGGTGTGTAGCGAAATTCTGCTATGACAAGGGGCTTACCGACAAGTCATCTATTTCAGTAGAGGCCAAGGGCGGCATGATCAAGTATCTGGATCTGATTGTGGAAAACAATGTGGTCACCAAAGTGAAGGTGGACATGGGCACTCCGGTGGTAAAGGCGGAGGCAATTCCGGTGGTCGGTCTGGGTTCGGAGGTGATCGGCGTGCCAGTTCAGGTCGGGGGTCAGGAGTGGACAATGACCTGTGTCTCCATGGGGAACCCTCATGCAGTGGTGTGGTGCGATGATGTGAGCGGTCTGAAGATTGGGGACATCGGCCCTCAGTTTGAGTCCCATCCCATGTTCCCGGATCGGGTGAACACCGAATTCGCAAACGTGTTGGATCGGCAGAACATCCAGATGCGCGTCTGGGAACGAGGCGCTGGTGAGACCTTGGCCTGTGGAACCGGAGCGTGTGCCACTGCCTATGCGGCATATCGGAACGGACTCTGTGACCGGAAGGTGACAATCCACCTGCTGGGCGGCGATCTGGAGATTGAGGTTACTGACTCCAGTATTCTGATGACCGGGCCGGCAACTACGGTATTTGAGGGCGAAGTGATCCTGTAACAAAGGATACATGGCCTGACCTGGGAGTGTAAAACAGGTGCTCCCATTGCATAAAGGAAGGAACTGTTTATGAAACTGATGGACCTTGTTTTTCGTATGAACTATACCCTGGTTCAGGGCACTCTGAAGTCTGAGATCAGCGAAGTGGTTTACGACTCCAGGAAGGCCAAACCAGGCTGCATTTTCCTGTGTATGCCCGGCGCAGTTACCGATGGGCACAATTATATTCCCGAAGTGCTGGAAAAGGGCGCAGTTGCCTTGGTGGTAGAGCGGGATGTGACTGTTCCGGCAGACGTGACTGTGCTGAAGGTAGAAAATGCCCGACTGGCACTGGCAGAGCTGGCAGCAGCTTGGTACGGGCACCCGGCAGAGCAGCTGACCACCATCGGTGTGACTGGTACCAAGGGCAAAACCACGACCACTTACATGATTCGTGGTATTCTGGAAAAGGCTGGGTTGGCTACCGGATTGATTGGCACCATTGAAGCCATCATCGGTGACCAGCACATCCCAGCCGTGAACACCACGCCGGAATCCTTCCTGGTTCAGAAGTATTTTGCGGAGATGGTAAAAGCGGGGATCAAATATGTGGTGATGGAGGTCTCCAGCCAGGCCATGAAACTGGATCGGGTGGCAGGCTTCGCCTATGATTACGGTATCTTCACCAATCTAGAACCGGATCATATCGGCCCCGGCGAGCATGAGAGCATGGAGGAATACATTGACTGCAAGGGACGTCTGTTCCGGAACTGCAAGATAGGTATTGCCAATGCGGATGCGGACTACCTGGAAGAGGTTATGAAGGATCATACCTGTCAGCTGGAAACCTTCGGTATGGGGGAAGGAGCTGACCTGCGCGCAATAAACGTGGAGCGGATTCACAAGCCCGGATACCTGGGGGTTCAGTATGAGCTGACCGGCCTGGAGCAGTACAGTGTCCACGTGGATATCCCCGGTGACTTCACGGTTTACAACTCTCTGGCAGCCATTGCGCTGTGCCGTCACCTGGACATCAGCCAGGAGGCAATTCTGGATGCACTGAACACCATTCAGGTGAAAGGCCGGCTGGAGATCTATCCCACTCCTGGTGAATACACCCTGATGATCGATTACGCCCATAACGCCATGGCGCTGGACGCACTGCTGACCAATATCCGCGCCTACGGCCCGGAACGCATTATCTGTATGTTTGGCTGCGGTGGCAACAGAGCCAAATCACGTCGGTATGAAATGGGCGAAGTGTCTAGTCGTTTGGCGGATCTGACGGTGGTCACCAGCGATAATCCCAGAAACGAAGAGCCTATGGATATTATCAACGATATTCTCACCGGTGTGGCCAAGGCGGACGGAGCATACGTTACCATTCCCGACCGAAAGGAAGCCATTGCCTACTGTATGTCCGTGGGCAAAAAGGGTGATATCATCCTGCTGGCGGGTAAGGGTCACGAAGACTATCAAGAGATCAAAGGCGTAAAGTATCACATGGATGAGCGGGATCTGATTGAAGAGATCATCGCAGGCAAATAAGAAGAACGACCTAAAACGTCCCGAAAGAGTGCCTCTTTCGGGACGTTTTTTGCATAAATTCCTTTACTCGTTTTCGATGAGGGCGGGGAGCGGCGCCATAGGGGCCAGCACCAGGTGTTTCCCCTCTGCGCTGACGGAAAGGGTGCTGCCCTGATACAGCTTGCCCAGGAGGAGCAGCTCTGCTGCCGGATTTTCCAGCTCCTTCCGCAGGTAACGCCGCATAGGGCGCACACCGTAGGCGGGGTCATGACCGAATTGTGCCACCGCCTCCAGTGCGTCGGAGGAGAAGTGGACAGTAATACCCTGATCCTGAAGCCGTTGAAGGGAGCGGTTTAGCATAAGCTCGGCGATCTGGAGGATCTCTGCGTCCGATAGGGGCTGGAAGCAGATAATCTCATCCACCCGGTTCAGGAATTCGGGGCGGAATATCTGCCGCAGTGCCTGATGCAGCGCCCGATCTGTGTTCTGCTTTCCGGCCGGGAAAAAACCAAGGGGATGTTCTGCGGCGGCAAGCGCCTGCGCCCCGGCGTTGGTGGTCATAATCAGGATAGCGTTACGGAAATCCGCTTTCTGCCCGTGAGAATCGGTAAGGGTGCCGTCCTCTAAAATCTGGAGCAGCAGGTTCCAAACATCCTGGTGTGCCTTTTCTAACTCATCGAAGAGCACCACACGGTAGGGACGTTTCCGAATCTCCTCGGTGAGCCTGCCACCCTCCTCGTAGCCTACATAGCCGGGAGGAGAGCCGATGAGCCGGGACACACTCTGAGCCTCCATGTATTCCGACATGTCCAGCCGCAGCAAGGCGTTTTCGCTGCCAAATAGGGCTTCTGCCAGCCCACGACACAGCTCGGTTTTGCCGACGCCGGAGGGACCGGCGAAGAGGAAGGAGCCGACGGGACGATTTTCCTCCTGAAGACCGGTACGGCTGCGGCGGATGGCGCTGGCGACGCTGTGAACCGCATCCTCCTGACCGATGACCCGACAGTGAAGGGTTTCCTCCAGGCGAATCAGCCGGCTGGATTCATCCTCAGTCAGGGAGGTAACGGGAACCCCTGTCCAGCGGGAAAGAACTTGGGCAATGGCCTCCTCATCCACCGAAAGGGAGGCACAGGCACAGCTGTCCTGCCAATCCTGATGTGCCTCATCCAGCTGATGGCGGAAGTTAACTTCAACATCTCGCAGCATAGCAGCACGTTCAAAATCCTGATCTCGAATGGCGTTCTCCAGAGCGGTGATCGTTTCCTGCCTCCGGTTTTCCAGTTCACTACAGGACTCTGGCAGCTGCTCTCCGTGGATCTTTACGCAGGAAGCGGCTTCATCCATCAAGTCGATGGCTTTGTCCGGCAGGTTGCGATCCGGCAGGTAGCGCTGAGAAAGGGTGACGGCGGCGCAGAGGGCTTCGTCCGTGATAGTTAAACCATGATAGGATTCGTAACGGGGGCGCAGGGTGGTGAGAATTTTGATGGCGGTTTCTGCATTGGGTGGGTCCAGATGTACTGGTTGAAATCTCCGCTCCAGTGCCGCATCCTTCCGGATAAACCGCCGGTATTCGTCCTGGGTAGTTGCGCCTAAAACTTGAATTTCGCCCCGACTCAGGGCAGGTTTGAAGATATTGGCGGCATCGATGGAACCTTCCGCGCTGCCGGCGCCGATGATGGTGTGCAGTTCGTCCAGAAACAGGATGATGTTTCCCAGCCGCTGGATCTCCTTTAAAATACGCTTGATCCGTTCCTCAAACTCGCCGCGGTACTTGGTACCCGCTACGGCGGCAGGCAGATCCAGGGAGAGCAGGCGGCAGTTGGCCAACGCCTGAGGTGCCTGATGGCTGGCAATTTTCTGAGCCAGCGCCTCCGCCACGGCGGTTTTGCCAACGCCGGGTTCTCCCAGTAAAACTGGGTTATTCTTGCTGCGGCGGCAGAGAATTTGAATTACCCGTTCCAGTTCCTCTTCCCGTCCGGTTACCGGATCCAGCTGTCCAGCGGCAGCCATCCGGGTCAGATCCCGGGTGAATTGCTCCAGCAGACGGGATTCCCTGGGAGCATCGTATTCCTTGGCTTTGCTGCTGCGATAGGGGGCGGAGCCACTATGATCTCCCAGGGAGGCGTAAAGTCCACTGTAGAGTTTTCGCAAATCAGCGCCGCTGCCGCCTAGAATACGAGCGGCGGAGCCATCACCATCCCGCAGAATAGCAATTAAAAGATGTTCGGTGCCTACATAGCGGCTGCCCAATCGTTTGCTTTCGGTGGCAGCCAGTTCCACAATCCGGCGGCAGCGGGGGGTGAGTCCCTGGCTAGGACCACAGCCACGGGAGCCGACGCCTACCAGTCCCGCAATGGCCTCCCGGACACCAGATTCCTGAATGCCGGCACTCCGGAGCGCTTTTGCCGCAGTGCCCTGCCCTTCTCCCAGAAGGCCCAGCAGTAGATGTTCGGTGCCTACATATCCGTGTCCCAGTTGGGCGGAGTTTTCACGGGCCAGCCGCAGGGCTTCCTGAGCTCGGCGGGTGAGATCACAGCCTGTCATATCGTCTCATCCTTTCTCTTCTGAAGTAGATGAGTTATTCTATGCAGAATCTGGAAGGTTCAAACATAGAGAAAAGAAAACGGCGAACAAAAAACTTGTCCTGCCGTCCTCACTTATTTTGACTTGTGTTCATCATTTAGATACTCTTGACCGGCGCTTTGCCGAATAAAGAGGGATTTGGTTTTGGAATACATAATAAGCTGCTCGTGGTACAGGCCGCAGTAGCCGGAAAGCATATAGGCTGCTGCAATGGTTAGCGTCATAGGCGCAATTCCTACGCCGGAAAAAAGTTCGTAGGCCAAGAGGATAGAAGTAAGGGGACAGTTGGTAACGCCGCAGAAGACGGCAATCATACCGGCAGCGGCACCAAAGGAAGGGGACAACTCCAGCACAGGAGCAACAGTGCAGCCGAAGGTGGCGCCAATGAAGAAGGCGGGAACAATTTCGCCGCCTTTGTATCCGGACTGGAGCGTGAACACCGTGAAGAGAATTTTGAGAAGAAAGGCGTAGGGAACGGCGGTACCGTCTACCGCCTGATAGATGATCTCTATACCGGCACCATTGTAGTTGGTGGTGCCAAGGAGCAGGGTGAGAACGATAACGAGAACGCCGCCCAGTACCACTTTAAGCCAGCGGTTTTGGGTCACCTTAGCGTAAAGGGTACCACCAATCTGCATGGAATAACAGAAAAGGATTGCTGCCAGTGCGCAGAGAATGCCCAGCAACAATAGCTGGAGCAAAGACAGGGGGGTAATAGCAGGCACCCCCTGAACCGAGAAGGGTGCGTGATGGACGCCAAAAAAGGAAGCCACCAAATTGGCGATAAAGGCAGAGAGAAAGCAAGGGATAATGGCGGAATAATGCATAATTCCAACGCTTGCCACCTCCATTGCGAAGACTGCCGCGCCGATGGGCGTGCCAAAGAGAGCAGAGAAACCAGCTGCCATACCGGCCATGGTAATGATACGGCTATCTCGTTTATCCAACCGCAGGAGCTGCCCAAGTTGTCCGCCGATGCTGCCGCCGATCTGGAGTGCTGCACCTTCCCGTCCGGCGCTGCCGCCAGTGAGATGGGTGAGGATGGTAGAGACGAAGATCAGCGGTAGCGTGCGCAAGCGCAGTTGACGTGCGTCTCGGACAGAGGCCAGAATAAATTCGGTACCGCCATCGTTGTTCATGTCCAGAAGATGGTAGAGGGTGACAATAAGTAGACCGGCTAGGGGCAGGCAGAAGAGAATCCAACCGTTGGTGTGGCGGAAGGCGGTGACCCAGTCCAGGCAGTAATAGAAAGCGGAGCCTGTGACGCCGACAACGGTTCCCACTACAATGGAGAGAAGTACCCATTTCAAAAAGGAACGCAGATCCCGGCAACACCAACGCTGGAATTGTGTGAGTTGGTTGGCAAACAGCATGAAAACACCTCAAAGGAAGCGGAATCGCTCGCATCAGAATGGAACCATTGTAGCATAGGGAGAGAAGGCAATGCAAGGTGCGAAAAACAGGCAGCCCAGATGAGTGGGCTGCCTGTAAAATAGGAGGGGACAGTTTAAAAGCGTGGTAAGAGACGCGCTTATTGAATAAAGAGGGTGTTGCCATCCAGATCCACGGTCAGCACGGTACCGGGAGCCATATCTTCGGCAATGATCTTGCGTCCAATGAGGGTCTCAATGGTGTGCTGGATATAGCGGCGGAGGGGACGGGCGCCAAAGGCTGGGTCGTAGCTTTCGGCTACAATAAAGTCCTTGGCAGCTTCCGTAACGTTAACGCCGAGCTGTTTGTCAGCCAGACGTTTATTTAACCCTTCCAGCAGCAAATTGATGATGCCGTGAATGTTTTCCCGAGTTAGGGGCTTATAGAAGACGATCTCATCCAGCCGATTGAGAAATTCAGGACGGAAAGAGCGTTTCAGGAGTTCTTCTACCTGGCTGCGAGCCTGGGGACTGATCTCACCGTTGGCGTCAATGCCGTCCAGCAGATACTGGCTGCCCAGGTTGGAGGTCAGGATAATGATGGTGTTCTTAAAGTCCACGGTACGACCCTGACTGTCGGTAATGCGACCGTCGTCCAGTACCTGAAGCAGCACGTTAAACACATCAGGGTGTGCTTTTTCGACTTCGTCAAAAAGTACCACTGAGTAGGGTCTCCGGCGTACGGCTTCGGTCAGCTGACCGCCTTCTTCGTAGCCCACATAGCCGGGGGGCGCCCCGATCAGACGGGAAACGGAGTACTTTTCCATGTACTCGCTCATGTCAATACGAACCATATTCTTTTCGCTGTCGAAAAGGGCGTCAGCCAGCGTCTTAGCCAATTCGGTCTTGCCTACGCCGGTGGGACCGAGGAATAGGAAGGAACCGATGGGACGGTTGGGGTCCTGAATCCCGGCACGGCTGCGGAGGATGGCTTCAGAGACGCGGCTCACCGCTTCGTCCTGACCGATGACCCGCTTGTGGAGGATGTCGTCCAAGTGGAGCAGCTTATCCCGTTCGCCCTCCATGAGCTTGGAGACGGGGATACCGGTCCAGCGTTCGATGATCCGTGCGATTTCCGCATCGGTTACCTTATCCCGCAGGAGACTGCGCTTTTTGCCCTGGTTGGCAATGGTTTCCTCAGCATCCAGGGCTCTTTTCAGCTCGGGCAGGCGACCGTATTTCAGTTCTGCGGCCTTTTGCAGATCATATTCTCGTTCTGCCTGCTCCATCTCGGCATTAGCTGCTTCGATTTCCTCCCGCAGCTTCTGCACTTTGCCGATGGCGTTCTTTTCGTTTTCCCACTGGGCCTTCTTCGCGTTAAAGTCCTCCCGCATGTCAGATAGCTCCTGCTGAATCTCAGCCAGACGTTCCCGACTCAGCTGGTCTTCTTCCTTTTGCAGGGCAGCCTCTTCGATTTCGTGTTGGATGATTTTACGGGAGATCACGTCCAGTTCCATCGGCATCGAGTCCATTTCGGTACGGATCATGGCACAAGCCTCGTCTACCAAGTCAATGGCTTTGTCGGGGAGGAACCGATCCGAGATATACCGGTTGGACAGGGTTGCGGCAGCGATAATTGCGTTATCGTGGATTTTGACCCCGTGAAATACCTCGTAGCGCTCTTTCAAGCCACGGAGGATGGCAATGGTGTCTTCCACAGAGGGTTCAGCGACCAGCACCGGTTGGAACCGGCGTTCCAGCGCCGCATCTTTTTCAATATACTGACGGTATTCGTTCAAGGTGGTAGCACCGATGCAGTGAAGCTCGCCCCGCGCCAGCATAGGTTTCAGCAGGTTGCCGGCATCCATGGAACCTTCGGTTTTACCAGCACCCACGATGGTGTGAAGCTCGTCAATAAAGAGGAGAATTTTACCTTCGCTCTTCCGGACTTCGTTGAGGACGGCTTTCAAACGTTCCTCAAACTCGCCCCGGTACTTAGCACCTGCCACCAGAGCACCCATGTCCAGAGAGAAGATTGTCTTATCCTGGAGGCTCTTGGGGACGTCACCCCGGACGATTCGCTGTGCCAGACCTTCGACAACGGCGGTTTTACCTACGCCGGGCTCACCGATCAAAACCGGGTTGTTTTTGGTTTTTCGGGACAGAATACGAATGACGTTCCGAATTTCGTCGTCTCGACCGATGACTGGATCTAGTTTGTGCTCTTTGGCTCGCTCCACCAGATCAAAGCCATACTTTTTCAGGGCATCATAGGTTTCTTCTGGGTTGTCAGAGGTGACCCGTTGATTGCCCCGTACCTGGGACAGGGAGTTGAGGGCAGCTTCTTTGGTGAGCTGATAGGTTTGGAAAAGCTTTTTCAGTGTGGGGTTGGCTGTGTCAATGAGCGCCAGGAACAGATGTTCAACGGAGATGAACTCGTCTTTCATCTGCTCTGCTACCTTGTCTGCCTGAGACAGCGCCCGGTCTACGTCTCTGGAGACGTAAACTTTTCCCGGTTCCCGCCCGGAACCGGTGACCTTGGGCATTCGCTGAATCTCGGCCTTGACCGCAGCCTTCAGGCTTTCCGGATCGGGACCGAGGCTGGTGACCAGTTGAGGGATCAGGCCGCTTTCCTGATCCAGCAGTGTATATAAAAGGTGTACCTGTTCAATCTGAGGATTGCCATATTCCAGAGACAGAGCCTGGGCGGACTGGATGGCTTCCTGAGATTTCTGCGTAAAGTTTTTCTGGTTCATAGTGTTACCTCCAAATGAGGAATGGTTCCATCAAGTTTTTTGTTTGCTGAGAGAAAAAGGGGACAGCAGGTGGTGCCGTCCCCGTAGTGTTTACTGGATTTCAATTCTGCGGGCCTGAGGCACTTGAGTTTCCTGCTTAGGCAGGGTTAGCTGCAATACGCCGTTCTGATAGGCGGCGGTAATGTCCTCACCACGGATCCCGGATACGTTGAAGCTTCTGGAATAAGAAGTGGAAGTACGTTCATGGCAAATATAGTTGCCCTTATCGTCCTTTTGATCCTTGTTGTCCTGATGCTGAGCGGTAATCGTCAGAATATCACCCTGCAGATCCAGTTGGATATCTTCGTGGTTGAAGCCCGGCAGATCGGCATCCAGCACGAACTGATCGCCGGTATCCCGGATGTCGGTGCGGAAGGCAGGTGGCGTGGAAGGGGACAGGTCACCGAAGAAGTGACGGTCGAAGTCATCAAAGAAATTGGCGAGGCCACGGTTGCGGCCAAAAGGCATCATGCTGTACATCATAATAAATGCTTCCTTTCTGAACCTGTTTGGAATGGGTCAGGTTCTCCTTTAATTTGCCCATAGTATAAAATATAATTATGAATGGGGTGTGAACGAAGTGTGAACTTTTAGCACTCATTTAGATTGAGTGCTAAAATAGAAGAAAAGGAATCCACGTCTTTCTCTGAAATAGAAACAAAATGTTGGCAAACGTAAAAGTTTAGTGCAAAATATTTTTCATCAAAATTTAAGCAGCTTTTCAATCCCCTTCCATTGCGTAAAAAGAAAGGGTGTGCTACAATAAGGTGCTTCAAAAGCGATTGGAAATAGGAGGAGGAATTCAGAGATGACAAGAAAAATGATGAAGACCAACGCACGAGATTCGCTACGGGGAAATTGGGGGATTGCGATTCTTACCCTTCTGATCGGATATGTCCTGACGGCGGCGGCATCTTGTGTTTTTGGTGTCGGGGAGCTGATTGTTATCGGCCCCATCGAGACCGGCTTGGCACTGATCTTTATGAAGCTGAGCTATCATGACAATGCGGAAGTGGGGGATCTGTTCGTACCATTCCAGAACTTTGCCAATACCTTTTTCGCTGGCTTCCTAGTGACGATTTTCACCTTCCTGTGGACGCTGCTCTTGGTCGTGCCCGGCATTGTGAAGGGAATCGCCTACTCGCAGACCTTCTTTATCATGAATGAACACCCGGACTTCACTGGAAAAGAGGCCATCGATGCCAGCCAGGGGATGATGCTCGGACACAAGTGGGAGTACTTTGTGTTGAGCCTGAGCTTTATCGGGTGGTTCCTGCTGTGTATCATTACATTTGGACTGATGCTGTTCTATGTCCTGCCCTACTACCAGGCTACCATGGCGGAGTATTACCGCTATCTGAAGGAAAGTCAGGAACCGAGAGTGGAAGCTCCGGAGTTCTAAGAGTCTTTTCTCAATGGAATAACTGATAAAAAACACCGCAGTGAATGGTTCACTGCGGTGTTTTGCGTGGTGGAAAGATTAGAGCAGATCCTTAATCCCCTTGTAAATGTTCAGAGTAACGTCTGCATTGTTCATAGCGTAGATGTGGATGCCGTCGGCACCGGCTGAAACCAGGTCTCGAATCTGTTCGATGGCGTAATCAGTACCGGCTTTGTTGAGTCCGTCAGGATCGTCCTGCCACTTGTCCAGTAGGGCAGCGAACTTGGGGGGGATGGTTGCGCCGGAGAGTTTGACGACATTGGCAATGTGAACCTTCTTAACGATGGGCATAACGCCGATGGAGATGGGGAGGGTAATCCCTTTTTTTCGTGCCAGGTTGGCAAAACGATAGTAATAGTAGTTGTCAAAGAAGAGCTGGGAGACCAGGTGACTGACTCCAGCGTCCTGCTTAATTTTCAAGTTGTCGATGTCCTCCTGCTGGCTGGCGGATTCGGGATGGGGTTCGGGATAGCAGGCACCGGAGAGTCCGAAGCAGCCGTAGGATTTCTGGATGTAGGCGGCCAGATCGCTGGCATGGAGGAAATCTGTATGCTGGGGCAGATCGGGATTCAGATCACCACGCAGACACATAATATTGCGCATACCGGAGGCAAAGAGGTGGTTGAGGTTGGCATCGATGCCGTCTTTGTTGTCCCCCACACAGGTGACGTGGGTCAGCGGATCGATGTGCAGATCGTTTTTCAGAAAGGCAGCCACTCGGCTGGTGGGAACTCCTTCGGTGCCGCTGCCGCCCGCACTACAGGTTACGCTGACGAAGGCGGGATTGATGGTTTTGATTCTGCCCAAAGCGGTCTGGAATTTGCCCCAGTTGGCTTCTTTCTTCGGCGGAAAGACCTCAACGGAGAGGATACAGCGTGTTTCTGCAAAGTTTTGACGAATATACATCGTACAGACACCTTTACGGAGTGAACTCCGTTCCTTTCTTTTTCGGTATGGTAATAATTCAGTACATTGTATCCTACTTTTCGACGGGACGCAAGATAAGAAATGCCACGACTAGAAAAGTCGTGACATTTCTCTTTACAGCAAATCGTCAGATGTGTCATTATAGGAGTGGTCTGGTGTGTTGTCATCACATTCGTCATTCAAGTCGGTAGACTCCTCTGGCAATGCAGGCGGCGTGGGCGACTGGTCAATCATACGGATCATCTTAGCCGGAGGTTCTACCCCATCAGAATCGGAAGTGGGCTGAGCCAGCTTGGCAGAGGCGTCCGCCCTGGCGTTGGGATTTGTGCCGTAATTGTCTGCCAGCTCAGGGGGACGGCCTTCGATGATGGCCATCATTTCCTGACCGGTAATCGTCTCCTTCTTCAACAGATAGGTGGCGATTTTCTCTAGCATTTCTTCGTTTTGACGGAGCAGTTCAATGGCATCCTGATAGCATTGATTCAGGATTTTTTTGATTTCCCGATCTGCCAGGGCGGCAGTTTCCTGAGCACAGTCCATTCCGTAAGCAGCCTCCAGATACTGGCTCTTCATGGTAGCCAGCCCCATCACGCCGAAGGTATCGCTCATGCCGAACATGGTGACCATTTTTCGAGCTAGGTCGGTAGCCCGTTCGATGTCGTTGCTGGCGCCGGTGGTAGCAGTCTGGAATACCACATGCTCCGCAGCACGACCGCCTAGGAGAATGCGAATTCTGCTGAGCAGCTCATCCTTACTGTTGAGGAATTTTTCCTCCTCCGGCGTCTGCATGGTGTACCCCAGGGTGCCTTGGGTGTGGGGAACGATGGTGATCTTGCTCACTGGCTCTGCGCCCTTCTGGCGGGCGGCCATAAGGGCGTGACCAACCTCGTGGTAAGCGATCAGTTTCTTCTCCTGTTCGGTGAGCACAGTACCTTTCTTTTCGGTACCGGCAATGACCACCTCGAAGGAGATCAGCAAATCGTTTTGATTTACCGCCTTGCGCCCCATGCGCACAGCTCGGAGGGCGGATTCATTGACCAGATTTGCCAGATCCGCACCGACACAGCCGGCGGTAGCCTGGGCGATTTTGTTCAGGTTCACATCCTCAGCCAGGCGAATATTCCGGGTGTGTACCTGGAGGGTAGCTAGTCGGCCGGCCAGGTTGGGACGATCTACAATGATCCGCCGATCAAACCGACCGGGGCGAAGGAGTGCTTTGTCCAGCACCTCGGGGCGGTTGGTAGCGCCCAGAACGATTACGCCCTTGCTGGGGTCGAAGCCGTCCAGCTCAGCCAGCAGCTGGTTCAGGGTTTGTTCGCGTTCATCGTTACCACCCATGCGGTTGTCGCGGCTTTTACCGATGGTGTCAATTTCGTCGATAAAAATGATACAGGGTGCCATCTTGGCCGCTTCCTTAAATAGGTCACGGACACGGCTGGCTCCAACACCGACGAACATTTCCACGAAGTCGGAGCCGGAAATGGAGAAGAAAGGCACCCGAGCCTCACCCGCTACAGCCTTTGCCAGCAGGGTTTTACCGGTGCCGGGGCTGCCAACCAGCAGCGCACCCTTGGGGAGCTTTGCACCGATGGCGGTATACTTATCCGGGTTGTGCAGAAAGTCGATGATTTCTTCCAGAGACTCCTTGGCCTC
>CALLZZ010000083.1 GCA_937858235.1 uncultured Clostridia bacterium
CTGCTGGAATCAGTTCCGCATCGGTTACGAAGCTTGGCAAAAATGAGAATGTGAACACGGAGATATTAGAGAAAATTTGCTTGGCGCTGGAATGCGATATTAGCGATATCATGGAGATTGAATAAACCTGTCAAAAGAAATTAAGGCATCCTTTGTACAATGATATGACGATGCGGAGTAGGCGCAACTTTGGAAGGAGAACATTATGAACACTGAAGAAATTCTTCATGCCAATTTAACAGATGAGCAGTACGTGGCTGTTGTAGACGAGTCGCGGCACATCCTTTGTTTGGCTTGCGCCGGTTCAGGGAAATCACGGACTCTCGCTTATAAGATTGCATATCTGATTTCTAAAGGAGAAGCTCCCGAAAGCATAATTGCCTTTACGTTTACCGAAAAAGCAGCCGAATCCATAAAACGCAGAGTTGCCGAGGCGCTGCGCAAATTAGGATTTACAGAGAATCTTATCGGCGCAATGTTCATTGGAACATTGGATTCCTTTTGTCAAAAGTTGCTCGGCGATATAAATGCAAAATACCGGCAATATGATATTCTCGACAGAAACGGATTGATTCTCTTTGTGATGTCAAGATTTCATCAAATCGGATTAAAACACGGAGAAGGTCGTTATTTTAAAGAGAACATCCTACCGCTTGCGGACGCATGGCAGACGATGAACAACGAAGATATTGATTTGGCCGATATAGAACAATACGACGCAAAGTTGTTCAACCGCTTGACAAAGTTGGGAGAGATTCTTGATCATGACGGCTACATGGATTTCTCGTTTGCCATAAGGCTGAGTGTGCAAGAATTAAAAAAAATAAAGAACAAAGCAAACTCATATATTGCAAAATTTAAATATCTTCTCGTCGACGAGTATCAAGACATTAATCCCATCCAAGAGGATTTCATCAAAACGCTGGCGAGCCATTTGGATATGCTGTTCGTAGTCGGCGACGACGACCAGTCGATTTATGGTTGGCGTGGCGCGAATGTCCAGAATATTTTAACTTTTAATAAACGATATTCAGAGGTGGCCGTTCATAGACTTCAGGTAAATTTTAGAAGCACGGAGGCTATCGTCGACGGCGCGAACAACTTTGTGCAGCGAACAATAAGCCTTGTGCGATTAAGCAAAGAGATCAAATCTTACTCCGACGGCAATATTCAGGATTTACGTAAACTGTGGTTTGACGACCGCGAAGAAGAGGCCGATTGGGTTGCTCGTCGCATCAAAAGTTTGATTGGGACAAAATATGTGGAAGGGATTAACCCAGACGGTAGCGAGAAGTGCCGCGGACTTACCTACGGTGATTTTGCCATTTTACTAAGGAGTATACATAATAGCAACGGCGATAATAGGGACAAGCAATTTGCGGACGCATTGACAAGGTATGAGATTCCATATAAGACGAGCGGAGAGGGAGGTATTTTTGACCGCCCATATGCCGTTTGCGTCCAGCAATCAATGGAGTTATTACGCGAGGCAGGTCTGCCTCGCGAGAAGGCCTTGCATTTTTTTGCATCGACCGTTTTACCCATTTTCCCCAGCGCAAACGAAAACAAATTTATCGCCGTGCTTAATAAGTGGAATCAAAATATCCACGCGCCGACTTCAGGAGTCCGTCGAAAAGTTTACCCTCAGGAGTTTCTGCACGATTTAATCGACGCTTTTAACGTGCGGAATTTTAAAGATGATACGGCGTTGCGGGATCTTGGGTTATTTAGCAAAATCATTCTTGACGTAGAAAAGACTTATACCAGTATTGACTCTTTGTACAGATACGCTGAGATGCTTAATTTCATTGACAACATTGCAAAGAACAGTTACGAATTGGAACCGTTTGACTATATTTTTAAAGAAAATGCGGTGGACATCTCCACGATCCACAAGGTTAAAGGACTTGAGTATCCGGTAGTTTTTATCGTTGATCTAATAGCGAGTCGGTTTCCGCATAGGAATGAAACATACGGCGGCAAGCTACCGCACGAACTAATGCTTGCGGCAATTGACCGCGGGGCATATGGAACGCGGTTGGAGGACGAGGCACGCCTTTTTTACACGGCCGTCACTCGTGCCGAAAGGGTTCTATATCTTTCGGGGAGCACACATCACTCCGATTTGAAGCGGCCTTGCAAACGCTCGGCGTTTATTGCCGAGTTTACTCATCCGAAATTGCGCGAAGATAAGACTCTCGATGATTTGGCAGAAAAAATCGAACCTCAGCCGCGCTTTGACGAAAGCGAATTTCCGACGGATTATTCATCGGTCAAGAGCTATTTGACCTGTCCGTATTCGTATAAACTCATGAATATATACGGCTATAATGCGTCGGTTCCCGAACTCTTCGGGTTTGGGAAAACGAGTCATACCATTTTGGAGCGTCTACACCAGAGATTTAAGCATCGAGCTCCCACGGCGGAAGAGGTGACCGAAATCGTAGAGTCCACTTTTATGCTGAAACATGTTTTCCCGAGCAAAACGGGGAATCCCGGTGCATACGAACGTGCCAAAGCTCTTGTACAGAAAATTCTGACGGAATATTCGCGGCGATATGCCGCCGACTTCGGTCGCCTGCGGGAAGACGAGGCTCGCTTTGAAATTCCGGTAAAAGACGCTTTGATTACCGGTGCGATTGATTTGCTTCTACGTGAAGATCCGCAACGCGGAATCACAACGGCCGACGTTATCGACTTTAAGTCGATGGAACTTCCCAAAGACGTTCCGTTTGATTGGAGAGATATGTCGATTCAGGTGCAATTGTATTCAAAAGCGGCAAAAGAAGTTATCGGGGAAAATGTGGAGACGGGATATGTCCATACGCTGAAAGATAATAAGCGAACGGCGATACCCGTGGACAAGCAGTCCGTTGACAATGCCATTGGTGCTGTCGAATGGGCTGTAAAAGGAATACTCAGCGATGATTTTCCCATGCGCGCTTGTCCCCAAAATTGCGGGAGTTGCGATTTCAAGGCAATGTGTGCTCAAAAACGTCAGGCATTCAAAAACACCGACATCCCTCCGCAAATTAACACTCCGAGCGGGCCGAAAACCGTCGCCGCGTTGGATATGGAAAGCGAGGGGCGCGATGAATGAGATATAAATTCGAGGCGGTGGACATATTCTCCGGTTGCGGAGGCGTATCATGTGGGCTGGCTTTGGCAGGTTTCAAAGTAAAAGCGGCGGTCGAAATTGACCGTAGCGCGGTTGTCACCTATCAAAACTATCCGCCTCTCAGTAAGGTTAAAGTGTTGAATGACGACATTTGCAACCTGAGTGGCGAGGATATACTAAAGGCCGCCGGGATTAAAACAGACGGCATCTATCTGCTTGCGGGTTGTCCGCCTTGTCAGAATTTTTCGCGGCAAAACCCTGAAAACAAAAACAAGCCCCTTGCGGAACGCAAGAAGCTCTTATTTGAATTTTTGAGGATTGTCGAGGAGTTGGAACCGCCGTTCATCCTAATGGAGAACGTGCCGGGTATAAAGTCAGACTATAACAGGGAAATACTCGATGAGTTTCTCAACCGACTAAAGAAGCGGTATGTGGTCGTAGACGATATTCTAAATGCCGCCGATTACGGGGTTCCGCAGATACGCAGGCGGTTTGTGCTACACGCCGTACGAAAAGATATCCATAGTGAATTAATCGAATGCGACTTCAAATTCGAGCTACCTAAACCGACTCATGGACGGGATGGAAAGAATGGACTTCTTCCGTGGAAGACCGTGCGGGAAGCCATCGGCGATTTGCCGGCGATTGGGGCTGGCGAAACATACCCTGACGACGGGAGAATACACAACCATAAGTGTGAGAAATTAACCCCTAAAAATATTCTGCGTATGCGGATAATTCGTCAAAACGGAGGTTCCCGGACAGGATTGCCGGACAATTTGGTTTTAGATTGCCATAAAAAGAAAGACAAAAACGGAAACGTATTTTCGGGGCATAAGGATGTTTATGGAATCATGGATGCGAACAGACCTTCGCCAACCATAACGGGAGGATGCCTCCGTTACTCAAAGGGACGATACGGGCATTATGAACAGGATAGGGCAATTTCTATCCGCGAGGCGGCTCGTTTGCAGACGTTTCCGGACGATTTCATATTTGGCGACTCGCTTACGGCGGCGGCCTTGCAAATCGGAAACGCCGTGCCGATAGACCTCGTAAGAGCAAGCGGAGCCGTGCTGAGACAGGCGATGAAAATTATAAAGTTAAAAAGGAGCAGGGAGAAACATGGCTAACTTTTTTGACACGTTGGTGGAAGTCCTGAAGCAGGACGCGCGTTTTTTTACAGAGGACGGAACGCTTTTGCGCAATAAGGTCTATGAGTCCGCCCTCAATATGGACGCGGGATTGATCGGTCTGCTTCTTTCAAACGCCAATACGAAAAAACGTTTTTTTACGGAAGTAAACGGTATATATGTATTTGATAAAGTGGGCTTCGGCTGGGTGGTCAACAACCGCGAATTTTTACCGGACAGCTACACTCGCTTCAAAAACCGCATCGGCTTAATGGACAGCCACGGCAATTTGATCTCACAGTCAAACGACGTCGTCCTCTCCTTCCCCTACAAAGACTGTGTTCTTGAAGGCGGGCAGACAAAGGACGACCAGAAGCGCGACGAGATTTTCTACAACGCGACACTCGCGCCCGACGAGGTGGATCGGCTGCTCTATCCAAAAGTGCTTGTTAATGCGCGTCGGTACACCGCAAGCGGCGTTGAGGAAGGCGCGATCTTCGACGACAATGATAATCTTATTATCAAAGGGAACAATCTGCTCGTCATTACATCGTTACTTAAGCGCTATGAAGGCAAGATAAAGTGTATCTATATTGACCCACCATATAATCCAACAAGTCAGGCTAATACCTTCGCTTACAACAATACGTTCAATCGTTCGACTTGGTTGGTTTTTATGAAGAACCGTTTGGAGATAGCTAAGCGTCTCCTCAAAAGGGACGGTGTTCTTATTGTCGCCATCGATAAGAACGAGCAGCCGCGTTTGCAAATTTTAATTGAGGAAATATTCCCAGACAGTGATGTGGATTGTATCACCATTGTTCACAACCCACGTGGGGCAATTGGTACGAATTTTTCCTATACCCATGAATATGCCATCTTTGTCACACCTAAGGGGAAAAAAACGATTGGTAATCGTAAACTGAAGCCCGAAGAGATAGATTGGTCCCCCTTGCGTAACTGGGGCGGGGAATCGTTGCGTACCGATGCCAGGAATTGTTTTTATCCGATTATTATCGAGAATGAAAAAATTGTAGGTTTCGGTGACGTGAGCGCGGATGACGAACACCCTAAGCAAACAGAAAAGCATGGCAACCAGTATTTCGTTTATCCTATCGACGGAAAGGGTGTGGAGCGTAAATGGAGGTATGCTCGTCAAACCGTGGAAAGCATCCGGGATATTCTACGCGTCAAAACTTCCAAGAACGGTTATGATATAGAAATTGGAAAAAATTATGGTACATATAAGACTGTGTGGACGGACTCCAAATATGACGCCAGCGTAAACGGCACCCAACTTCTGAAGAGTATCTTACCTAACACACAGTTTAGCTACCCGAAGTCCATTTATAACGTGATTGATTGCGTTTCCGCTGTTGTCGGAGAAGACAAGGAAGCAATAATTCTTGATTTCTTTGGTGGCAGCGGAACCACCGGTCACGCCGTGATGGAGATTAACAAAGACGGCGGGCATAGACGGTTCATTTTGGTCGAGCAGATGGATTATATCAAAACAGAAACCCTGCCGAGGAATGTGGCGATTATGAAGTCGATTGCTCCCAAAGCAAGTATAGTCTACTGCGAACTCGCTAAGTGCAACCAGAATTTTGTTGATGAGACCATAGCAGCAAATACTGACACCGACTTGACCGCTCTGCTCACGCGCGTCCTTGCCACGGGCTTTATCAGCAGTAAGGTCAACCCTGTTGCGATAACCGAAGCCTCCGCCGACTTCAAGGCACTTTCCATTGAGGATAAGAAGCGTTTCATCTTGGAGTTGCTCGATAAAAATATGCTCTATGTGAATCTCTGCGACCTTGATGACGAGGAGTACGCTATAAGGGAAACGGACAAGGCATTTACGCGCAGTTTTTATGGATTGGAGGGCAAGTGATGTTCCTCTTTCAGCAGCTGGATTCAATTCGTGATTTTGCGCCGAAAGACTACAAGGCGTTGCCGGACTATGTCGCAAATAATCTCAATCCCACCTTTGAATTACGTCCATACCAGATAGAGGCATTCCGGCACTTCATCACGTATTACGAGAGCGATAAATGTCCGTCCCCGACGCAAGTGTTGTTCCATATGGCGACGGGCAGTGGGAAGACACTCATCATGGCGGGACTGATTATTTATCTCTACAAACGCGGCTATCACAATTTTTTGTTCTTCGTGAACCTTGATAACATTGTTAAAAAGACAATGGATAACTTTTTAAACGCCGCTTCGGCAAAATATCTGTTCGCCGAGGAAATTGTTATCGACGGAGAAATTGTACGCGTTAACGAAGTGAGCAATTTCCAAGGAGCAAACCCGGACGCGATTAATATTTGCTTCACAACCACGCAGGGACTTCATTCGGATATGTGGTTCCCAAAAGAGAATTCACCGTCTTTCGACGACTTTGCCGACCGCAAAACGGTGCTGATTGCCGACGAAGCGCATCACCTCAATGTGGACACACGGCGGGGCAAAATTGACGCAACCGAAGAATCCTTGCGGCAAAGTTGGGAAACGACGGTGCGCCGGATTTTCGAAGCGAATCGTGATAATGTTCTACTTGAATTCACGGCGACCTGTGATCTGCAGAATCCGTTTATTTTGAGCGAATATGAGAATAAAATTATCTTTGACTACCCGCTCCACAAATTTCGCGAGGAAAAGTATTCAAAGCAGGTTAAGGCGATCCGCGCCGACATCAACCACACCGACCGCGCTTTGCAGGCTTTGATGTTCAGTCAATACCGTCTTAAGGTGTTTCAAGACCATCGGCTCTACATAAAGCCCGTGGTATTGTTCAAGGCTAAGACGATAGCCGAGAGCAAAGGGTTTGAACAGACTTTTCATGAGATGCTTCAGACTCTTTCTGGCGTGATGTTGGAGCGCATTGTGAAAGCATCACCGCTTGACGAGGTCAAGCGCATGGCGGAGTATTATGCATCCAAAGGTATTGACTTCAACGAGCTTGCGCAGGAGCTAAAAGAGGAATTTAGCCCGGATCACTGCATTTCGGTAAACGACGACAGGGAGGCAAACGAACGCCAGATCATCCTTAATTCGCTCGAAAGCAGAGATAACCCATATAGAGCTATTTTTGAGGTCAAGAAGTTGGACGAAGGTTGGGATGTTCTAAACCTCTTCGACATCGTGCGCCTTTACGAAACCCGCGATGCAAAAAACGGAAAGCCGGGCGCAAGCACCATTGCTGAGGCGCAGTTGATAGGGCGCGGCGCAAGATATTGCCCTTTTGTTATCAACGAGGATGACGAAAAATACAAACGTAAGTATGATGGTGACGTTGATAACCCTCTTCGCGTCTGCGAAGAATTATACTACCATTGTCAATATGACAGCCGTTACATCGACGAGTTGAACAAAGCTCTGATTGCCACGGGTATTATGCCGGAGAGCCAGACCGAAGTGCATTATGTGCTGAAGGACTCATTCAAGCAAGATGAGATGTATAAAACCGGCATTGTGTTTTTAAACAGGCGCAAGGTGAAGAGCCGAAAGGATATTGAGGAATTATTGCCGTCCGTGCGTGATAGGGAATACACAGTGACGGTCAACACTGGCAAGACGGCCATGGACACAATGATGATGAATGCCCACACCAATACCACTGTTAAGACATTCCAATACAGAACAACTATCGGGAAAATTTCCAAATTTAACTATTCGCTCGTTCACAAGGCCTTACGAAGAATCGACGTGTTCAAGTTTAGCATTTTGCGCGGTTATTTTCCAAACTTGAAAACACTGCGGGAATTTATCACGGACGACGCCTATCTTGGCGGTGTGAAAATGCTCATTGAGAGTCGAAATGAAACGCCGACGCCGGAAACGCTCTTTGAAACTTGTATGATCGTTCTAACGAAAATCGGCGGCGAGATTTCCGCTATCAAGGAAACCTACGAAGGAACAACTGATTTCACGGATAAGAGATTCAGTGAAGTCTTCCGCAATAAAACGCTTCATATTACCGACCCTCACGGTGAGGGCGAGGGCATTTCGCAGGATGCCCCCACAATTCGTCCGGAATGGAAAATCAACCTTCGAGACGCGGATTGGTTTGTTTTTAATGACAACTTCGGCACAACCGAAGAAAAAGCGTTTGTGGCATATTTCTCCACATATGTGGAAGAGTTGAAAAAAGAATATGAAAAGGTTTATCTCGTGCGAAATGAACGGCAACTTGTTTTGTATTCGTTTGATGGTGGCGAGCGGTTCGAACCGGATTACCTGATGTTCCTGCAAAAGAAGAAGTCTACAGGATACGAACAATATCAGATTTTCGTGGAGCCAAAAGGTAGCCATTTATTAGAACAGGACAGGTGGAAGGAGAAATTCCTACTTCAGATTAAAGCGCGAGGAATTCCTGAAAAAACTTTTACTGATGATACGGTATACCATGTTTGGGGTTTTCCGTTTTATAACAATCAGAGCGAACGGATAAAAATCTTTTCTGATGCGTTTGAACGACTTATTAAAAATTAATCCGGATAAGGAAAGGTAGGATTTAAAACTATGCGAGACTTCAAACAATTTCAAGCTTTTTGTTGTGGTAACAGGAACAAATATGAGTACTTGGCTTTTAAAGGGGCATTTGATAGAGTGGAAAGTTATCGAGAGTATAACCGCAATGGCCATTATATGCAGCTTTTTTATGCTATTTACGATTTTTTTGTTTCTAATCCTACATTAATTTCAAGGGCGGGAACTCCTGCATTTGATATATCTGAAGATCCTGTTCTTTTTGATGCCTGGAGTAATTTTATCCACGATGATACCAATGATGCCGATGGTTTTTTTACCGAAAGTCTTAGAAAAAATTTGTCTCCGGCTTGTGCAGGGCATCGTCATGGTGGAGGTGGTTGGAGCCCGATTGCTAAAATTCTTTTTCCGACAATAGCTATTTATATGAATGCCTGATTGATTATTCATTGGATACGCGGTATTAATGAAGTGAAATCATAGTGGATATTCTCCACGAAACTGGAAAAGTGACGTGGATTTGCCTAAATCAAAAAGGCGGGTCGAAAACGAGGTGTAACCGATGGCGGATGTGTACAACAAAGAGAAGCGCTCCGCCGTGATGCGGAACATTAAGGGGAAAGGCAACAAGTCCACCGAGTTGGCACTTATTAAGGTCTTCCAGGAAAGTGAAATTCATGGCTGGCGGCGCGGTTACCCAGTCAAAGGGCACCCAGACTTCGTTTTTCTCAAGAAAAGGATTGCCGTATTCGTAGACGGTTGCTTCTGGCACGGGCATAATTGTCGGAACACACGTCCTAAGGAAAATAAGGACTTTTGGTCAAAGAAGATAGGCGGCAATATCGAGCACGATAAAGCTGTCACGAAGATATTTGAAGATAGGGGTTGGACAGTTATTCGCATTTGGGAGTGCGAGTTAAAAAAGAAAAATCGAGCCTTGTTGTTGAGGAAACTCGGCGGTTTGATCAATCAGTAAAGAGGCCGAGAGGCCGCATTTTATCAATAGATAGTACCTATATCAACCGGAGATAGTAGGCTACTATCTTCAAACACTTATTGACTTGTTTCCGAAAGAAAAAATATTGTAGCCATATTCCCGCGCACGGAAAAACGTACAAAAAAGCCGTTGACCTATTTCCTTGCACAGTAAAAACACCAAACACATACCCGACATTCATCTCATGACCTCGTTGCATTTTATGCCGGAAATGACATCAATCTCGTTCACCCGACCTCTGACCATGGACTTATTTCCGTGTATATACAAAAGGGAAAATACAGCGATGACTTATTTCCTTTGCCTAAAATTTGGTAAAATACATATAAGACATTAAACTCATGACCTCGTTG
>CALLZZ010000084.1 GCA_937858235.1 uncultured Clostridia bacterium
TTTGAGGACGGCGATTCGGATGTTTTTGCTCAAATGCCCCAGCACGATGGGACTGGCATTGTCTAAGACCATGCCGCTGATGTGGAGCATCCTGCGGATTACATTAACGGCGTGCTGGGGGCTTTCAAAGCGTTCCTCCAGCTTGACCGTGCGGCCGTCCGAATACTGCACCTCAATATCCCGCCACGAGTTGATGTCGATTTCCTCGATTCCGGTGCCGAAGATATATTTCGTCAGAAATCCGAACTCCGCCATTTCGGTGTAGAGAGCTTCCGCCAGCTTGCCGCCGCTCATGCCGTTTACTGAAACACGGCGGTCCTGAACGTACTTGGTGATATAGCGTTTGAGCTGCGCCTTGGCATCCTCGCCGCCCGCAGTAATGAGAGTGCTGTAATGTTCGGAGATGTACTCCTGCACATCGGCAAGGACTGATGAGAAATCCTTGCCATCTGCTTCAGGCGTGAAGAATAGCGTATGGGTGCGGTTTGCCCCTGCAAAATCCACCGGGCGGTTCACCATAGACTCCTGATCCATGGTGTCGCTCAAAACGGGAGCCGTCGCCGGGGGCGTGGATGGCTGGTTTTGTGTCTGTTTTTTCTGCTCCTGTTCAGCCTGCGGCTTATTTTTTCTCTTGTCAAATGCCGGGGCATTTCTCTTTTTCCCTAACATCCAAACACCTCCTTTGCAATTTTTTCAACTTCCCTGCGGAACAGCCGGCTGTCTTTCAGGGACAAATCAGCCAGCAGATTCCCTGCAAGGTACTGTTCCTCCAGCTCCTGAGAATGGGTGAGGGTAAAGGCTACCGAGCCCAGCGCCTGACCGATCTGCTCCCCGGCCTGCTGGGGCTTTACGTTGCTGGCAACTTTGTACTGCTTATCCGCATCCCATTTGGAATCCCGAAGCAGAGAGAGCTGGCTGGAGAGATAGCTCACAGACTTTAGGTCTGCATTGGCAAGGCGCAGGACGCTGTCTGCCTCCATGAGCGCCACGGCGGAGAGGATGTCATTGGCAATATAGCTGCCGCAGTCCACCACCACGCATGGAGCGATTTTCCGCAGTCCGTCCATCAGTTCCTGTGCCTGTAGCTGCTCATAGGGCGGATAGGTGTACTCGTTTTCACCCTTTCGCATTCCAAGTATGGTTAGGTGGCTGTTTTTCTTCAGGGTCACCAGATTGTGCTTGATGAGGGCTTCGGTTACATGGGTAGCGGCAAGGATACTGCCAAGCGAATGCTCACTCTCCAGATCGGAGGGTGGGCAGACACAGGGCAGCATGGGCGCGGTCATATCACAGAGCAGAAGCACCACGTTTTTCTTTCGGTCCGCAATGTGCTTTGCGATCTTCACGGCTGTGACCGTCTTTCCGCTGCCGGGAGAGCCCCAAACGGCAAGAATATCGCTCTGAGGCTCCTGCTCCGGTTGGGCATCTTCCCTGACAGACTGACGACGGGTGAAGATGCTCTTTTTCTTGAAATTCAGCATCATTGCACCTCGCTTTCTGCGGGTGTTTCGGATGCAGTGCTTTCCTCCGATTCCTGAGACTTGGGTTCAGAGGAGCTGTCCTGTGGCACCTCCGCAGGATATAAAGCGGCGATGACCTTATCCTGCGCCTCTGTAAATTTGGCGGTATTGACAGTAGTACCGCGGTAAACAAGAGACAGATGGAGCTTGCCGTCAGCCTCCAGCTCCGCCAACACCTTGCTCTGTTCGGGAGAAACCAGCAGGGTTACGGTGGAGGGCAGTTCACGCTCATCCTTCTCAGATTTGGCCTCGCCGGTGTTGGCGTCATAGCCGGAGGAGGCAGTCACGCTGATGACCTCCACATATTTCAGCTCGGCGGGGATGACGGTGGAGCCCTGTTTTTTGTAGTCAGCGGCAATGACCGACACGATATCGCCGCTCTGGAGCTTGCCGGACAGACCGTTTGCAAAGCTCTTGATGGTCACCGACATGGCCTGCTTGGTGCCGTCCAGATTATAAAGGTAGGCATTCTCCGCAGCCGGGGTGTCGGACAGCTTGGTGTTCAAGATATAATCACCGATGGAGAGGTCGGATTTGGCATACTTGCCGATGACCGTTTCGCTCTGGCGGATGACGTTGTCAGGCAGCCCGAAGCCGCCCACTTCCACGGTCTGGACCGTATCCTTTGTGATCTCATCGCCTGCTTTGATTTCCTTGACCACGCGGACGATCTCGGTTTTCTGGCTGACCGATTTGTTGAACAGCGGCGTCACGCCGAAGCAGATAAGCAGGGACAAAAGGATGCAGATCACACCGACAACCGTGCGATTCTTAAAAAGACTCATAGGATTTTCCTCCTTGATTTCATTGTGATTTAGTAGCTGGCGGAGCTGAATTTGCGATATTTCGCTGCTTTCACAGCCCCCGGAATAAGGGCGGCGGCCAGCGAAACGGCGGCGATACCGACGATGAGAATGGTCTTTTTTCTGCTGATATGGATTCTTTTCATGAGATAATTCCTCCAATATTTAGAATGGTTACGGCAAGAAAGCCGAGGGACAAAAACGGCGCCATCGGCAGGGATGCCTGCGCCGCTTTCTGAGGCTCCAGTTTGCGAAGCCTTCTAATGGCTTGGCCCCAGAAATAAAAAAAGAGGGATGCCATCAGACCGAGTGTCAACCCGACCGTGCATCCCCAAAATCCCAAAACAATGCCTGCGGCGGCAGTGAGCTTGATGTCCCCGCCGCCAATGCCGTCCGGCTTGTATAGGGCGGCAATGAGTAGCGGCAGCGCCGCAAGCACTCCCAAGAAATTGGCGGGGCTGAAATCAATCAGCCCCGCCAGTGCAATCAGGAGGCAGATGCTGTCCGGGATGATCCGTTTGCGTAGGTCCCACACAGAAGTCGCCAGAAGCAGAGAAGAAAAAAGCACCGCCTGTGCGATGCCATTAGCCTCCATAGTTGAACATTTCCTTGATTCTCTGTGTCAAGGTCGGCAGTACCGTTTCCCCAAACAGGGCATAAAGCCCTGCCAGAAGCAGGGCGCCGATGACAACCGCCAGCAGGATTTTAATGGCCGTATCAATGTAGCCCTCCCCGCGGTTTCCTGAAAGGGTGTTGCGGGTTCTGACTGCGGCTGTGGCAGCCTTGTTCTTCAGCTTGCAAATGAGAGATTTCATGGATTTTCCTCCTTACTCGAAATGATAGGTTACGGAATACGTGATGTTGCTCTTGTTGTAGGGTAGGCAGCCAACGCCACGCCATATTTCTATGGCAGGTTTTTGTCTGCCCCCCTCCGAACCGTACGTACACCTTTCAATGTATACGGCTCTCCAATTGTTTCTAAATCATTTTCCGCCATGGATATCCCAGTGACAGTTTTTGCATACGATTAAGGTCTTTCTGTTCATTTTTGACATTGTTAAAACCCAATTCGGTATATGCCTGCCACGTTTTTTATACTTGTCTTTGATATCCTTAAGTTTCCTTACATGATGAACTTCAATATTTTCAGTACTTCCGCACAATTCACATTTGTTTGCATTTAACCTTGTAATCAGCTGTGAGTTAAAGGAAATATCATATCCAAAGCTGTCATAGACATTAGCCTCTGGAAAGTCTTTTTTCACAATCCGGTCATTAAAGTACGTCATTGTTTTCTCGCCTTTTTTTGTATGGTATTTTACTCCAACAATCCGGCGTGTTCCTGTGCCATCTTTAACCGGCACATCAATTCCATATTTTTTAATGACCTTTTTTACAGATATATTTTCTTTTCTTGCAATGGTGTGCACCATACTGAAATAGTGATAATACTTAAATTTGTACAGCCTTTGACTTACATTGGTTGCCAGACAATAATAATTGTATAGCCCTCTGATTTCTGCATTATACTCATTGATGATATCAAGTATAGGCAATTTTAGTCTTGGCTTAAAAACACACGATTCGCCATATTGAGTGAATTCTCTGATTTTTTGACTGATTACTTTATGTGGCACTAATAATTGAATCTGACCATTTACAGAACGTTTTCTGTTCCCCTGTTTATCCTTACCCATTTTGGTATTGCAGTGCGCTTTCGTAAATTCATAGCCTAGAAAGTTTGCTTTTTCATTTCCGAGATTCGTAATTAACGTTTTCTCTTGATTTAATTCAAGATTTAATTTTTCTTTCAGAAACGTAGCTACATCTTCCTTAATAGATTCCGCCATTTCTTTACTTCCAATTACCTCAATTACAAAGTCATCGGCGTAACGCACATACTTTACCCTCGTAAAATTACTGTCCATGGGGTCTAATGACGGTATGCTTTGTATCACCTTTGTCAATCTTTTGATTTCTTCAAGCTTCCCATTTTTTATTGCTGTATATCTTTTGCCGCGCAGTCTATGATATTCAGGATTACTTTTTCTTTTCTTGCCCTTGGTATTTTTATTGATGATTTCGTCCATGTATTTATCAAATTCATTTAGATAGATATTCGATAAAATGGGACTAATAATTCCACCCTGGGGACAGCCTGATAAAGACCTGTGCATTTGCTTAAATTCAAGGTATCCTGCTTTTAAAAATCGTCTGATTAACTCAATAAATCGGCCATCTTCTATCTTCTGAGATAAAATATTCAATAAGATCGTATGGTCAATGTTATCAAAGCACCCTGTAATGTCTCCCTCTATGACCCAGTTTGCACCTCTCATTGTGTTTTTTATTTGACACAAGGCGGTATGACAGCTTCTGTCCGGTCTGAACCCGTGTGAATTGTCACTAAAAATCGGTTCATAGATTGATTCCAGGAGTTGCCTAATGACTTCCTGCAACAGTTTGTCCTCAAAGCACGGTATACCAAGTGGCCTTGTCTTACCATTCTTTTTCGGAATATAGGTTCTTCTAACGGGTTTGGGGTAATACTGTTCAGTTTTTAGCTTTTCAATCAGAGTATCAATCATTTCATACTTAAAACCGTCAATTGTCCGGTTATCAACACCCTCTGTCATATTTCCTTCTTTGGATTGGATTCTGGCATAGGCATTGACATAAAATTCCCGGTTGTACAAATTCCTATATATTCTTTGGAATAAATAGTGTTCATCATTCTGCGATTTCTGATTTAGCATTGATAAAATCGTGTTAGCGTTCTGCATTTCGCATACCTCCATTCTTTATCAATAAAACAATCTGCTTTCCTTCGCCATGTACAAGGCTTTCCCTTGCTCAGACTACTATGAAAGCTCCGTTGCCATATTAGATATTCAATGTCATCTCTCTTGGTTTTATCCTTGAGATTTATCACCTTAAAGGCATTACATATAGCCGTTTTGACGGCATTCTAACTTAGGCAATCTCCGTTTAAACTCCATAGTACTTTTGGGCGCAACTTAGGCTTCCTTTTCGTTTCTTTTGCGTACTTATCGTACACCGAGATAAACCAAAGAGTATGAAAACAATGTACAGATATTTTCATAGATTTATCCTCAAACACATAAGTCAGAGTGTGTTTGCCCAACGTGTTAAAGCGAAGAAACTGGGATTGAAGCAGTATAGCTTTAGCCATATTGCGCTGTGGTCTTGCATATCTTGCTTCTTTCTGACTTCAAAACAAATATGCTTTTCCGACGTGCTTTGTTCCCATTGACCTTTCGGCTACTGGTAAGTCGGCTGACCAATTAGATTTCTCTTTAATCTAATGCTCACACACGAGCGATACTATAGAGTCCTTGCGGACGCACATACATGCAGTCGTGATTGGTGTAATAATAAAATTCCAGCTTTGTGTATACGCCTGCACCAAGGCTGCGGGTGAAGGTGATGCCGTTGGTGGTAGTACCGTAGTCAAGCTGATCCCACTGGCCGGTTAGACTGTTGTATCCACGCACTCTGCCGAAGTCAGAGCCGCTGTGACCGCTCACGGGCGGCACCGTGAAGGTATATTCTGTGATGGTCGCGCCTTCAATACCATTTTCCATGATGACGGAGTCGGGTCCGGTCAAGACCATACCACCGCCGCCGTTTGAGTCAGCCACAAAGAAAACGATGGCAGCCCAGGGCGATTCAGCGCCTGCGGAGTCCACCGCTTTGACACGGACCACATTTTTCCCACGGGGGTAGGTCTGTGTTTCAGAATTTCGGCCCTCCCAGACAAGGGTGACAGCATCGCCATCGGGGTCGGAGCTGGCTGCCTTGATGGTGACCGGCGTTCCCGGTGCTACGCTGTTGCCGCCTGGGGTTCGGGTAATGACCGGCGCAGTCGGTGCGGAGTTTACGATGCTGAATGTTCTGGACACCCACTCCGAATACAGCCCGGTAGCATCTTTGGCGCGAACACGGATGGTGTGCGTGCCAGCGGTATAGTAGTTGTCAGCCGCCTTGTTTTCCCACTCCAGAGTGGTTGCATCGCCGTCCAAGTCAGCGGCTGTTGCACTGATATTGACAAGGAATTTACCACCGCTTGCCGTTCTGGTGGGGGTTGCGGTCAACGTGACCGTAGGCGCCGAGCTGGTAATGGTGAAGGATCTCTCAGCCCAAGGAGAATATGCTCCGGCAATATCCTTCGCCCTGACACGGACGATGTGAGTACCGGGGGCATAGTAGCCATCGGCCGCCTTGTTTTCCCACTCCAGCGTAGTGGCGTCGCCGTCCGCATCGGCGGCTGTCGCACTGATATTGACGAGGAACTTGCCATCCTTGGCAGTGCGGGTCGGTTCAGCCGTCAGGGTAACGGTGGGAGCTGCATTGGTCACGGTGAAAGTTTTCTCGGTCCAGGGAGAGTAATCCCCGGCGATATCCTTTGCCCTGACACGGATGGTGTGGGTACCCGGCGCATAGTAGCCGTCAGCCGCAGTGTCCGCATACTCCAAGGTCACCGCATCCCCATCGGGATCTGTGGCATTGGCGGTGATATTGACAAGGAACTTGCCATCCTTGGCGGTGCGGGTAGGAACAGCATCTACCACAGGGGCATTCGGCGCCGTATTGGTTACCGTAATACTCTCCACATGGGAGGTTACACGTCCTGAACTGTCGGTGATGGAAGCGGTCAGCGTAAAAGTGCCGATGTCACGGATGACAATTCTACCGCCCTCATTGCCCAGGATTCCCTGATACTGCCCGGTATTGCCATCCTTTTGAAGTGTCCAGACCACGGCATAGCTGCCGATATGCCGAACATCCCTTGCGGCAACCTCAAACTCCGTACCGTAGTGAACGGTCTGCGGCATGGTGAAAGCATACTGCACCACCGGCAGGATGCGGATGTTTTCGCTGTGGGAATAACTGCGTTTCAGATAGTCGGTCATAGCTGCGGTGAGAACATACTCGCCGTCGCCCTTAAAGGTAATCTTGCCACCCTGGGGGGTGAGGCTGCCGTCAAACGCCTCGGAGAGCGGGATGCTCTTGCCGTCTTTGCTGACGGACCACTCCACAGGCAAAACATTATTATTGCCATGAGTTCTGAGGTCAATGGCGGTATCAGTGTAGGCAAAGGCAGGAAGTTCAAAGCCGATAGTCAGTACGGGAAGCACCTCGCACCTGTCCTTGCTTTCGTACAGAAAGATACGGCCGGTATCATCGGTGATTCTCGCTACCAGCTCATAGATGCCCGCTCTTTTGAAGCGGATGGTACCGCCGTCATTCGAGAGCTTTCCGTCCACATAAGTCGACCAATCTTGGAAACCGAATGTGTTATCCACCAGCCACTCAACGGTGAGACCGTCCAGATTGTTGGCTTCGGTTTTGACCACGATGTCGGTGTCGGTATGGGCGTGTTTTGGCAGGCCGTAGGTAATGGAGGGCACGGGATAAACCTTGAAGCCCTGCTCATAGCGGTAGCTCCTGCCGCCATCATCAGTGAACTCCGCTTTCAGAATATAGCTGCCTTTGGAGTGGAACTTCAGCTCACCGCCGTTGTTGCCCAGCGTACCCTCCACCGCATCGGTGAGGGATACCTCCTTGCCGTCATGCAGCAGGGACCATTTGGCGGTATGGCTGCCGATCTCTCCGAACACCGCTTCCACCACAACCGCTTTGTCGGTATGGAAGACTTCGGGCAAGTAGAATCCCGCCGAGCCCACCGGGTAGACCGTGATGCCTGCGCTACCGGCAAACACTCTGCCGGTAGCATCGGTAACGGAAGCGGTCAGCGCATAGACACCTTTTTCCTTGAATCGGATGCTGCCATGGTCGGGATCTCCTTCGATCCATGTGCCGATATCGGCGGATTCTCCGTTTCGGGTCAGGGTGTAGGTCAGCGTGAGCCCATCTGTTTCTTTTGTTTCTGTTTTTAGCTGGGCGGTTTTATCGGTATGGGAAACTGCCGGCAGGGTGAGATTCACCTCCGCTACCGGATACACAGTGATACCATCTTTGACAGTGACCGTTTTGCCCAGCTCATCGGTGATGGAGGCGTTCAGCGTATAGCTGCCCTTATCCTTGAACAGCACCGTGCCGCCAGCAGCGGTCAGCTCTCCGGTAAGGGTTTCGTCTATATCAGCAATGGCTCCGTCTTTTTGAAGGGACCACACCACAGAATTTGAGCCAAGATTCTCCGTAGTAAGCTCCACCGGCACGCCTGTATCGGTATGGGCGGTTTCAGGCAGCGTGAATGCCGCCGTCACCACCGGATAGATGCTTACCGTCTGCTCATGGGTCACCGTGGCACCCCGGCTGTTTTTTGCTGTGGCAATGAGGGTAATGCTGCCGGTCTGCGTGAATTTCACCTTGCCGCCTGCAGCGGTCAGTTCACCCACTATCAGCCCGGAAAGCTCGGCGGGCAGTCCATTTTTAAGAATTGTCCATGTCACGCCGCTCACATAGCGGCTTTCCGGCTTTATCTCAATTTCATCGGCGGTGTAGGCGGTTTTGGGCAATGTGAAGCTGAACTGCGGAGCGGGGACATAGGAGGAACTACCGCCGCCAGAACCGCCGCCACCGGAAGGCTTATCCTCCGGCTTGGGTGTTACGGTCGGCTTCGGAGGTTCTTCTTTTTTGATCTGTTCCTTTGCTTTCTCCGTATCCACCAGCATTTCAAAGGCTTCCGCACGGGTGGCTTTGCCGTCCGGCTTTACTGTACCATCCGGGTAACCATCCACAATGCCATACTTTTTGCCTGTGCAGATACAGGCTTTATCCCCATCAGCGAGTCCATCGTCATCGGAAAATCCGGTGACGCAAGGGCAGGCTACATCATGGTCGCCCTTGCCGATAGCCCTCACCAGCATTCGGATCATCTCCATGCGGGTGATGGGTTCATCCGGCAGGAACTTCGTGTCGAAATCGTCCTTTTGGATAATTCCTGCAATGATGAGCGCCTCTACATACTGTTCCGACCAGTGTCCAGCAATGTCAGTAAAGCGGATCGTGA
>CALLZZ010000085.1 GCA_937858235.1 uncultured Clostridia bacterium
TGCTCGCCGCTGAACAATTTTCCGTTTTCAGTGTGGCTTGCTTTCCAGTTTTTGGTCGGCTCCCTTGAGCGCTTGCTTAGTATACTAAATCTGCCGCAGGTTGTCAACCCCCTTTTCGACTTTTTTCTTTTCCTTCTACACTAATCCGGGCGTTCTGTATTCTTTCTAGCCCATATCTATTGAACTTTACCTGAAATTCCGATATAGTATTCTGTGAAGTTCACTTTTAGGAAGGAGGTTCCTTGCATGTCTGCACGTTTTTACCTCAGGTTCGCTCCACGAATGCCCTTTGGGCTATATGGTATGGTTACTTCTTTGAATTTTCACTATTATAATAATGTAAGGAGCGCTTCTAATGCCGATCAAAATACCGAATACTCTGCCCGCCCGCACAACCCTCGAAAATGAAAACATCTTTGTTATGACTGAGCATCGGGCCATGCACCAGAATATCAGACCGTTAAAACTGATCATTCTCAATCTGATGCCCACAAAGATTGTAACCGAAACCCAGCTCCTGCGGCAGCTGGCTAACACTCCCCTTCAGATTCAGGTTGAGTTACTGCAAACCGCAAGCTATGTCCCTCAGCACATTGACCAGAACCATTTAAGCACCTTCTACCGTACCTTTAAACAGGTAAAGACCAACAGCTACGACGGTATGATCATCACCGGCGCTCCCGTGGAAAACCTGGATTTCTCCGATGTAGATTACTGGGATGAACTGTGCGAGATCATGGAATGGTCCAAATCCCACGTTCACGCCACGTTGCACATTTGCTGGGGTGCACAAGCCGGTTTATTCTACCACTATGGAATCGAAAAGTACACACTTCCCGAAAAAATGTTTGGGGTCTTCCCCCACAAGGTAGTCCGCCCCCGATCTCCTTGGTTCCGCGGATTTGACGATGTTTTTTATGCACCGCACTCCCGCTACACCGCCATTCAGGAAGAGGATATCCTAGCAAGGCCAAATTTGCAACTCTTGGCCACTTCCGAAGAAGCTGGTGTGTTCGCCCTAAAGAGCTGTGACAATCGTCGCTTCTTTATTATGGGGCATCCGGAATATGATGCCGAAACATTGGCTTTGGAATATCAACGGGACGTAAGCTGTGGAAAGTGCATTGCAGTGCCTGCCCACTACTTCCCCAACGATAACCCCAGCCAGCCCCCTTGCGTAAACTGGCGCAGTACTGCCCAGCTTCTATACAGCAACTGGCTCAACTATTATGTCTATCAGTCCACGCCTTACGATCTGAGAAAGCTGTTATAATCCCGCTTCCCAGAGCAATCAAAAATACGGAACACAAAAGAGAGGTGCAGGAGCATCTCTCTTTTTTCCCTGTTTTTAGTAGGGCATTATCCTTTTGTTGTGAGGCATTTCGCCTTTGACCAATCGGAATAGCATCTCATTTTTACGGCCGTTTTATAAGTGCGAACACGAATATAATGCTTTTTCTTCGGCTCAAGCCTTGTAATTGTCTTAGAGACCATTTTCCCACCCAGGTTTGCAGACCACATTGCGCAGGATTTTAGAAACAGCTCCTGCCACGCAACATTTTGTGCTGTTATCCAGTGGACTCCTCCCGCATTACCTGCTTTCCTTCACCGTGTCTGGGCAGCTCATACAACTGACCGCTTCTGACTTTGCCTTTGATATTAACTGTTTGTCACGTATGTTGCACATCTACTCCCTAAATCTAGATCTCCCTGATTTGCAGCACATTTTGGTTGCCAACCGGGGTTATCCTGCGTGGATTCATCTACTTTGTCTTTCCATTGCCGAGGACAGACCGTTGACTTCAGGCGCCATCTCCCGCTCTCTTCATCGGCTTTACGTCTATCTGGACGAAGTCTTATACTACCATTCGCCCAGCGAAGTCCAATAGTTACTGCTAACCGTTTCGCTATTCGATGACTTTACCCCTTCCCTTGCAGCCACACTGCTTGGCAGTGATCAAGCTCTACAAACCATCTCGTGTATTCAAGACATCTGACTTTCTGCTGGAAAAAACCAACGTTTTTCCTTTCACTTTCCCCGGCTGCAACAGTACCTGCAACATAAAGCAAAGCAATTGTGGGGGGAATCCGCTATCCGTGAAATTTATCTGTTAAGCGGTCAGTGGTACGAAAAACAAAACCATCTGAACCTGGCAATGAACTGCTACCTTCAGGGGGATGATCATATTGCTCTGGTGCGCGTTCTAACCAAAAACGCACGCAGCTGACTAGCATATCTCGATATTGCTTTGCCCCACCGAGGCTGCAACAAACTGGATCGCTCGCTTCCCGACACCTACACACTTATTTGTGAGTAAGGTATCACCTTACCCAAGTTTTCCATCACAAGTAATCTGCCCAGTATCCTCAACGGCGGAAAGGACTTCTCGCCCTGGGAACCGCAGGCTAAACTGCTGTATCGTACCATTCATCAGCCTTTAGAGGCAGTGCTCGGGCAACCGGGCTTAGTGTCTGGCGGAAATCGCACTAGCTAAAAGCCAATACGAAAAGAGAGAGAACATCACTGCCCAGTTTGTCCCGCTTATCAGCCTGACACCTATACTGCAACAGTGCGGTAGTCCTGAAATCGAGTTTGTCCTCCAATCTTTGCAGGCCCGGGTGCTATGTGCCCACAATCAATTGGAAGGTACCAGCAACTCCATTCCCACCTTCTTCCAATGTGTGGAGGCAACTGGCATCACCCGACTTCTACCCAATACTGACGCCCTTTTATGTCGGCTCAATCTACTGAGAAACGGTGCATATTCCACCACGTGGTGCAAAGAGCTGGCGCCAGACGAGCATCATTTTTTCTGCTGGATCGCTATCGTCACCTTACCAAAGTGTGCTGTCATCTTGACCGCTGCGAATATGTTCAGGCTCTACCCCTTCTAGCTCGTCTATTGGATTATTTTTCTCTCTATCACCGTGCACTGGACGAACTGGATAACTTGATTTTGCTTGGGATCTGCCGATTTCGCATGGATGGCAGTGGCTGGGCAAACTATCTCAACCGTGCACTTACCACTGGGCAGCGATATGGATATGTCACCGTATTCGCTGAAAAAGGGATCGCACTGCTGCCACTGCTCAATAAAATATCACGGAAAGATGATCCGGTCAGCAGTAATACCTTAAAAACACATATCCGGCACCTTTTCTCCAAACTAAATGCCAAGAATCGCAACGATGCCAGGGAAATTGCCCAGCGTCTGCTGCTGGAGCCGTAACCCCCTAATACGATAGAAACGCGGGTACGGTGCATAGAAAGCTGTAGTGTACCCGCATTTCTGTTTTATATTATCCAACATAGTGTTTGCGCACATATCAGCTGCTAAAGACCCTCATGATAGAAAAGCACCCTAATTCAAATGCAATCGAATCCCCTATGGCAATCACTATCCGTCACATCTAACATGAGCTGATCGCTGCTGGCGTCCAGAATTTCAATTCCTGCGTCTACCGGACACATGGTTTCCATATCGCAATCCTGTTTCCCCAGCACCGGAATGGCTTTTCTGCGCATTCCTTTATCTTCACGCTGCTTCGGTCTGTTGCCGTAGCTATCTACTCCCACTCCCCTCCCACGGCACAGAAGTTTTTCCTTTAACTCAACAATTTCCCCGTACAGTATAAAGGCAGCCCGATTGGTATTTGGCAGGTAGGTATGGTAACAGCGTTCCTTTCCAAACAGGAGGCTTTCTCCCAATCGGAAATTATTTATTCCCTTCGGAATTCCACCCTTCAGCATCAGATGCCGCGTAACCGAATCCCCACTGCTTGCTATTGGTTCTCCAGGCATAGGCAGTCTTTTCCCCAGCTGTGCCAGCTGCTCCATCTTCCCACGACTTGGATGAACAAAGGAAACGCAGGTCAAGTTTATGCCCACAAAATGGTGATAACCACCCATTAATATATACACCCACGATGAAGTACATGGTGAATATCTCCATATTATTGGCAACAATAATCTTGGTATCCTGGATCAATTCCCGAAAGCCGATCACAGAGAGCAGCAACGCACCTTTCAGCGTCACAATAAACTGGTTGATAATCGACGGCAGCATGGTGCGCAGCGCCTGGAGCAAAATCACCTTCCACATCGCCTGGCCAAAGCTCATACCGAGACTTCTAGCCGCTTCCATCTGCCCCTTTTCCACGGATTCGATGCCGCCACGTACTAACCCTGCCATATAGGCACCGGCATTCAAACTCATGATTACAATACCGGCAACATCCAGACTCCATTTAAAGCCAAACACCACAGGAAAGCCGAAATAGATAAACAGAATCTGCACCAGCAACGGCATACCCTGAATGACACTGATATAGAAGTTCGCTACCAATTCCAGCAGTTTTATCTTTGAGATCTTAAATAAGCGATGAATTGTCAAGTCAAGTGCGCCACTTCGTGAAGAAATACTTGAATAGGCGAT
>CALLZZ010000086.1 GCA_937858235.1 uncultured Clostridia bacterium
CTCCATAATTTTGGCGTAAGGTTATGCCATCTTGCAATTTTCGTCAGAAGTAAATCTAATTTATAATCATCATTATTTCCACTGATTTCAATTTTTTTATAATTCATTTTCAATTCCCCTAAAAAATCATTTATAACCATTACAATAGACCGCCTTTCTTATAAACATCTAAAATTGCAGGTTGCTTTATTTTCAAATCTTTATGTCTTTATAAAACCTACAAACTTGTATGCATCTTTTTCTTGGTGTTTTGCTTTATTTTTATATATATTCATCTTTTAAGTGCTTTAAACAATCCGTACAGTGGAATTTATCTTTGTTCACGCTCAAACACTAAATCAATCTCTTCTATATGCCCCATTTGCGTTACCTCCGACAATATAATTGATCCGCAGTTCAATATAGTTCAATACAGTCCGATAAATTTTGATAAATCTGCGTACATTAAGTCCATCATACCACTATTTAGCATATAAAAAAAGACATACCTTCCCCATTAGCGGGAAAATATGTCTTTATAGCGGAGGCGGTGAGATTCGAACTCACGTGCCCGTGAGGACAACCTGATTTCGAGTTATTTGAGGGCAAGTTTCGATGAGATTATCAAGGTAACTTTGAGATACCTTAAAATCCCGCAAACCCGCATGAATCAAGGCTTTTCGAGCGAAAACCATGAGTTTACCACGCTTCGGCTCGACCCCCGAATTTAACGGTTTTCAGAGCAAAGTGTAGAAAAAACGTAGAAAAGCGACCAGCGAAATAACCTTAAGATACTTTAGTTCCCTGGCATTTTCAAGAACATAAACCACAGCGTACCCTACCATTGACATTGATTAAAAGTGAATAACGCAAAACAGACAGAGCTGATATCTGTCTGCACCATCAATGCATTGGAGGGATGGACATGGCAACTGACTACTCTCACCTTCTGGCTGAATACCCGGAAAAGATATGTCAAGACCAGTTTTACAGAATTTGCAGAATAAGCAAACGAAAAGCTACATGGCTTTTAGAAAATGGGTATATCCCCTGCGAGGATACAGGAAAAAAGACCCGTAGGTTCAAAATCCGAATAGCAGATGTGATAGAATACCTTACCCGCTTAGAAGATTCTCCGGAGTCCCTGCTGACACCTCCCGGAATTTTTTCAAGCGGAATAAAATATAGACCCAAGCATCGGGCAGAGGTTCAAATAGATGCGAAGAAATTTATGGAGATGCTGAAGAAAAAGTGGAGCAGCTTTCCGGATGCCCTTACCGTGGGCGATGTCATAAAAATGACGGGCTACTGCCAAACCGCAATATCACAATGGATATCCAAAGAGAAATTATTCGGAGTGTGGTACTACAACAAATACTTGATACCAAAGGACTGCCTGATAGAATATATGGCAACCAAAGCTCACCGCATCACTCAGAAATCAAAGAAGCATAGGGACTTGATACAACAGTACCACGTTGAACAGACACCGACTGAATGTCGAAAAACCTTATAATAAATTATCCAGTTAAAGAGCCGGAGAATCGGAGTGCAGAACGCGCTTCAATTCTCCGGCTTTTTTTGTTTTTCAAAAGGGAGGAAATCATGTTAGTACATTACAAGAAAAATAAAAAACCAGCTTGTTATGATTCGGATGCCATCATAACAACGGGGAGAATACTGCCTGACGAGCGGCCCCACGGCCCTTTCAAGAGCTGTGGCAACTGCCCATATCCCTCGCATGGATTTATCTGCTACAGCTCCGAGGGTGACTGTCTAAGAACAGATATGCAGAGAATTCACGGTAGAAATAAGCAAAAAACGGAGGAACTCACATGAGACATTGATTTGTTAAAACAGTATTAAAAACTATAGAAATTGTAGTCACGCTCCCATGTGACAAATTTATAGCCATGCTGGGTTTCTCGACCAGCGAGGACGGCTCCGTTAAACACCGCAAGCAGCCGGAATTCTTCGTCCAGTGCCACGGCTTTGAGCAAGGGTGACTTTTCCATCACCGTCATATATTCTTTTACCTTGGTGGCGATGAGCGCTGCCTTGAAGTATAAATCGCTGGTTTCCGGGCTGTCCAAGTCGCCGGGAAATTTGCATAGCTCTCCGCTGGGGCCTACTCGGCAGGCGGGATGGGTACCAAGCAGAATGGGGAGGGTGTTTCTTTTCGGAGGCGCTACCTGGATTTCATTCCTTCCAAGGATTCGGGAAAGCTCTGCAAAGTATTTTTTCGTATCCATATGTGTGTTCCTCCATTTTTCTTTGAAATAAAAAAAGGCTCGCACATTTCTGTACGGGCCGATTATATTTTTCATATTTGATATAAATCAAATTCTTTTCTCACAAAGCCTGCTATACTGAACTCAGAAGAGCAAAATAAGGTTAAAGGAGCGAGTGAAATGGCAAACAAGCAGACATTTAATGAAGCAACGGTAAAGCATCTTGAGACACTTGAGCAATATGTGCCAATCGTCGCAAGAGTCCATGGAAAGAACCATCTTGAATTCCATGATGTACATAAGCTTTTCAACGCAATCAATCAAAAAATAAAGAAAGCGGACTCACAGCTGCCTGATTTAAAGGAAGAATTTGAAACACTCCGGGAAATAACCGACAACTACACTGTTCCGAATGATGTGTGCGAAAGCTACGAAGCGGTTTATACCATGTTGGCGGAGTTGGATCAGGCATATCAGGATTAAGCAATGGATGGATAAGACAAGAAGGTGATGAGATGCAGAGATTCATATTAAGTAAGAAAAACCACATAACATTGGTGAGTGCCATTTTAATTGTCATTGGATTTACCAGTGAGCTCGGCTTTAAAAATGAAGCTGTGGCTGTTTGGACCTTGGTGATTGCTTCCGTTTTGGGGGTCATGCCCATTGCGATACAGGCATATCAGGCATTAAAGGTCAAGGTCATCAGCATTGATGTTTTGGTGACCATCGCGGTAATCGGGGCCTTTTTTATTCGAAACTTTGAGGAATCGGCCATTGTCACCTTCCTGTTCTTATTCGGGGCGTATTTGGAGCAGCGGACGCTGAACAAGACCCGCTCAGCCATCAAAGAGCTGACGGAAATGGCGCCGGAAAGTGCTTTGAAGCAGATGCCAAACGGTGAATTTGAAGAGGTCGACGTAGACGAGGTGGACATAGGGGATATTTTGCTGGTGAAAACCGGAGCGAAAATCCCGGTGGATGGCACCGTGTTATCCGGCGAGGGCAGCATCAACGAGGCCAGCATCAACGGCGAATCCCTGCCTGTATCCAAGGAAAAGGGCGGGGCGGTATATGCCGGAACCATCCTTGATAATGGGACGCTCCAGATTGCCGCCGACCGTGTGGGCGAGGACACCACCTTTGGCAAAATAATCGAGCTGGTGGAGGAAGCCCAGGACTCCAAATCAGAGGCGGAGCGCTTTATCGATCGCTTTTCCAAATACTATACCCCCGCTGTCCTCCTGCTGGGCATTGTCGTTTGGGCATTTTCCCGGAACCTTGAACTGGCCATTACCATCCTCGTTTTGGGCTGCCCCGGCGCTCTAGTGATCGGCGTGCCCGTCTCCAACGTGGCCGGTATCGGAAATGGCGCACGACACGGTGTGCTGCTCAAGGGCAGTGAAGTCATCAACGACTTCAGCCGCTTGGATACTATAGTGTTTGACAAAACTGGTACCCTGACTGTGGGAAATCCATCGGTTGCCGAAAAGAAATATTACGGCGACCATATTGATGAGGCCCTCGGCTACCTCGCCAGCATTGAGCGTGAGTCCGACCACCCACTGGCGAAAGCGGTTCTGGAGGAAATCGGGGAAACCACTCTCTCAAGCGTTGAAAGCACAGAGGTTGTAAAGGGCGGCGGTATCACAGCCACGGTGGACGGACACAGAATCGCCGTAGGCAACGTTGCCCTCATGGAAAGAGAAAACATCGCACTGAGCGAACAAGCGAAGGCTGATATTGCCAGCTTTGAGCAATCCGGCAACTCCCTTGTGCTGACCGCCGTGGACGGAGAGCTGAAAATATTGATGGGCATCCGTGACCAGATACGCCCCGGCGTGAAGGAAGATCTACAAAGGTTAAAGAAGCTGGGTGTTAAAAACCTTGTCATGCTCTCTGGCGACAATCAGGGTACCGTTGACATGGTGAGCCGGGAGCTGAGCCTGACCGAAGCCTACGGCAATATGCTGCCCGAGGATAAATCGGCCTACATCAAAAAGCTGATTGACGAGGAGGGACAAATCGTCGCCTTTGTGGGCGACGGCGTCAACGACAGTCCCTCCCTGGCGCTGGCACACATCGGCATCGCTATGGGCAGCGGCACCGACGTAGCCATCGAGACCTCCGATGTGGTGCTCATGAATTCAGACTTCAGCCGTCTGCCTCACGCCCTGGGACTCACCAAGGCCACCGCCAGAAACATGAAGCAGAATATTGTCATTGCCGTTGGAGTTGTGCTGGTGCTTCTCTCTGCTGTGTTCTTCAGCGAATGGATGAATATGTCCATCGGCATGCTGGTGCATGAAGCCAGTATTCTGGTGGTGATCCTCAACGGCATGAGGCTGCTACGGTATAAACTACGATGAAACGAATTTAAGAAAGGGAGATCCAAAATGAAAACAGTGACCATTCAACTGGGGACATTGACTTGCCCCTCCTGCGTCCTGAAGATTGAAAACGCGGTAAAATCCTTAGACGGCGTAGAAAAAGAAAGCGTAAAGGTTTTGTTCAACTCCAGCAAAGCAAAGTTTGATTTTGACGGTAAAAAGCTGTCGGTGGAGGATGCGGAAAAGGCCATCACCGCACTTGGATATGAGGTGAAAAAATCTCAGGTGAAGGCGAAATAAAAGATAAAAGAATCCCTCGACTTAGGCCGAAAGCCTAATTCGGGGGATTGCTGCCTTTAATACGAATGTCCTTCAGCTTCTTCCGCGATTTCCTTTGTCTCATGGATGGTTCCGAAAGGATGCTGTGGGGGAGCATAGATGGAGTAGACCTTCAAAGGACTGTTTCCTATGTTAATAAGATTGTGCCATGTGCCCGCGGGAATCACGATGGCATAATTGCCGTCCACTCGCTGCTGAATATTCAAGTTGTCCTTGCTGCTTCCCATTTTAACAAGACCGCAGCCACTTTCAACCCGTATAAACTGATCAAGATGGGGGTGTGCTTCAAGCCCAATATCGCCGCCAACCCTTATGCTCATCAATGTAAGCTGAAGATGCCCGCCTGTCCACAAGGCCGTGCGATAATTGGGATTTGCGTTAGCGGCTCGATTTATATTGACAATCAAAGGCTCAGGGCCATAGTCATGAAGCTGCCCATCGGATTGATATCTGTTCACAGTGCTTGCTCCTTTCATATTGCTTTCTCTTTATATCATATGAATTTCACCAGCCTCTGTGTCAATAAAAGCTCAGACATTCAGATGAATTGTCCGATTGGAAACGCCAATGAACCCTTCGTCCTTTAGCTTTTTCAGCTCCCGGAATAAAGATGGACGCTGCACCCCAAGGTAATCGGCAAGTTGTTTTTTGCTGATCGGCAGAATGATCGTATCCGAGCTTTGCAGTATAGACTGTTGTCTAAGGTATTCCAGCAAATTTTCCCGCAAGCTATTTTGCGATACCATTGTAATTTTATGGTTTAGCTTCTGCGAATTATGCGAAAGCATTCCGGCAAACTTGATTGTAAAATGATAGTTGTGCAAAAAACTGCATACCGCCTTTTGAGTCACGTGTAAAAGCCGTGCGTCGGACATGCAATAAATGTTCAGCGGATAGATATGCTTATCGCCAAAGAGCAGGTTCGCCCCCAGCATTTGGCCACTTGAAAATTCAAACATGGTCATTGCCGAGCCCTTCTCTGAAAGAGAGTAGGCGACCAGGCTGCCTGATAAAACGATATCAAGGGTCTTGCAGCTGTCATTTTGATTGTAAACGCTTGCCCCTTTTGAATAATTTTTAATAAACAACTGATTATCAGCCATCATCGTCTGCATTTCATCCGCTTGCAGCGTGGAAAAAAGCGGTATCGTCTTAAGAGTCTCTAGCAAAGCAGCATCCCTCCTTTTCAAATATAATAGCAAAAAGAAACTAATGTGTCTATTCTTATTCGGTTCAGAGCGATACAATACCTGTATTGCTATGCTGAAAGGGAGGAGACATATGGACGTTTTTACATTGGTGGTTTGGGTCGGTACAATAGCTTTTCTCGTGTTTTCTTTTGCCAAAGACAAGATGAAAACAAAACAGGCGTTAAAAATGGCCTTTGGCATGGGTAAGGGGATGCTTGCGAGCATTCTCTCCATTATTTTTGCAATTGGACTGATTTTAACGATTATACCGCCTGAGGAAATTGCTAAGTTTTTGGGCGGTCAGTCCGTCCTTCTGGCGACGATTGGAGGGGCCTTGCTGGGAACAATCACATTGGTTCCGGCGTTTATCGCGTTTCCGCTGGTGGGCACATTGGTGGGCGCAGGGGTCAGCGTCATTCCGTCCGTGGCGTTCCTGACGACCTTGACCATGGTGGGGGTGGTGACATTCCCCCTTGAAAAAAAGGAGTTCGGAGCGAAATTCACAGCGGTGCGAAACAGCCTCAGCTTTCTATTTGCGATTGTTATCGCGCTTGTGATGGGGGTGATCATATGACAATCCTGAAAAAAGTAAAAGAAAACCTGTTCTTAGCCATTGTTGCCCTGGTGTATATCGCCATGTTTATCATAAATCCGACAATGGGAGCGGCTTCGGTGAAAAACAGCGGGTATTACATCAAGGAAATGCTTATGATCATGCCCGTTATCTTTATCCTGACGGCACTTTTGGATATGTGGGTTCCGAAGGAAAAAATCATGCGTTATCTGGGCAAGGAGGCCAAGGCGAAGGGTGTTTTCCTCTCCTTTGTGGTCGGCAGTATTTCAGCAGGACCGATTTACGCAGCCTTTCCCATGTGCGTCATGCTTCACAAGAAGGGCGCGTCGATTCGGAATATCATTATAATCTTAAGCTCATGGGCTGTGATTAAGGTTCCCATGCTTCTCAATGAGGCAAAGTTTTTAGGGCCGAAATTTATGGCAATACGATGGGTGCTCACTGTTATTGCCATCACCATTTTCTCGTGGATAGCGGCAAAAATCATAAAGGATGAGGATCTGCCGGGAGAGGTGCTGACACAGCCCGGCTTACATATTAACCGGGATGCCTGTATGGGCTGTACCTTATGCGCGAAGAACTATCCCGAAGTGTTTGAGATGGAAAATAAAAAGGCGGTTACCAAGCCATACGAGGGCTTAGATTTAGATATGGATAAACTGGAGAGTGCCATTAAGTCATGTCCGGTAAAAGCGATATCGTACAATGAAGGCGGAGAAATCTAGTGTTTTGAGTCTGGAGACTGTCACCCCAAACATAAATCAAGCTCAAAGGCCGGTATTTGCAATTATGCAAATACCGGCCTTACGTACTTTTCATTGGGTGGGCAGGAGTCATTCAGCAAGACTAATTTCCCCCAGCTTCGCTTTGTCCTTTATGATGATTTTACGCTGCCCCTTTAGAAGGATCAAGCCTTCCTCCTGCAAGGCCGTCAGCTTACGGCTCAGGGTTTCCTGGGTCATGCCCAGCTGCGAGGCCAGATCCCCCTTGGTCATGGGCAGGAGCATCTCCGACTTGCCCTCTGACAGCTCCAGCAGAGCGTTTGCTACCCGCTTGGTCACAGAACTCAGGCTGATGTCCTCGATGCGGTTTTCCGCTTTTTCCAGCCTGCGGGAAAGCTCGTCCATCACCTTAAAGGCAATGGAAGGGTATTTTGCCATCAGCTCCTTGAGCTGCTGGCCCTGTAAAACACACATGGTGGTCGTCTCCAGCGCCTGGGCATTGTCGGTGAGGGGTAAAGAGGAAAAAAGAGAGAGTTCTCCGATAAATTCCCCTGGTTCAACCAGTCGGAGAACCTGTTCCTTTCCGTTGGCATTCAAGCGAAAAAGTTTTGCCCGGCCTGTGTAAAGGACAAAGAGGGTTCCGCCCTCATCACCCGCTCTATATATTGTTTCACCTTTCTCGAAGCTTCGGGATGATGAGATCTCAACGATCTCCAGCCGCTCTTTCCGGTTGAGGCTGGCAAAGATGGGCACATGCTCAATACAGCTTGTGTGGTGTTCACAGTGATGGTCGCATTGCATCTGCACTTCCCCCTTTCATCAAACATTAAACTGCTTTCTGAATATTTCTAATCTAGCGTGAGTTTACAAGTTAAATCATATTAACTATCATAAATGGCAGAAAT
>CALLZZ010000087.1 GCA_937858235.1 uncultured Clostridia bacterium
ATAGATGATTTCCAAACATTTGTGGCTAATGTGACTGGAATGCGCTTTGAGAAAAGTTGATCAAACCAAGGAGCGGCCACGATTTCGAGGCGGGTACAGGAGGAGCACGATGGGAAATTAACTTTCCTCGCGCAGTATTTGGTTATGCCGGGCGAGGTTTCGCACTCACCAAACTATGCGAGATTAGACCTCCGAAGAAATTGACGACATGGAGCGCAAGTATGGTTTGCTCGGCGAATCTTGGATACCGAAGCGTATTTTAGACGAGGATACAGAGGGTTTGCATTTTTATATCGGTATGTTTTTTAGTGATCAATTCGTGCGGCATTATCCCAATGATTTGATGAGGAATATGTGCAGGTGCATTTAGATTTGCGGTATAAGCCTGCGGACGATACGGCTGCTTTTTGGACATGCGATTTGATCCGAAGATGTAGAAGATTTTTGGAGAACCGTGAGGTCTGCAAAAGAGTATTGCTATTTAGACGGCAAAAATACCTTGCTGCATAATTTTGAAATCTACATGGATGAAACATAAATATTGTGGCTATTTGGCCCCCGTTTTAGGTGAGGCGGGCGGAGCCGGCCTTTTGCGCAAAGTGAGCGGCAGTCGTTGCCAAGCTGCAGCCAATTTATATTAATAAGACAGGGGAGTAGTCATGGATAAGCCAACGATGAGCCAAAAGATCAAAGAGGAATGTGCGGTAAACGAAACCTTTCGCCGGGGGCGGACTCTGACCATAGTGCTGATGACAGTTTACGGCCTGCTGCGCCTGGCGGAGGTCGTGGTGCTGCCGCCGCTGACCGGAACGACGGTGACACTGGTGTACAACAGCAACATGGTGGGGCCGGTATTGTTTTTCTTGCTGGTCATTTCCTCCGGCCTCAACGGCCGAAACAAAGCGGCGGGCTGGTTTTGTCTGCTTACCGCCGTCGGCTATGGCGCGGCTCTGTTTATCAGCACGGTCCAGTATGGGATCAGCCTTGCCGACCTCTTCCGTTATACCCCTGTCGGCTGGTATACGGCAGTATCAGTGGCCGTCGCTGTTGTTCTGGGGCTTATGATGCTGTGCAACAAAAGCGTACGGGCTTATGCCGGGCGCCGCCAACAGATGGCAAAAGAACTGCGTGATCACTATGCGCCTTCCGTTACCCGGGATGACAGCGCGGCCGCAGCCCCCGCCGCTCCGGCTCGTCCCCGCCATCACCTGCGCAATTTAATTATTTCCCTCGTCGTCTGCACAGCGTTGGCTTTGGCGGGTGCGCTGGCTATGGATATAGTGACGCCGCCTACTTCCTTTGAAGAGCTGGAGAAAGCGCAGGGCGGCTTCGTCTCTCTGGAAGCCGGCAGCGTGGACGGAGCTTACCGGCTGAAATTGGACGGCAGCGACCTGACCTATACCATCTCCAGCATCGTCGATTTCCCGGCGGAGGAGTTCTTGGCACAGCAAGAGCCGGGCGCGCCGCTGACCATATTTTACGAGGATGACGAATGGCGCAACATACTGGTCATGAGCAGCGGCGAAATTACTTATATGAACTACGATCAATCCCGCCAGGCACTGATAGAGAACAACTACTGGGGCTGGGGCATGCTGCTGGTCGCATACGCTATTTTGGTAACCATTTGCATGATCGTTTATTTTAATCTAAAAAAGAAGCGGCGGACGCCTAACACAAGCCTGTGAAACGCGGCGTACGCTTGGCGCGGGAAAATTGCTTCTTTGCGGTTTACCGGAGACGGTTATAAAGATAGAGGCAGTTGGTATCGGAGATGAAACATATCCATGCAGCGAGATAACCCACAGAATTTATATGCCGATATTGCAAGGGCCTATTTGAAAAGCAAAAGAGTCTATAAATACCTATTGAAGAAGATTGAAGATATAAGCGACGATGATATTATTCAAAGGTGCCATTGGTGGTATGAAGAAAATGGCCTTCGGGATGAATACATGGTTTTTAAGGAAAAAATGATGACAGGGCAGTAAGTTACGGTAACGGCAATGGCGGCTCATAGAAAAAAGTGGATTGGAGGGATATGACATGGGCAGTAAATTTTGCAATCTGAACATAAGAGGCGTTACCCGCGCAGCTCTTGCCGCGGTGAAGCCTGAATTTTGCGGCTATGAATGTGCCGAGGGTTGGCTGACGGTTACCTCCCCCTTATTTGAATGGGGTTCTACTCAAAAATATGCGAAGGAGCTCTCCGCATCGCTGCCCGCACCGGTACTTTCCACCGAGTATTATGACGACGACTACGTTGAGTTCGCGCTTTATGACAGCGGCAAGCTGGTGGCGAAGCATGTGCCGGTCACTTACGAAGACCTCCCCAAAAAGGGAGGAAATGCGGCGCGGTTTTTGCATACGCTTGGTCTGAACACCATGGATGAACCCCTCTTGAAAAAGGTTTTCTCCGTGACGGACTGTGAGCAGAGCGTGTGCTTGTTGGAAAGCCTGTTCGGGTGTCCAATCTGGGGTGTTCGGGAAGAGATACGCCGCCCGACGAAGCGCCATGCCGTTCCATTGCGGAAGCCTTAACGGGCGGCGAACAGGAAAAGGTACTGGTGACCGCGAAGAAAAACAGCGCCCGAAAAAATAAGGGGCCGTACCTCTTCAGCGATGAAGGGGAACGGCGCTATAAAAGGAGCATGCATTGCGAAACGGTGCTTTGCTATTCCGATGCCCCGCGGGATGTTGTTGTCAGGCTGGAAAAATGGCTGGAGAAGGTCTCAGGCTATCCGGAGCTGCAAAACGAGTTAAGAATGCAGGTCATTTACTGCGGCAATATCATCGTGATCAAAGGCTTTCCGTTTATAAACGCCGATGTGGACGCCCCGGATCTGTCTAAAATGTTCCGGTGTCTTGTGGCTCTTTGCCGTGTAAGCGCCTACCACCACAACGGCAGAGAAATACGCACGCTGAATTGCGCCCTCGCATACGCAAAACGTCTGATTTGCGCCGGTACGCGCGGCGATGAGCGGCAGCTCCGCGCCCGGCTGCCGGAGGCTGCGGGGGGATGCGGGCCTCCAGAGGCCACTCTCCCGCCATAGATTGAAGGGCGGAATCGGAGGTCATTATCATTTTCAACAACTATTTTGCAGCAAAAAAGATGAGCAGAACTGTAAGTCGGTTCTGCTCATCCTTTTGCCGGAAAGTGAAATTCTAAGGAAAGCCTATCAAAAGAAGAAAATGTCGATGACAAAAGC
>CALLZZ010000088.1 GCA_937858235.1 uncultured Clostridia bacterium
CAAAACACGGAGGTTTTTACACCATGAAAGATACAGGACAAAGCTTAGGCCATGACGGACAGCCGGACAAAAGCTATCTCGCCCGCTGCCAGAAAACACTACGCAGCTGGGGAGCACCGCTCTCCGGATGGCAATGCCACGAAATCTACGATGTCCGCGAGGACGACTGGGACGCGCCACTCCACGTCTGCGAGCTGTGCGGCTGCACCAAGGTCCGCTACGTGCACGTCATGACGCACCCGGACTACTTCGAGGACGTATCCGTCGGCTGCATATGCGCCGGAGTCATGGAAGGCGACATCCTCGCAGCCAAGGAACGCGAACGCCTCATGCGCAACCGCTCCAAGCGGAAACGCAGCTTCCCGAAACGCAAATGGCACCAGACTCCGAACGGCTGGGGCCTCACCTGCCACGGCGAGCAGATTCTCATCGGACACAGCCGCCACAATCCGGAGCGCCTTGGCGTGAAGTACCGCGGACAATGCGTCTGGACCTACAAGGGCAAGCCGATCACGAACTTCCTCTCCGCAGCCTACGCCGCATTCAACCTCGTAGACCCGGTTCCGGAGGTCGCCCGAGCCCGAGGCAGGATGCTGTCTGAGGACGAGGGTGTGCCGACACAGGATTTGAGGAGGTGACGCCATGAAAAGCGAAAAGCAGATCGAAGCAGCTCTCGCCAGCGAGGTCAAAAAGTGTGGCGGCATCGCGCCGAAATTCACGTCACCCGGCTTTGCCGGAATGCCGGACCGGATCATCCTGCTGCCCGGCGGACGCATGGCATTCGCAGAGCTCAAGGCTCCCGGAAAGAAGCCAAGGAAACTCCAGACAGCCCGGCACCGGTTCCTGCGGCGGCTGGGATTCCGGGTTTACATCATCGACAGCACAGAACAGATCGGAGGTGTGATAGATGAGATTGAAAACAACCTGTGACTGGTGCGGGCGCGAGTTCTTCAGGGATTCGGCACAGCTGAAAGGAAAGAAGCATCACTTCTGCTGCAGGCAGTGTCTCGCCAGCTTTAGCAGCAAGGCGAAGAACCCAGACGGATATGCCAGTCTCAAGGATTACACAAACATAAGCCAGCACATGACAAAACTGAACGAGGAATTGAATCCGGATCGCATGACTCCTGAAACGAAGGAAAAGCTCAGAGAGTCCCGTCTCGGAAAAGGAAGATGCGACGGCTATTCCAAAATCCACGGACTTGCCGCGCATCGCGTCGTTGCCGAGCAGACGCTTGGCAGGCCGTTGATGCCGGGAGAAGTCGTGCATCATCGTGACGGAAACCGATACAACAATTCTCCCGAGAATCTGGTCGTGTTCCCTTCGCAGAGCGCACACGCCCACCATCACAGCGAATTGAGGTGGTTTATCCAGCAGATAAAGGAAATGGAGGCCGAAGAAAATGCCGAAACTGAGTGACCTCCATTACTACCAGCAATACTGTGTCTCCTATATTGAGACGCACAAAACAGCCGCTATCTTCCTTGATTGCGGCCTTGGAAAGACGATCATCACGCTGACCGCCGCCGTTGACCTCCTGTTCGACAGCTTCGAGGTCCATCGGATTCTCGTGGTCGCGCCTCTCAGAGTCGCCCGCGACACATGGCCTGCTGAGATCCGGAAATGGGAGCACCTGTCCGGCCTCACCTACGCCGTCGCAGTCGGAAATGCACGTGAGCGGAAAGCGGCTCTCATGCAGGGCGCGGATGTCACAATCATCAACCGGGAGAACCTTGGATGGCTGATCGACGACTCCGGTATCCCCTTCGCCTACGACATGGTGGTACTGGACGAGCTCTCCTCCTTCAAGAACCACAAGTCGAAGCGGTTCCGCGCATTGATGAAGGTCAGGCCGAAGGTGAAGCGGATCATCGGTCTCACCGGAACGCCAAGCAGCAATGGCCTCATGGATCTGTGGGCGGAGTTCAAGGTCCTCGATCAGGGACAGCGCCTTGGACGCTTCATCACCCAGTACCGGACGGCCTATTTCATGCCGGACAAGCGGAACGGCGAGATCATCTACTCCTACAAGCCGCTTCCGTACGCGGAGGACGCGATCTACAGGAAAATCTCGGATATCACGATTTCCATGAAGTCAACCGACCATCTGAAGATGCCGGAGCTCATCTCCACGCAGTACGAGGTGCAGCTGT
>CALLZZ010000089.1 GCA_937858235.1 uncultured Clostridia bacterium
TTGCTGACTGAGGCGCCTTAACCGGTACGCCATCAAATGCCCAAAAGTAATTCATAGAAAAGAGCGCCCTCCCCTCTCGGAAAAGGCGCTCTAAATGGCGCTCGCAGTAATTATTGAAATTGTGCGTTAGTTCCAGCGTGGAAGCCCGAGATCATTGCGCTCCCAATAGCTCGACAAGGCTTCTCGCGCATCTAGCAGTTTATGAAAAAGAACGTTGTCAATTTCATCTTCATCGGACAGACACCGAATCGTGTTCTCAATAGAAATTTTGCAATCCTTGGTCTGGTCTTGAATTTTCTTTTGATTTTTGCAGTTAATCATTGTCTTATTCTCCTTGATAATTATTCTCAACTTCGATAAATGTATGATACTGCGGTTGCCAGTGAAACTGAAATGTTCCGGGCCTGCCGTGGCGGTTTTTCAAAAGGTAGATCATTGCGTCAGCCCACGCTTCTCCTGTAAGTTGTCTGTCGGTTATATCTTCCGGCTGCACGAACATCACATAGTCCGCATCCTGCTCAATATCGCCGGATTCGCGGATGTCACCGAGATTCGGTGTTTTGTCCTTGCGGCCCTCGATCTGCCGATTCATCTGAACAAGCTCGACAATGGCAATATTGTTTTCTTTGGCGATCTGTTTCAGTTCGTTGCTTACCATTCCAAGCGCGTGATATTGGTCTTTGACGTTTGGCCTTTCCATAATTCCAATATGGTCTACGAAAATAGCGTCAGGTCTGAAAAGTTCGATGTAGCGACGTATGACCTTTGTCGAGATTTTCGCGTCATCCACAAAATTTATTTTTCCCGCACTCTCAAACGCTTTCAGCACCATGTCAACATCAGAAATTTCTCCCGCAGAAAGCTTTTTATCGCGAATAAGGTTTCCGTCAATATGAGCCATTTGCGCCGCAATTCGCTGCATAAGCTGATTCGTGGTCATTTCCATCGTGAAATACTGAACTTTGAATCCGTTTTTTGCCATCCGGAGTGCCAGATTCAAAGCAAAGTCCGTTTTGCCGTGCCCGGAGCGGGCGCACAACGCGGTGACAGACTGCCGGAGGAATCCACCCATGGCACTGTCCATCGACCGGAAGCCGGTTTTAATGGTGTTCTGCGCATCGTTAGATTTCAGCCAATCAGTAAACTTTTGCGCGGCCTCCGCAAATGAGGCGCTCGCATCGCTATCCATTTTTGCGATCTCGTCCTGCTTGCCGACAAGCGTCCGCATAAGCTCCACGGATTCATCTGCCGTCTTAAAGTCTGCCTGCGCCAGAATATTTTTCAGCGCGTTCTTCATTGTTCGGATGCGCCATCGGTCAATAACAATCTGGATATACTGGTCGCACGCGCTTAGAGTTTCCACCCGCTGCGACATCTTTATCAAGTCCTCGCGGTACGACGGAAGTTTGTCGGCTAAAGCCGTATAGGTAATCTGCTGGCTGCTCCAATAAAGATCGGTTGCTGTTTCAAAGATTTTATGCAGCTTTGGATGCTCAAACATTTCCGGGGCCAGCTTGTCGATGATCTTTGGCCTTAAATCAGGATCTATGACCATGCAACCGATGACCGCCATTTCAGCGTCAATTCCCTGTATCATGACTGCGGCACCAGCTTCCATGCGTTCTCTTGGCTCGGATTAGCCCGGAATGCTTTCATGGCTTCCTCGCGCCGTTGATTTTCCAGAAGAATGTCTGGCGGGATAGGACGCTCAACAGGTTCAGGAGGCTTCTCCTTTCCAGCCAGCTTATCCCAACAGATACCCTTCCAGTTGTTCGCCATGCTCTCCTGAATGGTAGAGATAATGTCAGCTTCCTCATACTTCTCTGCCATGTGTGCCGCCTGCGTCATGAAGCTCTTTAGGCCGGTAGGCTTATATCCCTCACGGCGTTCGGACTTGTATGTAAGCCAATCGGTAAGAGCGGCCTGCATCGGTTCGGAAAAGGTGTGACCGCAGAATTTGTCTTTCAGGTCTGGCTTTTCAGGTTTTGGATCCGGTGACGATTCGTGGGACGATTCGTTATACGATACGTCCACGATTCTGTCATTGTCATTGTCTATGTCATTCTCTATAGGAGAGCCTTCTTTAAAGGTGTCGGATGCTTTCTTCCAAACTTCGCCCACCTGTTGGATTGATGGTTTGGCTGATTGCTCGAAGTATGGTTTTAAGTGTTGGTACATCCGCGCTATCAGAGACTTATCCTTGACTTCGGACAAATCCTTCTCAATACAGTCAAGAACGGGCTTGCCGCCCTTCACGATATTGTACTTAGGTGCGTTCAGCACGGCTACTTCCTGATCTGCCTGCGAATAGATGATGCGATGGTACTTGTTTTCAAAGCGGTCAAGCAGGGAAACAACGGTTTCTACGCTGTATCCAAGCTCAAACGCCGCGATCTTTTTGTTGAGCTTATAGATTCCAGCCTGTTTGCTATGTGGATTCGTCATGAGATAGAGCATGAAGTATTTATCTTCGGGAGAAAATGAATCGGTCACAAGGCCGTCCTCCCAAAAGTCGGTGCTGACAATGCGCGAAATTCCCATTATGCAGCACCCCCTAATTGGATACCGTGAATATCGGGAATAAGCCCGTCGAGATAGGCCCTATAATCTTTCCAGTCTTGACACTTATAATATACATCTACAAAGTCGCTCAATGCCGACAAAATATAGGCGTTCATGGCTTGACCGCCATCCAAAATCCCACGAATTTTTACATCTACGTCTAATCTTCCATTTGCCATCGGCAATCTTGCCAACGCAAAATGATATTGATGATGGAGCTTTCTCGGCAGCAATAGCAGATTTTCAATGTCATCGTTCTGATGATTCAGGTCAAGATGATGGACTTCGTACTCTAGACCAAAATCAATGCCATAGTGCTGTTTGTACTTTTCTCTGTAATTCATTTTGATACCGCCGTACCCTTCTGGCATGTTGTCCTCGTCCTATACCGAGATTCTATGCCGGTCTGCCGCCGTTCGATAAAAAATGGGCGCAGGCAGTTGCGGCGGCAACCGCTTTTCTCCCGCGCAAGGATAGCGCCCTTTTTCTCACAGGAAGATAATTCTTCTTGTACTCAGTATTATACCACAAATTGAACGAAATTGCAAGTCATATTACGATTCGTAAACACATTGAAAAGGGCTACTTTTCCGCACGCGCAATTTGAATACGCTACAGACGCGATAGAGCGCACGAAGCCGCGAACATGAAATTACACTGCCTTCGTGTAAAATCGCGTCCACGGCGTCTGTACGCATTGGAAAAGGCGCTCTGGCTTTACGCTTCGCAGATTGCTTTCTGAGCCTTCTTTACGCCGGCAACGATACCGGCGTTGTATGCCCCGTTAATGATGTCTGCAAAATCCTTCCACGCCGATTCCTGAAAGCCGGGCATGGCGTCTCCGCAAACTTCTTTATAGGCCGCTTTGATCTGCTCAATCGTAACTGGATATACCATTTTTTAACTCCCCTTAACATATAATTTCAAATTTTAACGAATTTACTGTTGACATCAAGTAATCGCAAGTATATACTTATCTCAGATTTAATGAGGCGGCCATCCCGCCGGACGCGCTCGGCGGGCGCCTCTTGAAACTTGAAATCAGAATCAGGCTGACTTCCGCTCGTCCTGCTCCATCAACGGAAGGATGCCGCGCTCTTTGAGTAGATCGTAAATAAAAAGCCGTCCCTTCTGCGTCCAGCAAGTGAGTATGGTTGTG
>CALLZZ010000090.1 GCA_937858235.1 uncultured Clostridia bacterium
CCCGTTATACAATCCAAGTTTTCCTTCTACTGTCACATACATGCCCTTTTTGATGCCTTCCAAAATAGGCTTTGCCGTGCGATTTTCCATAAACCTGGACACGGTAACCGAATTGGTGTTGTCTGTCATGCGGAAGCGCACCACCCAGGCATTGCGTTTTTTCAGCTCCTTGTGATCCACCGCAAATACTTTACCCGAGACGGCTACTTTTCCCAGATCCAGCCGAACCTCCCGCATGGGAATGATCTTGCTTCGGATCGACTTGCCGAAAATCATCCCTACAACTGGTTTCGGCACCCGCTTTTGGGGCACTGCGGGGCGGGATTGCAGCGCCTTTCGCATAGCCTCCTGACGAATGGCTTCTGTGCGGGCAAACACCGCTTCTGGCGTCTCAGGAGCCGCCTCATCGAACGGTAGAACTTCCTCCGGCGGTTCCCCTTCCGGAAATGGAATGGCTTCTTCCGCCCCTGTATCCAAAATAAGGGGTAGTTCTTCTCGGTAAGTGAAAACCACTTCCTGTAGTCCGTATGCACGGCAAATCTCTCGTTTTAACTCAGACAGCACTTCCTCTGTCGGAACTGATGTAAAAGACACCTCCAATTCCACCGACCGTGCAGTCTGATGGATGGTGGCATCCTGTATTTGGCAACCCTGAGCTGCTTCTCTTATGGCTTCGTTCAAAGAACACTGCGCAAACATTTGAAGCAGCGGAATCCCCTGCCCATTGCTCATAGATCCTTCTCCTGCGTATTTATAATGTCTCTATCAGTGCAAACAACTGATCTACCAGTTGATCCTCTGGCACCTTTTTAATAACCTCTCCGTGGGAAAACAGGAAGCCAAATCCGTTGCCTCCTGCGATTCCAACATCTGCCACAGAGGCCTCTCCTGGTCCATTGACCACGCAACCCATTACCGCCACGGTAATGGGTTTGTGAACCGATTTTAAGCGTTCCTCCACCTCTTGTGCCAACGGAATCAGATCTATCCGCGTCCGTCCACAGGTTGGGCAGGAAATCAGATTAGGACCATCCTGCCGCAACCCCGTCGCCTGCAAAATCTGCTTTGCTACTACGATCTCCTCTACAGGATCTGCAGTTAACGTAACCCGAAAGGTATCGCCAATTCCCTGAGCCAGCAGACCTCCGATGCCAATGGCAGACTTTATGGTTCCCATCGTCCGCGCACCCGCTTCCGTTACGCCTAGGTGAAGAGGGTATGCACTCCGTTCATGCATCAGCCGATAGGCCGCCATCGTAATCGGCACGCTGGATGATTTTAGACTGATACAGATATCATCAAAGTCAAACCGATTCAGCCGTTCGATCTGTCCCATAGCTGATTCTACCAGCGCTTCTGGACAAATTTTCCCGTATTTTCCCAGCAGTGGTTTCTCTAGACTTCCTCCATTGACCCCGATGCGAATGGGGATTTTTTTCTGACGGCAGGCATCTGCTACCGCTTTTACCCGTTCTTCGCTTCCAATATTGCCAGGATTGATTCGCACTTTGTCCGCACCGGCGGCAATGCATTCCAGCGCCAGCTTGTAGTCGAAGTGAATATCCACAACCAGCGGAATATGAATCCGCTCTCTGATCGCTCCAACAGCACGGGCTGCTTCTCGATCCGGCACTGCTACTCGGATCACTTCACAGCCAGCTGCCTCCAAGTGCAGAATCTGCTGAACTGTTGCTTCTACGTCATCTGTCCGGGTATTGCACATGGACTGGATGACAACAGGCGCTCCACCGCCAATTGGTATTGTTCCAATCTTAATTTGCTTTGTCATAGTAACCTCTCTTTAGCTGATAATGCGATAGACATCCTGAAGTGCAACAAATACCATCAGTCCGATAAGCAAGATCAAACCTGCAAAGTGAACATACCCTTCGTATTGAGCCGGAATTTTACGTCGGAAAATCAACCACAGCAGTCCATTGAGCAGCAGGAAAAATACCCGTCCGCCATCCAGCGCCGGTACCGGTAACAGATTCATAAAGGCCAAGTTGATGGCAATGAATGCGCCAAAATAGATGAGATTGCAAATGGCATTGATTAAACCACCAGAGGATTCTGCCATCTGACTCATAGAATCCACAATACCGATGGGACCAGACAGTGCATTGACTCCGATAGCGCCGGAAAACAGATCCTCTAAACTCCACCAAATTAATCGAACAAAATCCACACTGGTGGCAAATCCAAGCTTTAGCGTACTGCTAAAGGTAGAGGCCTCAGTTTCAAAATAGAGCCCATACATAGTTACCGGTTTACCATCTACCTGGTATTCCTGCGGTTGCAGTGGAATGTCCTTCAGTAGGATTTTTTCCCCATCACGTCGCACAGTAATGTCGTGGGTCTTCTGATTTCCTCTTGAAAGCAATGTGGATACATCGCTGTAAATCAGCACTGCCCTGCCGTCAATAGCAGTGATCTCATCCCCTACCATCAGCATTTGTGATCCCTCATAAGGGAACCCATCTACAAATCCACTGACTGTCGATGATGCATAGCCAGCGGAGGTTGCAAACAGGCACAAAATAACAAGCAAGCCTGCCAAAAAGTTGGAAAGGGATCCCGCAATGAGAATCAGGAACTTTTTCCAACCTACTGCGTTGGAAAAGGCGCGGGGATCATCACTTGTGTCATCTTCCCCCTCCATAGCGCAAAAGCCACCAAATGGCAGCAAGCGCAGGGAGTACTTGGTTTCCTTCCCATCCTTGTGCCAAAGCAGCGGTCCCATGCCGATGGAAAACTCCAGAACTCTGACTCCAGACAGTTTTGCTGCAATAAAGTGTCCCAGTTCGTGAATGCCAATCAACAGGCCAAACATTAAAATTGCGATGATAATATAGAGCATGATACCTCACAATCCCCATTTTAGGTGAATGCTTACTTCTTCCAGGCGGATAAAACTGCATCCCGTGCAGCGCTATCTGCTTCCAAAATCTCATTTAACGTCTCAGCTGATCCCTCTGGTACCGTTTCCAACGCCTGTTGAACCAGCTCTGCAATATCCATAAACCCAATCTGATCGTCTAAAAACAGACGCACCGCGGCTTCATTTGCCCCGTTCAATACCGCACAACGGCTGCCTGGTCGGGCAGCAGCATCCAACGCCAGAGCCAGACAGGGAAAGCTCTCCAGATCTGGTGCCTCGAAGGTGAGGGGCGGGCAGGAAAACAAATCCAATTCATCTGCCACTGCATCTGTTCGCTTGGGGTAGGTCAGTGCATACTGGATCGGCAGACGCATATCTGCTACCCCAAGTTGGGCAAGCACTGCATTGTCACAATATTCCACCAGTGAATGAATAATGCTTTGCCGATGGACGACAATGCTTATTTTTTCGGGCGGGAGCTGGTATAATCGCATCGCTTCAATAAACTCCAGTCCCTTATTCATCAACGTAGCCGAGTCAACTGTGATTTTCGCTCCCATAGACCAGTTGGGATGCTTGAGGGCATCTGTCCGGGTTACCTTTCGCAGCGCTTCCCGTTTCTGTCCAAAAAACGGTCCTCCCGAGGCTGTCAGGATAAGGCGCTTGATCGCCCCTCTCTCTTGGTTCCCTTGGAGACACTGGAAAATGGCAGAGTGCTCACTGTCCACCGGAATGATTTCCGCACCGTATTTTGCGGCTCGCTTCATGACAAGATCCCCCGCACATACTAATGTTTCCTTATTTGCCAAAGCAATACGTTTCCCCTGCTCAATCGCAGCTAAAGTGGGCTGTAGACCGATCATACCCACGACTGCCGTAAGCACAGTGTCCACTTCGGACAGCCTTACCGCCTCCAGCAATCCATCCATACCGCTCATTACTTTTGTGTCGGTATCCGCAACGCGGATTTTTAAATCCGCCGCAGCTTTCGGATCGCAGCACACTGCCAGCTTCGGTTGAAATTGACGCACCTGCTGTTCCAGCAGGTCTACGCTGCGATTGGCGGTAATCGCAGCCACAGACATTTGGCAGGCGGCAATCACATCCAGAGATTGCCGCCCGATAGAGCCTGTGGAGCCCAGTAAAGAAATGGTTCTCATACTGTCCTCCTATCGTTTAAACATTGTATTGAAAAAACGGAATAATTGTCACCAGCAAGTAGGTCAGCGGTGCACAGAAAATGACGCTGTCAAACCGATCCAGCACCCCACCGTGTTCCCGGAACAGGTGGCCGTAATCCTTCAAACCGTACTGCCTTTTGATGTAGCTAAATGACAAATCACCTATCTGAGATACAAAGCTGCCCAGCAGCCCGTAAAGAATCAACACCGGATACGTTGGGTAGTGTCCAAAGGCCACTTGAACCACTACACCATAAAGAACACAGCAAATCGCTGCGCCAAAAAACCCCCCAATGCTACCCTCAATGGTCTTTTTGGGAGATAGCGTTGGTGCCAGCTTATGCTTCCCAAGCGCCATGCCTGCAAATAATGCAAAGGCATCGCTGGAAAAAGCAGCAACAAAGGGAAGCAGGAGATAGAATTTAGCATGATCCACATCGGCAATTAACACAAAAATTGATAGCATCATCGAAATCAGCACTGCCCCAAACACAGACAGTGCAATTTCCTCTACCTTCATCTGCTGTTTGCTGGCAATGGCCTCACCAAAGAGGAGCAGCATAAATAGAAACAGCGCGGCCACAGCCCAAATCATCTGGCATCCAAAGTAGTACCAGAAGGGAACCAGTGTGGAAAACAAAATAGCGTATAAAACAACCCGTTTGTTTTTCACTACCCCTGTTATATACAATAACTCATATACGGCAATTCCACACAGCGCACCAAGGGCTACCGGCAAACAAACTGGTGGGCAGAACAGTAATACCGCAATGAGAAGCGGAACGCCGACTACGGCAACAAGTATTCGTCCAAGCATTGAATCTAGACACCTCCAAAGCGTCGGGAACGCCTCTGGAATGAAGCGATCGCATTTAACAGATCACTGGAGGAAAAATCCGGCCAGAGTACATCTGTAAAATAGTATTCGGAATAGGCGGACTGCCACAACAAAAAGTTAGACGTTCGAATCTCTCCGCTGGGGCGGATGATCAATTCTGGATCAGGAATCCCACTGGAATACATATAGTTGGAAAAGACTGATTCTGTCAGCTGATCTGGCTGGCACATCCCTGCCCCACAATCGGCGCTCCAGGCTCTGATCGCACGTAGAATTTCATCCCGTCCGCCATAGTTTAAGCAGACATTGACTTGAAATCCATCATACGTCTTTGAGATTTCACGCGTCTGCTCACATAAGTCCCGCAGTTCCGGATCTAAAGATTGCAAATCCCCGAAAAACTCCAGTTTAATGTGATCCCGCGCCATCTCCTCAATTGCCTCCTGAAGATACTTGCGCAGCAATCCCATGATGGTGCCTACTTCCTCCTGGGGGCGCTTCCAGTTCTCTGTTGAAAAAGCGTACACCGTCAGATACTGCAAACCAAGCTCTTTTGAGAAGGTAGCAATCCGCCGAAAGCTTTCCGCACCAGCTACATGCCCCGCAGTCCTCGGAAGTCCTCTCCGCTGGGCCCAGCGCCCATTACCATCCATGATGATAGCGACATGGATCGGCAGCAGATTGGTATCCACTTGTTGGGGACGTTTCTTTTTAATGTGAAAAAAATCCATTTCCATGATAACGGCAAAACGGGATTTGCATCCCGTTTTGTCCCGTTTCCTCCAGTTTATGAAATCGAACTGCTCGGCAGTCCTCTGCTCGTTAAACGTTCATCAATTCTTTTTCTTTCTCTGCGGTCAAGCCGTCAATGTCCTTGCAGCGCTTATCCGTCAGAGTCTGAAGTTCCTTTTCATAATCTTTTGCCTCGTCCTCCGTAATCTCGGACTTTTTCTTCAAAGCTTTGACCTGATCCATAGCATCACGGCGAATGTTGCGGATTGCAATCTTTCCGCTCTCGCCATACTTTTTCACCTGCTTGCTCAGTTCTTTCCGGCGTTCCTCTGTCAGCTGCGGGAAGTTTAAGCGGATCAGACGTCCATCATTCTGAGGGTTGATTCCTAGGTCAGACGTGTTAATCGCCTTTTCAATCGACTTCAGCAAGGACTGATCCCAAGGCTGAATGGTCAGCTGACGGGGATCAGGCGATGCGATGGCCGCAATCTGGCTCAAGGGGGTAGGTGTGCCGTAGTACTCCACATTGATCCGATCCAGGATCTGCGCATTGGCGCGGCCTGCACGGACAGCGGCAAAGTCGTCCTGAACGGACGTCAACGTCTTCTGCATACGGGCATCGGTGTCTTTGATCAGTTCTTTCATCGTGTTTCCTCCTTAATGCACAATCGTGCCAATGGTTTCGCCCATAACGGCACGCACAATGTTTTCTGGATCCTTTAACGCAAACAGTAACACCGGAATCCGGCGTTCCATCGCTAGAGAGGTGGCTGTAAAGTCCATCACTTCCAAATGCTTTGCCAGCACGTCATCGTAACAAATCTCATCAAATCGAACAGCGGTAACATCCTTTGCCGGATCCGCAGAATACACTCCGTCCACGTTCTTCGCCAGCAAAATAATATCCGCATCAATTTCAGACGCACGCAGCACCGCGCCGGTATCTGTGGAGAAGAACGGATTACCTGTACCGCAGCCAAAAATAACTACGCGTCCCTTCTCCAAATGACGGATCGCCCGTGCACGAATGAATGGTTCCGCAATGGGTTTCATCTCAATGGCGGTCTGAACCCGGACATCAATTCCCTGCCGCTCCAGCACATCTGCCACAGCTAGGGCATTTATGGTGGTAGCCAGCATCCCCATATGATCCGCACGCACACGTACCATATCCTCACCGCCATCTTTTTTGCCGCGCCAGAAATTGCCGCCACCTACTACAACACCAATCTGCACACCCAGTTCCATGCATGCTTTGATTGCGTCTGCAACCTGATTAATCACTTCAAAATCCAAGCCGCGTTTTGCGTCACCAGCCAGTGCTTCCCCGCTGATCTTCAACAAAACACGTTTATATTTGGGGGTCTCCATCATAGACCAACTCCTTTTGTTAAGTTTCAGTATACCGGTAAAAATATCGAAAAAAGGTAAATTACTTCAATATATTTTAATCTATTTTTCCCCTTTTGGAAAGAGGTTGAGACAATTTTTTTAAGATTCCCTTTATGTTTTAATTTTCATCAGAATTTAATCGCATTTTTCTTGCATTTGTGACTGTTTGCGCTATAATCAGCCTTAGAACTTTCTGATCCGTAGAAAGGAGTCACCGATGCCAGCCACCTACCCTTCCGCTCCTGCGCGCAAACCACGCAGACGAACCAGACGCGACCAAAACAGATTGCGTTCTTTACTCCTGCTCTTCCTCATTGTTCTTGTTGCCTTTGCAGCTTGCTCACACTTCAGGCGTCAGGTTACCTTGACCACGCTGGAGGAAGACTGGATTACGTTAGATCTACTTCCAGTCAACAAATACTCGCGCCCCGAGATTCCTTTGGAGCACGTCAACGGAATTGTCGTTCATTATACCGGCAATCCAAATACCACCGCAGAGCAGACCAAGAGCTATTTCTCTAATTTAGCAACCACTGGCGAGACCTACGCCAGCAGTCATTTTATCATTGGAATGGACGGCACTATTCTGCAATGTGTTCCGCTGAACGAAGAAGCCTATTGCTCCAACTCAAGAAATGTGGATACCGTCTCTATTGAATGCTGCCATCCGGATAAATCCGGGAAGTTTTCTGATAAAACCTACGACTCCCTTGTAAAACTGGTTCGATACTTGGCAAGCGCCTATCGCTTGACCTCTGATGACGTCATTCGCCATTATGATGTCACCGGCAAACTATGTCCTATTTACTATGTAGAACACGAAGATGCCTGGATTGCCTTCAAAGAGGCTGTTTTTGAAGATTCTTGACCTTTAGGTGCTCCGTTCTTCCTACTTACTATAAAAGAGCATGCTTGCGGAAAGCACGCTCTTTTTCTCACTCTGTGACTGGATCGGTGCCACTGCTTCTAATTGCTTTCGCTTTGTGCTGCCTCTGTCACCGTCACTGTTATATCTTTTGTCCCCCTGGCATAGGCGTTTGTCCTGGATGCGGTAACTGTAATAGTTGCCGTTCCGGCTCCTACTACTGTTGCGGTACCATACTCATTGACGGTTACCACATTGTTATCGCTGGAGGAATAGGACAAGGTACCATCCCCAGTGGTGTAGGCATCTAAGGTAAAGCTGCCGGAACCAGTTTCTTTGGTATAGTAGGAGCTTCCATAAATGGGCTGTGCCGTGTAAGAGGGGTTCGGAACTCCCCCGTAAAGAATCACATAGGTTCCCACCTCTACATGCTCATCAATGGTTTGGGCAAGGGCTACGGGCATGTTGATACAGCCGTGAGACCCTTCTTCTAGGTAAACTTCTCCACCATAATCCTCCGTCGTCCGCCAAGTAGCATCATGGAGACCAATTCCGCCGTTAAACGGCATAAAACAGCTTACCCAGTCGCAGTATCCTTCGCCACGCAGATAGCGGTCATGATCCTTACTCTTAATCGTATAAAGGCCTTCCGGTGTTGCTGCGGCATTCGCAACAGAACCGGAGCAAATATCACCTTCTGCAATCCGCTTGCCGTCAACGTAAAGATACAGATGCTGATGATCCAAATCAACTTCCACATAGGTTCCGCCTAAATTTGTGGTACCCGCAACGCCGGAACTTGTGGTACCGTAAGGCGCTTTTCGTTTTCCGCTGTAGCAGTGCTCTACGCAGCGCTTAATATCTTTGTACAACGCGTCGGTATCTAAGGTTTCGTCCGCTGCGGGTGCATTCACTTCAACATATGTCCCAATAGATGTCACAAACTGTGAAGTTCCCGCATTCTTCACCGAATAGGTTTGATGCATTTCTTCAACATAGTCCTGTAGTCGGTCCCCGTTGATGGAAGTCGTCACACCATCCTTATCCACATAAAGCCACCGGGAGACCAGATCTTTATCAATGTCCTCTTCCGCATGAATGTCTGCCCGCTCCACATCGTAAGTATAAGTAATTGACACATCTAATTTCGCTTTCGCGGCTGACAACGCTTTCTTCATTTCAGCGCTGTTTTTTGTCCGCACAGTCTTTCCGTCATACAAACCGTATGTGACTGTATTCAATTCTGGCTGTAACATTTCAGATTTATACTCAATGGCATCTAATAAATCAGCAGCTTTAATGGTTCCCCCTACCGTTTCCGCTGCAATGGTAAATTTTGCTTTGTCGGCATCGTATTTTAAACAGGCGTTTTCGCTCTTTGCCTCTTTACGAGACGTTAATTCCGGCAAGGCATCTACTTTTTGTTTCAACTCTTCTGCTTCACAGACAATTAAGTCTTTTTCTGTCAGTTCTAATTCCGGCTCTGTTGATGTTGAGCCACCCCCTACTGTGCCATTTTGCTCTTGGATCAGCTTTTTCAACTTGTTACCGGCATGAAGAGTTAATCCCAATTCTTCAGCGGAATAGGTTTCTTTTCCATCCGCAAATTTTACGACCAATCGATACTGATCCACCGCTTTTTGCAACGTTTCCTTTGATTCCTTTGCTGTCATTCCGGAAACATCTACACCATTTACAGTTGTCCCATCCAGAAAGGTCCCTCTGTTTCCGAAAAAGTTAAAATAGTCTAACGCCGCCACTGCTCCGACAATGGAAACGAGTATGATTATAATCAACACACCAGTTTTTTTGTGCTTGAGTTCCATAATTGACTCCCATCTTTATGCGCGCAACGAGATTTTAATCGCAGGACAAACTGCGACAATTTTTTCATTATAGCATAAACGAAGGCTGTCGAAAAGGAAAACCGTAACTATTGCAAACACTGTTCAAATCAGGTACACTTTTCCTGAGAGGAGGGCGTAAAATGTATAATTATATGCTCACAATTCAGTACGATGGTACCCGCTACAAAGGCTGGCAGATTCAAGGAAACACCGAGCAAACCATTCAAGGAAAGCTGGAAGCCGTTATCAGCCGTTTGGTTGGGCATCATGTTGAACTACACGGTTCTGGACGCACAGACGCTGGTGTTCACGCATTGGGGCAGGTCGCCAACGTTAAGCTGCCCGATGAAGTTGATCCTGCTGTGTTTTTAGAGCAAATGAATTACTATCTGCCGGAAGACATTGCTGTTATCGCTTTGGCACCCGTTCCGGATCGATTTCATGCCAGACTTAATGCCACTTCTAAAACCTATTGCTATCGTATTTGGAACAGCTCCATTCCCAATGTACTGGAACGAAAGTTTTTAACGCAGTTTCCCCCTCCCCTTGATATCATCGCCATGCGTCAGGCTGCAAACGACCTGATCGGCACCCACGATTTCCGCAGTTTTTGTGGCTTAAAGCGCTTTAAAAAGTCAACTGTTCGCACCCTTTTCTCCATCGAAATTGAAAAAACAGGCTCAGCGCTTACCCTTCAATTTTGCGGAGATGGTTTTCTAATGCGGATGGTGCGCATCTTAACCGGAACCCTTTTGGAAGTGGGAACTGGTCTGCGTTCACCGGAATCCATGATGAACGTTTTGACAGCAGAGGATCGTGCTGCTGCCGGTCCCGCTGTCCCACCCCAGGGACTTGCATTGGTACGCGTAGATTACGAATAAGCCTGTACAACTAAAAGCCAGCTTTGCTCATAGGTGAAATTCGTTACATTGCAAGTTTATCCAGCAAATACCGAACCGTTATGTGGTGACTTTTAGAAAAACTTTATATATTGAATTGTTCTCTTAACGGGATGCGGTTGCGATCACCAGTGGTTACACAGTCGTCACCACCAGATTGTCTGATGGCTGCACCTTTAAAGTTCGTTTTTCTAATCTGAAAAATATTACAAGCGTTACCAAGGACAGCTCTATAACCGTGGAATATACTTCAACCCTGAACACAAACGCTGTTCTTGGCTTCACTGGCAACCCCAACGAAGTCTATCTGGAATACTCTAGCAATCCCACCCAGAGTGGCGCAGGCGGCATCACCGATACAGGTAAAACAAACAAAGATAAAGTCATTGTATTTACCTATAAAATGATGATGCTACGTTTACGTCTAGCTTTAATGGGGGTTCCGTAACCACTGACATTGTCAACAATGCTGGTTCCACCCTACCCTCTACCGGCGGCATTGGCGCCACCATCTTCTACGTCATTGGCGACGTACTGATGACTGGCATTGCCAGTGCTATCCTTGCGCCGCTGTTTTTCATTACTACCGGCAGTCTAGCCTTTGCTGCCAATACAGAACCACTGCATCTGAACAAAAGCGGCTCCTTATCTGCAACCATGTGAGAGATGGAAAAGCAGGCCGCCTCCGGTGGAACGCTAACGCTTTATCCGATGGCAGATGTTCAGTTGACAGATACAGATCTCGCAGCCTACTGTGGTATCTGAGATGACCAGCAGAAATGGGACTTAACCGTGTTCCCCTGCACCTACGGAAGGCGAACATGCGTTACTGTCCGGGCAGCACGGGATTAGCGTGGCAAGAAACTCAGCATGAATGCCTAAATTTTCAAACATACGAGCCTATTTACAAATAGAGAAGGAGTAGTCAAAATCCCGACTACTCCTTCTTGTGATCAATGGTAATAAGATATTTAGATATGCCTCACTGATTACTTGATCATGCTGGCAACTTCTGCTGCGAAGTCTTCTTCCTTCTTTGCCAGACCTTCGCCGGTTTCGAAGCGGGTGAATTTAACGACCTTAATATCGCCGCCCAGTTCCTTAGCGACAGCTGCAACATGCTTGTCTACGGTCAGCTTGCTTTCCTTGACAAACTGCTGGTTCAACAGGCAGACTTCTGCGAAGTAGTTGTTCATACGACCAGCAACCTTCTTCTCAGCAATCATCTGCTTCTTTTCTTCCGGCATCTTGGTGTTGGAAGCGCTCTCTTCCAATGCCTTTGCCAACTGGACAGCCTTTTCCTTCTCGATTTCCTCAGCAGGAACTTCTTCGCTGGAAACATAGCTGGGATTCATTGCAGCAATCTGCATTGCCAAGTCTTTGCCCAGTGTAACAACTGCTTCGTTACCAGCCAGGTTATCAGAGATTTCCATGTTGACTAAAACACCAATCTTGCCATTCATGTGAACGTAAGGGACATTCAGGCCGGTATCATAACGGACAAAACGGCGCAGCTGCAGGTTCTCGCCGATTGCCAGCACCTTATCAGCAGTCACAGTGTCGACGGTACGGTCAGTGCCGGGGTAGGTAGCAACTTTCAGTGCTGCAACATCAGCAGGATTCTGTTCTGCAACAGCAACTGCGCAGTTCTTTACGAATTCCTGGAACGTTGCGTTCTTTGCGACAAAGTCAGTCTGGGAGTTGACTTCCAGAACAACGCCGATACCGGCATCGCTGACGATTGCCATAGAAACGCCCTCAGAAGCAACTTTAGATGCCTTTTTGGTCTGTGCTGCCAGACCCTTTTCACGCAGCCAGTCAATTGCTGCATCTTTATCGCCATCACAGGCCATCAGTGCCTTTTTACAATCCATCATGCCCACGCTGGTCATTTCGCGGAGCTCTTTTACATCTTTTGCGGTAACAGCCATGATATTTTCCTCCATAATTTCAATCGAAACGCCCGCCCGTGAAAGGCGGGCGTTCAACGTGTTTTTCGTTAAGCCTCTTCTGCAGCTTCTACTTCAGCAGTTTCTTCACCCTGCTTTCCTTCGGTAACAGCGTTTGCCATAACACCGGAGATTAGGCGGATAGCGCGGATTGCGTCATCATTGCCAGGAATCACATAGTCGATCTCATCGGGATCGCAGTTTGTATCCACGATTGCGACCACAGGAATCTTCAGCTTGCGCGCTTCTGCGATTGCATTGTGCTCTTTGCGGGGGTCAACCACGAACACTGCGCCGGGCAGCTGCTTCATTTCCTTGACGCCGCCCAGATACTTCTGGAGCTTTTCCTGCTCATGCATCAGCTTGATGACTTCCTTCTTGGGAAGCATATCAAAGGTGCCGTCTTCTTCCATCTTTTTCAGCTGATTCATACGATCCACACGGCCACGCATGGTCTTGAAGTTGGTCAGCATGCCACCCAGCCAACGGGAGTTGACATAGAACATGCTGCAACGGGTTGCTTCTTCTTTGATCGCTTCCTGTGCCTGCTTTTTGGTGCCGACAAAGAGAACTGTCTTGCCGGAACCGGCTACGTCCTTCACAAAGTTATAAGCGTCTTCCAGTTTTTTGACGGTCTTCTGCAGGTCGACGATATAGATGCCATTCCGTTCGGTATAAATGTAAGTGGCCATCTTGGGGTTCCAGCGACGGGTCTGGTGACCAAAGTGAACACCGGCTTCTAGAAGCTGTTTCATAGATACTACTGCCATGGATATGATCCTCCTTTTAGTTGTTACCTCCACCAGGTTCCCAGCTTTGCGCCAATCCCGCAAGAAACGGGACACAGGGCACAAGAATCCCCTTGGTGTGTGTAATCCTGAACTACTATACTACATTCTTTCCCGATTCGCAAGTATTTTTTCCCAAGAAACGTACTTTTCTTTAAAAGTTTTTGCTCTACCAGTGTTTCCGTTCCGATACTACCCGCCGCAATTCTGGTTCTCCCCCAACAAGCACCGTCTGCGCGCCGAATTGTGTTATGCGCTCCCAGCGAAATACGTAGCTTTCCTTCCTTCCGAACAGGCCAAAAAAGCGCCTTGGTCCCGGTACTACCAGCTCTCTAATTTTTCCATCCTCCAAATCGAAGGTTACATCTCCAATATACCCATAACGGCTTCCATCCGTGATGGAAATGACCTCTTTGTACCGCAGTTCCTCCAATGAAATAATCATATTCATCCCTCCTGTTTCCTCTTATTGTATGCCGTACTTGCTTCCCGCTATGAAAAAGGTTTCTATTGCTTCTCCATCTCCTGTCCTATATAATTGTAGGTAAGAAAGGACGATGGAGCAATTTATGAGCTGGACTATTTTTTATACAACAGAACATCAGGAAGCAACTATTTTAGGCTGCTCCGGCTCAGAACCGTCCCTTTCTCTCCCCGATGAGATTGACGGTTTTCCTGTTACCAATTTAGGTCCCAACTTCTTTGTGGAGGATACCTCTTCCGCGAAACATACAAGATCACTGGTTTTAATCAAAAAACCGCCTCCTAACACAGGTAGGAATGGTAATAAAACACTGAAACATCTTACCCTTCCCGCTCATTTGCGTAGGATTGCATCCCGTGGATTTGCTGGCTGCTCCGCCCTTATTCGCCTGGAACTCCCGCCAAGTGTGGAAACCCTGGGCACGCGCGTCTTTGACCATTGCCGATCATTGAATCGAATTCAATTATCAGAATCGTTAACCGCTCTGCCGGACTACGCCTTTGCGGACTGCCGCAGTTTGGAAACGTTGACTATTCCACAGTCCGTAACAGAAATCGGCAACCAGTGTTTTTATAACTGCACCAAATTGCAAGCAATAGAACTTCCTCATTGGCTCCAAACCATTGGCAGCGGTATTTTCATGAACTGCTCTCATCTTCAAAAACTATCCTTCCCTTTGGGCATCAATGCCAGCGTGCTGTTAGCTGACCTATATCAAAAACTAGAGGTCACCGTTCAGTCAGCGCAAAAATCCACACGGCTGCTTTTTCCCGAATATGCCTACGAATTTGAGGACATTGTCATGCCTCGCCAGTTTCGTACCATTACCTACGGTTCCGGAGGCCGGTATCGGAAATGCATCAATGGAGCATTCATTGATCTGGAATTATACGATTCCCTATTCTGGCTGGCAAAGCTGGAGGAATCTCCGGAAACTGTTGCAACGCTGGCACTGTTTCGTCTAATGGATCCGGAACAGCTGCGCACAGAAGCACAGGAACAATATCTATCCTATCTGCATCAAAATATTGCTTCCCTGAGCCAAGAAGTTATCGCTGGAGACAAGGATGCTGAACTAGAATTTTTACTGACCCGCTGTGCGCTGGATCCCCATCATTTAAATGTGTTAATGGAATGCGCCAGACAGATCAACCACCCCCGCTTTGTCAGCCGGATCTTGGATGCAACCGGCTCCGCTTCCTCCGGTGCGGACAAAGCCTTTGACTTGTAACAAAGGAGAACAACCTTGCATGCAAACAAAGAGCGGCTTATCCGTATTGGCAACGCAATTTTATCCGCTTCCCGCAACGAACTCTATCTCTCCATGCGCTTTCTGGATCTTGCGCTAAGCAGCTTAGGATACGAAATGAATTTGAATACATCCACCATTGGAACCGATGGTGTAAATATCCTCTACAATCCTACCTACCTGAAACGTCAGTATTTAGACGATCTGGTGGTGCTGAACCGCACCTATCTCCATATGCTGCTGCACTGCATGTTTCGCCATGAGATCAACCGCCAAAATCGAGACCCTGTCCTGTGGGACATGTCCTGCGACATTGTGGTGGAATCCATTCTGGATACCGTTGAAGCCAAACCAGTGTCCATGGTCGTCCCCATGTTCCGGGAGGAAACCTATGACCGACTCCGGGAAACTCTTTCGGTACTGACCGCAGAGGGCATCTATCGCGCTTTAGAGGGTGAACATATCCCCTATGATCAGCAGATCAACTATCATAAGTACTTTCACCGGGACGATCATCAGTTTTGGGGCAGTGATGAGAAAAATGAGAATCAGCAAGGCGGCGGTGAGACCGGAACCGGAAGCGATAAGCAGAAGGAATTATCGGATAAATGGACGGATATCTCGGAAAAAACGCAAACCAACATGGAAACTTTTTATGCAGAACACGGGAAAGAAGCCGGCACTCTGCTCCAGAACATTTTGATCGAAAATCGAGAACGATATGATTATCGGCACTTTTTACGGCGGTTCCTCTCCTTGCGGGAGGAGATCAAAGTCGATCCCGATTCCTTTGACTACGCCTTTTACAGCTACGGACTGGAGCTTTACGGCAACATTCCGTTGCTCGAACCGCTAGAGTACCAGGACAATCACAAAATCCATGATTTTGTGATTGTCATTGATACGTCTGATTCCTGCCGCGATGGAACGATCCAATCCTTTTTGGCAGAAACACGCGGAATTCTCAATCAAGAATCCCTTTTCTCCCAGGATATAAACCTGCATATTATTCAAAACGATGCAACCGTTCAAATGGACACCATGCTTCATTCACCAGAAGACTTTCGTCAATTCAGCCAGAATTTTGTGGTAAAGGGCTATGGCGGTACCGATTTCCGGCCAGCCTTTGACTATGTAAACCGCTTAATTGAAACCGGACAGCTGGTGGATCTCAAGGGACTGCTGTATTTTACTGACGGATTTGGCACCTATCCCAAACAACGCCCCCCTTACGAAACCGTGTTCATTTTTTTCCGCGATCAATACCAAGATACCAACGTTCCTCCTTGGGCCATGAAAGTGATTCTGGGTCCTGAGGAATTGACTGAGGTGAAAGCACATGAATATTAAGCAAGCCAAGGAACAGCTTAAAGTGACTGTTCAGGCCTATCTGGCACAGGATTCCTACGGGAACCCAGAAATTCCAGTTGTTGCTCAGCGTCCCATTCTACTCATGGGGCCTCCTGGCATCGGGAAAACAGCCATCGCACATCAGGCTGCTCAGGAATGTGGGATTGCCATTGTGTCTTACACCATGACCCATCACACCCGCCAAAGTGCCATCGGTCTCCCCAGCATTCAAACCGCCTCTTTCGGCGGGACAGAATTCCGCATTACAGAGTACACCATGAGCGAAATCGTTGCCAGCGTCTACCGCTCTATGGAGCAAACCGGACTACAAAATGGAATTCTCTTTTTGGACGAAATCAACTGCGTATCCGAAACCTTAGCCCCGGCAATGCTGCAATTCTTACAGTGCAAAACCTTCGGGAACCATCGAATCCCAGATGGCTGGATCATCGTTGCTGCTGGCAACCCACCTGAATTCAATCGTTCTGTCCGGGACTTTGATACTGTGACCCTGGATCGGGTTCGTCGGATTGACATTGATGCTGACTACGCAGTATGGAAAGAATACGCTTATTTGAGAAAGGTTCACAGCGCAATTCTGGCCTACTTGGACATAAAAAAGGATCACTTCTATCGGATTGAAACTACCGTAGACGGCAAGCGTTTTGTCACTGCCAGGGGTTGGGCTGATCTTTCCCAGATGTTGTCCGTCAGCGAAACGTTAGATCTGCCTGTGGATGAATCTGTGATCGCTCAATACCTTCAACATCCGACCATTGCAAAGGATTTAGCTAATTATTTGATATTGTATCGGAAATATAAATTGGATTATGATGTATCCACCATTCTGGCTGGGCAGATTCGAAGCACTACCGTACAAAAGCTCTTGGCAGCCCCTTTTGACGAGCGGTTCAGCGCCCTCTCGCTTCTGCTGGACGCACTGTTTCGGAGCTGTGGTGCGGCCAACGAAGCGGACGCTTTTGTGACCCAACTGCACGGGATTTTGCAGCCTTTGATCCAGCAGCTGAATGCTGGTACCCCCTGGAAAAGCGTTCTGGATCAAGCAATTGCAAAGTGTTCCTCGCAGCTGGAGCAGAACAAGCAAACCAGTCAGTTGGATCAAGCGATGCAAAACCGAATCCAGAAAATTATGAGTGCTTTGGAATCCTATTACGCAGCTTTGGAACAGGCTTCTGTGCCTACCAGTGCCATTGCTGCTGATTTGATTCGCTCCCACTTCCAGGTTCAGGTACAGGAACGAAAGGACGTGATTCTTGCCGCTTCAGAGCAGCTTAACCATGCCTTCCACTTCCTAGAAGAGGTATTTGATGAAGGACAAGAGCTTGTCATTTTCCTGACCGAGTTGACCATGAATCATCACAGCATGAAATTTATTAGCAAAAATGGCTGCGAACCCTATCATCACTATAATCGGCTTTTGTTATTGGGCGGCCGGCAAGCTCAGATTTTAAAGGAACTAAGTTCCATAGAACAGTAAAAGAGAAAGGGGTATTTTATGGACGTAAAACAGGTATGGGCCGTCTATTTTAGTGGTACCGGAACCACTGAAAAAGTTGTCACTTCTATTGCCGCTTTCACAGCGGAGCATCTGCATGTCCCTAACGAAACACTTGACTTTACCCTCCCTGCTGCCAGAACACTGAACTATCAATTCTCCAGCGATGACTTAGTAATCTTTGGAACCCCGGTAATTGCTGGCAGAGTCCCCAATGTTCTGCTCCCATTCTTAAATGGTCACTTCCAGGCGGAACAGTCCATGGCGGTACCGGTGGTGCTATACGGCAATCGTAATTTTGATGATGCTCTGATCGAACTGCGGGAAATTTTGGAAGGAAATGGATTCCGCACCATTGCCGGCGGTGCCTTTATCGGCGAGCACTCTTTCTCCAAATCTCTGGCCGCCGGAAGACCTGATGCATCCGATTTGAAGGAAGCCGCAGCGTTTTCCGGTAAAATTGCAGAAAAAGTGACTGGCCTCAACGAATTACCTTCGGAACCAGTCTTTGTAAGGGGACAGCTTCCGCTGAGTCCCTACTACACCCCGCGTGATCGCAACGGTGTCCATATTAACATCCTCAAAGTAAAACCAAAAACCAGTGAAAAGTGCACTCACTGCGGACTCTGTGCCGATGTCTGTCCCATGGGCTCTATCTCTAAAGAAGACGTAACCCGGTATAACGGCATCTGCATCAAATGTTGTGCCTGTGTAAAAAAGTGTCCCGTGGGCGCAAAGTACTACGATGATGAAGGGTATCTTTACCACCAGCACGAGCTGGAAGATCTCTACACCCGTCGGGCGGAACCAGAACTGTTTCTGTAACAAAAACTGATTCTCTCTGTAAATCGATCACTGGTAATGATCTTAAGATCATTACCAGTGATCGATTTCATTGTTCAAAAACTTGGTCAGTACATCCAGATTTTCTACGGTTATGCGATCTAAAAAATGCTCTATTTTTTCCACCTGCTCCAACTGATCCAAAGATTTGTTCAGTGTACACAAAAATCTTCTAATAACCTCATGGCGGTAAAGCAGATAGCGACCGGCTTCCCAGCCTTTCTCTGTCAGGTGAACAAACCCGTACTTTTCCGCCTGAATATACCCGGCACGGTTCAGTTGCTGAATCATTTTTGTTGCAGAAGGTGGTTTTACATGGAGTTTTTTTGACAACTCCCCCGTTCGAACCCCTTTGTTTTCCTCCGCCATACGACAGATCATTTCTAGGTAATCCTCCATGGCCGTGGTCAGCCCACCTGTTTCATTGATCTGGTAGCCTTTCAAAGTATAAAACTCATCCTTGTTCCCCATCAAAATCCCCTCTTATTCTCTGAAATCAAACACCTTGTAACGAATTTTCAGGGCGCAGAATATCATGTGATTAGAAAGTTTGCTTATCCTAAAACCTATTCGAAAGGGGTTATCATTATGAGTCAACCGGTCAGTCTGAACGACATGCGCCCAGGGCAGAGCGCAATTGTCAGTGAACTGCACTCTACCGGCAGCATGCGCCGCCGTTTACTAGATATTGGCCTAATCAAAAACACCACCGTCGAGTGCCTTGGCCGAAGCCCAGGCGGAGACCCCTCTGCATTTCTGATCCGTGGCGCAGTAATCGCCATACGCTCGGAGGACTGCAAGGATATCTTCATCCATACCGCACCTGTGAGGGACGCGGCATGGGGTTGACCAACAGTTCCATTGGCATCAATGCCATTGATTCCGGCCTTGTTATCAAAAAGCGAGCGTCAAACGACAAGGTAATTGCCCTTGCCGGGAATCCAAATGTAGGAAAAAGCACTGTGTTTAACAGCTTAACAGGTATGAATCAACATACTGGTAACTGGCCTGGAAAAACGGTTGCCAATGCCCAAGGATACTGCGCAACCAAGGATCACACCTATGTTATGGTGGATATTCCAGGAACCTATTCCCTTATGGCGCATTCTGCAGAAGAAGAAGTGGCGCGAAACTTCATCTGTTTCGGCGCTCTGGATGCGGTGGTTGTCCTTTGTGACGCCACCTGTCTGGAACGCAATTTAAATCTGGTACTCCAGACCATTGAAATCTCTCCAAATGTTGTTGTCTGCGTCAACTTAATGGATGAGGCCAAGCGGAAAAACATTAAAATTAACCTCTCCGCACTCTCTAAAAACCTTGGCGTTCCAGTCGTGGGAACAGTGGCGCGAAAGAAAAAGAGCCTCGCTCATTTAATGAGCACCCTGGATCAGGTGATTGACGGTACCATACAACCTAAGCCCCTAGCCATTCGCTACCCAGAGGACATTGAACGAGCCATCGGGTTCCTTCAACCATTATTAGAGCAGCGGGTTGGCGGTCTCCTGAACAGCAGATGGTTAAGCTTAAAGCTGCTTGATCAGGACAAATCCCTGATTGAAGAAATCAGTTCCTATCTTGGCCCAGAATTTCTGCAAGAACCAGAGATCGCTTCCGCTCTGACGCAGGCCATTGGTCAACTTCAGCAGGCCGGCATCAGTCGGGAACAATTAAAAGATGCAATTGTTTCTACTCTTGTAACCACCGCTGAGCGTTTGTGTGTCGATACGGTTACATATGAAAAAGAAACCTACAACGCCTTTGATCGCAAAATAGACCGCATACTCACCAGCAAACGAACCGGATACCCTATTATGATACTACTCCTAGCCGTAGTGTTCTGGATTACCATCACCGGAGCCAACTATCCTTCCCAGCTTTTATCGGATGGCCTATTCTGGATACAGGATCGCTTAACGGATTTGTTCCACTATCTCAATGCGCCGGAATGGTTGCACGGACTCCTCGTGCTTGGCATGTATCGTGTGTTGGCGTGGGTTGTTTCCGTTATGCTGCCGCCTATGGCGATTTTCTTTCCGCTCTTTACCATCTTGGAGGACGCCGGTTACCTCCCCAGAATAGCGTACAATCTTGATAAGCCCTTTAAACGCTGCTGTGCTTGTGGCAAACAGGCGCTTACTATGTGCATGGGCTTCGGCTGCAATGCAGCGGGCATCGTCGGCTGTAGGATTATTGACTCTCCTCGCGAGCGTCTTTTGGCCATTCTCACCAACAATTTTGTGCCCTGTAATGGTCGTTTTCCGACCCTCATTGCTATCTTAACCATGTTCTTTGTCGGCGTAACTGGTGGCATATTCTCTTCACTGCTCTCCGCGCTGCTTTTAACCGCTGCTATTTTACTGGGGATCTTTGTCACATTCGCTGTTACAAAACTGCTCTCCAAAACGCTTTTGAAAGGTGTCCCCTCCTCCTTCACCCTAGAACTGCCACCTTATCGAAAGCCTCAATTTGCACGGGTTATCGTTAGCTCTATCTTCGACCGAACACTTTTCGTATTAGGCAGAGCAATTATCATTGCTGCACCTGCCGGCGTGGTGATCTGGCTCATGGCAAATATCATGGTAGACGGTGCCACCTTGCTCAATCTCTGCGCCGGTTTTTTAGATCCCTTTGCACAACTGATGGGGTTGGATGGTGTCATTCTCATCGCATTTATTCTGGGGTTCCCTGCCAACGAAATTGTAATTCCCATCATTATCATGGCTTACATGGCTCAGGGGAGCATCCTGGAATTAGAAAGTTTAGCTGAAATGAAGCAGCTATTTGTGGCTCATGGATGGACCTGGATTACCGCGATTTCTACCATGCTCTTCTCACTGATGCACTGGCCGTGCTCGACCACGTTAATAACAATCAAAAAAGAGACCGGAAGTTGGAAGTGGACCGCGTTAGCTGTTGTAATTCCAACCATCATTGGAATTACTGGCTGCATCCTGTTTGCCACTGTGGCAAAGCTATTTCTGTAACCTATGTGCACCACTCCCCTGCTGTTTTTCTCAGACAGGAACAAAACGACAAAAATCAAAGTATTGTCTCAGTGTACACACGCATAAACTGTCTCTGAGATGGAGCGTGATCGTAATGAAAAAAAGGAAACCATTGATTTTGTTATCTCTAGCCGCCACCAATCCTCCTACTTACAGGAAGGCCATCCACTCTGCGGGAGGGACTCCGATCGGTGGTTATCTCCCGGAATGTGAGACTCCAGACAGTTTTGACGGACTCCTGTTGGGTGGTGGCGGTGATTTAGACCCAAACTGGTACGGAGAGGTAAACCGCGCTTCCGATACACTGGATCACAGACGGGATGAGTTAGAGCATGAACTCATAAAAAAAGCCATTGCGTTAGAAATACCGATTCTGGGGATTTGCCGCGGAATACAGATTCTAACCGGCATGTTAGGCGGCACGCTTATTCAAGACCTGGGTGTTGTGCACAGCATGACAGAAGAATCCTATCGCCTACATGCGGCATACGCGAAAGCTGGGTCCAGAATAGAAACGCTCTATGGGAAAAGCATCGTGATCAACAGCGGACATCATCAGGCTGTTAAACGACTAGCACCTGGCTTTATAGCAACTCAATGGTCTTGTGATGGGGTCATTGAGGCAATGGAACACGAAACGCTGCCTATCTTAGGCGTTCAGTGGCACCCAGAGCAAATGTGTACCCCCTCGCCAACGCAACAATCTGCAAACGGAATGCTTTTGTTTTATGATTTTATAGCATGCTGCGCAAAGCGGATCTCCGACTGAATCTGTTTAACCTATGATAGTCATTTCTGTATTCTGTATGGCACTTGTTCATAGACTTCAGGACAAATTTCCTTAATCTTTGCCTGAATGCTCTTGAGATCATCGAACGTATCTGGGCGTTTGCTGAGATCCCGCAACAGGGCAGATGGATGGTAGAGCGCAGTCATCCAGAAGTTTTTCTTGTGTACCCACTGTCCATGCTCCCTGGTGATCTTAAAGTCAGATCGGATCAAACGGCAGGCCGAAATGCGTCCCAGGCAAACGATAATTTTAGGTTTAACCAACTCAATCTGCTCCTGTAAATACTGAATGCACGTATCTTGCTCTTCTGTCAATGGATCCCGGTTGCGTGGCGGACGACACTTAACAATATTTGCAATGTAGTAGCGGCTCCGATCCAGATCAATAATCTCAAGTATCTGACTGAGGAGCTGCCCCGCTGGCCCAACAAAAGGAATTCCGGTCAGATCTTCTTGTTCTCCAGGCCCTTCACCGATAAACATAATTTCAGCATTTGGATTCCCATCGCCAAACACCAGATTTGTACGTGTGGTTCCCAAGGAACAGGCCTGACAGGTTTGACAGGTTTGATGCAATGTCTCAAGCTCATTCATATCTTTCCTCCTGCGGTTTTTAAAAGCATAATCTTTTCTTAATTTTAGCATAGTGACAGTTAAGAAGAAAGACTTTATAAATTTTCAAAAAACAACAAAAGTAGCAAAAAATTCTTGACTTTTCTTGAAACAAGTGGTATTATAGCATTCGTCTCAAGTTCTAAATACCACATCAGATGCGCGAGTGGTGGAATTGGTAGACTCGCTGGCTTCAGGTGCCAGTGCTCTTTACGGGCGTGCGGGTTCGACTCCCGCCTCGCGCACCAAACCAATATAATCCGAACCTTTTTCCATTTGGAGATGGGTTCGGATTATTTGTTTTCTTTGACTATGACATTTTTCCAATGGTGTAAAGCGCAGAGCTGAATCAAAACCGAGAGGGTCAAGAAGGAAACGCACCAAATCGAATTCTGCTAGTGCTGAAATGGAACATAAGCCCCTAAAGTAAACTGCAGTTTTCAATAGCAATAGCAAATGCCATGGTCACAAACAGAATAAGAAAAAAGGATACGGCGGTCTGAACAGCCTATTTGGAGAATTTCCCCTTCCAGAAGTTTCATATATGTTCATTTTCGCTTGTTCATAACAAGACCCCCGGATGTAGTTCTATTTTCTACATCCAGGGGTCTTTTGTCTATTGTCTACTTTTACTGGGGCTGTTCAGCCTGCTGTACCCTTTCCATATATTCAGGCGATGATCTCTGCCTTATTGTCTTGCTGCCTTTCAGCCTCCTGCTGGTTTTCCACTGTGCAAACTCCCTCTGACCTTCTTCACTCGCGTAGAAAGTGAGGATTCCGGCAGGATACATCTTGCGATGTGCTCAATCTCATGCTGCGGAATGCCAGTGTTGTTGATGAGCTTCTTTCACCTACCCAAGTTCAATCGGAATGAAATGAATCCGTCACAACGGCTCTTGTTCCAATGATTGCACCATACCCGATGGTGACTCCTGCCATAACCAAAATTCTACTGTCCGTCACTGGGCGGAGGTTTGGCTTGAGACCTACAAGCGGGGCAATATGACGGACAAATCCTTTTCAACCTACCGCCAAAAGCTTAACGGCTATATCCTGCCTGCAATCGGGTGCATGAAAATGAAGGACGTGCGGGAGCCGCACCTTCAGCGTATCCTAAATGACAAGCGAGGACGTAGCTTTTTCCACGTTTCCAAACTGCGAATGATGATTCAGGCCATGTTTGCGCGGGCGTATTCTGCCAGGATTATCAACCGTGATCCAGCTGCTAATCTTGTGCTACCAAGGACAACCAAAGGGACGCACAGAAGTCTGACTGAAAAAGAACGGGCCGCAATACTGACCGTCGCAGAACGCGGTAAGCACAATGCAAACCTGTTCACCCTAATTATGCTGTACTGTGGATTACGCCCCGGGGAGGCCGTCGCGTTGCAATGGAAGGACATGGACTTTGACAACGCCATTCTGCACGTTACAAAGGCAAAAGAGAGTGGAAAAAACGACATCAAGGGGAGGAAAACGGAGGCAGGTAATACAGATATGCTAGTCACGGGTGCACTGCTGGAAACGCTCGGGAAGCACAAGCGCGGCCCGTTCCAGCAGGTTTTGCATCAGGCTAAAAATGCGGACAAGCCGCACACGCAGAATAGCATGGCCACAATGTGGAATCGTTTAAGCGCCTTGTTGATATTGAGATGGGAGCCAAAGTGTATCGCAATAAAGTCATCGTGCACGGTGAGTCGGTTGATCTGTATGAATCGCTCGTCCCATACTGCCTTCGGCATACTTACTGCACCGACTTACAGGATGCAGGCGTCCCGATCAACGTTGCAAAATATTTAAATGGGGCACGCGGATATATCTGTAACAGCCAATATTTATACGCATACATCAGCAGAAATTGTGCAGCAGGCGGCAATCTTGACAGCCGAACATGAGAAGCAGAAGAAAAGAAAAATAGCGGATGAAAATTTGTGTGGCATTTGTGCATCTAATTGCCCTTAATTGCGTCCAATACCATCCTGCAGCATTGCACTAAAGAATAGACGCGCTGAAACTTTTCATGCCACTTTGATAGAAAAATAAGAAAAACCGGCTAAAACGCAACGTTTCAACCGGTTTCTACTTGGCAGCGGAAGAAGGATTCGAACCCTCACATACAGAGTCAGAGTCTGCTGTGCTACCCTTACACAATTCCGCTATATTTTGTGCCCCGCAGAACACTTTTACCATTATATCCATTTTCTCTAATTTGTCAAGGGATTCTTTCATTTTTCTCAAACTTTGCGTGCACTTTTTTCAGTGCTACATCCAGAAAAAGCTCTTGACAAATTTTCATTTAAAAGATATAATAATATTTGCTATTTGCGGATGTGCTGGAACAGGTAGACAGGCACGTTTGAGGGGCGTGTGTCAACTGACGTGTGAGTTCAAGTCTCATCATCCGCACCATTGTAAAGTGTTTGTATCGTAACAGATATAAGCACTTTATCTTTTTTGCAGGCGGTTTTACACAGTAAATGTTGTTTGCTTTCTTATAGTTTCCTGCTATTACCACACGTTTTACCCCTTATAGATTTGATACCTGCTTTATAAGTTCCTCCATTATGTTCTGCGACTTTTTGCGCATTGTTTCGGACGCCTCTCCGTATACGTCCATCGTAAACGCGCTAGAGTAGTGCCCCAGGTTGTCGGACACTGCCTTTATGTTGTCTCCGGCCTGTATAGCGTTAATTGGTAGCTGTGACGGAGGTCGTGAAAGCGCGTGGACTCCATCCCGATAGAGGCACAATTTTTTTGAAGTGCTTATATACTGTTTCGTGCTTTAACGGGCGTCCAATCTGATCGGTAAAAATAAACCCGTCATGTTTTTCCCAGAACTCCCCTGCCGCTAACTGCCACTCTGCCTGCTGGCGGTTTTGATCGTGCAATGCGCTCAAAATACTCGATGGGGCGGATACGTCCCTTGACTTTCCGTTTTTTGCACTGTCAACAATCCTGTACCCGCCACCGCCATTCCGGTTTTTTTGCCACTCCCGGCATACGGTGATTGTACCAGCGTCCCAATTTACATCACGCCATTGCAGCCCCAGTAATTCTGACTGGTGGATTCCAGTGAACAAATCGACAAAATAAAGCCGTTCGAACGCATCTCCGTGTGCGGCATTTAAAAAAATTGTTATTCCCTCGTCCATAAGCGGCTTCAAATCGGGCCTTTTAATCTTTGGAAGCTTAACCGGGTTTGAGTTGATTAACCCTGCAATAACGGCCTGCGATAACGCCTTGTGCAATACCGTGTACGCTTTTCACGGTTTTTGGTGCCAATTTCCGCGCGCCATCCGCCGCTCCGATTCCTTGTAGATGATTGACAAACTTTTGTACCATTGTATTGGTCAGCGTTGACAGCTTCACATCGCCGATGTTCAGTTTTATGTGCTTCTCTATGCGTGAATGGTATGTCGCCAGCGTGTTCGGCTTCAGCCCGACGCAATATGTGCTTAGCCATTCATCCAACCACTCCCCCACCGTCATACGCTTCAGCTCTTTGTAGTTGCCCTCATCCACTGCCTTAATTGCAGCCGTCAGTTTCTGGCGGCATTCTTTTTGCGTGTGGCCGTACACGCTTTTTCGTTTTTTCGCCCCCAGCTCGTCGAGGTATGTAAACCTCGCCTCCCACAGTCCGTCTGGTCGTTGTCGGATTGTCCCAGAGCCAGCGGCGGCTCTGCTGTTTTTCCTTGCCATAGTGATGCTCCTTCCTAGCATAATCCATACGACCTTGTTTTCACAGACGAAATAGGTACGCATATAAAATATCATACATTTATAATCACTTCAAATCTATCGTAAAATCAATCGGGTGCGATACCGTGCGCTTCCATGATCTGAGGCACAGTTACGCAAGCAATGCATTGCAAGCAGGGGACAGCCCAAAAGTCGTACAAGAACAGCTTGGACACTATTCAAGTGCCTTCACAATGGACACATATGCAGATGTGTCAAACACAATGAGAAAGGAGTCACAAGATCGAATAGACAAGTACATCAGTTTAAGGAGCATATCGAACGGATATTGTTGAAATACCGGTTTATCACAGATACTGTTCAAGTACTGGGAAGGTTCTTCATCCTGCAACAAATGCCGGTTGAGTTCGAAATACAGTTCATGAAGTGCACTCATTTCTCATTAACGTTTTTATCATTAGAATCAAATACTGCTTTTGCGCTTTCCGTACGCGGATCATGGTTAATGTGCTTGGAATGGAACTTACCGTCCTCTTTTTTGTCCTGCTTTTTTAAATTACCCATATTTACTCACCTCGGAATTATTGTGCCATTGTGAATTTTATTTATTCTATTTCTTCCATCTGCCGCCTTCACGGGCAGTAATCGTGGAATGGCAGGATGTACAAAGGCTCATCAGATTACTATCGGCATGTGTTCCACCCTTCGATAACGGAATGATGTGATGCACTTCCTCGGTGGCAGTCAACTTTCCAGCCTTTTTACACATCTCGCACAAAGGATGGGCCTTGATGTGCCTACTGCGAATCTTTCTCCACTCGCCACCGTACCGTTTTCCGGTAGTGGGATCGCGCTGATATCTATTGTAACGTGCATCAATCATTTTCTGATGCTCCTCGCAATAGCGGCTGGGTACCAGCTTCGGGCAAAAGAAAGCCCTCACGGTTTTGGCTCCGTGAAGGCTTCGTCGTTTTACAGCTTTCTATGCTACCAGCATATACTGGTCAACCGTGAAAGTCGTCCACGATATTACTCACCGCTTGCCGTAGAGCAGTGTGGACAGCCGGTCGAGTGCGCGGTTCTTCTTGTTGTACGCGGAGGATCGCTCAATGTGGAAATAGTCACAGATGTTATACACCACGTCAATCTGCTGGGCCTCGTCGCACATGTAGAACTCCCGCAGCACAAACTGCTCATCCTTGGTCAGCTCGTCCCATGCCAGTTGGAACCATACCATGTACTCCAGCGCCTGCCGGTAACGTTCCTTCAGAACGTCGATTTCCTTGATGCCATTTAGGATGCGTTTCTCACCAGCCTGCGGATTGTGGACGTGGGGCATCCCGTCAAAACTGGGACTGCAGACGCTTTCCATCTTTTCATGCTCGACCCGGATGTCGTCGTCCGCGTGTTCCAGAATGAATTGCATGCTGCCGTAGTCCTTGAGGGCGTCCAAGGCGGCAGCCCGTTTGTTCAGATGCTTCCATGCTATCTGCATAACCGCACCTCCGTAAAGATAAATTGAATCTCACTTGGATTGGCACGGATTGTCAAAGGTTGTCTCAGGTTTTCAGGTCCGTCTTTACGGCGTTGATCAGGACTGCCTGTGTGCCGTCTTTCTGGGAGAGGGCGCTCAGGATGCGGCCGTCAATGGTTCCCTTCGTGACGATATGCTGGATCACCACGGTGTCGGCGGTCTGGCCCTGTCTCCACAGGCGGGCGTTGGTTTGCTGGTAAAGCTCCAGCGACCAG
>CALLZZ010000091.1 GCA_937858235.1 uncultured Clostridia bacterium
GGATTCGAGCCTGTGGTCATCGACGCGGAAACGCTGGTGGAAAAGCTCGAACAGCTACAGCCGCTCAGTGAAGATAACTTCCGTAAGAAGCTGAACGATATCATCGCTTCCTACACTAGAGGCAAGGATGAAAGCAAGCTGCGTATCGTCGTAAAGCGTAAGGAGAATTAAAACTATGGAGAAGAGAAAACTGACCAAGGAGGATCTCGACAAGGTCCGCGATATAGAAGGCTTCCCGATCGGCACGGACGAGGACATCATTGCGCTCTCCGATGCGCCATATTACACCGCATGCCCGAATCCGTTTATTAAGGAATTCATCGCGGAGAACGGGACTCCTTACGACGAGGAGACGGATGATTATCATCGCGAGCCGTTTGCGTCTGATGTCAGCGAGGGAAAGAACGATCCTATTTATATGGCACATACTTACCATACTAAGGTGCCTTACAAAGCAATAATGAGATACATTCTCCATTACACCAAGCCAGGCGATATTGTTTTTGATGGATTTTGCGGAACAGGAATGACTGGTGTCGCTGCTCAGATGTGTGGTACCGATAATTACATGCTGCAACAAGAGTTGAAAGCTGACGAGAACAATTGGGGACGTAGGAATGCCATTCTGAATGACCTGTCACCTGTAGCTACTTATATTACATACAATTATAACAGCCTCGTAGATATAACAGCTTTTGTTGAAGAAGGTCAAAAAATACTACAAGAAGTCGAAAAGGAGTGTGGTTGGATGTACGAAACCGCACATTCCTCAGATTCCTCTGTATCGTTCTTATCCGCGGAAATGAAACCTAAGGGGAGAATTAACTATACAGTGTGGTCTGATGTATTTGTTTGCCCACATTGTGGAAATGAATTCGTATTTTGGGATGTTGCTGTCGATGCAAAAAACAAAAAAGTAAACAACGAGTTCACTTGTCCTTCATGCGGCGTTCGTCTAACAAAAAGAGACTGTCAAAACGCAGTAATGACCGTTTTTGACGAGAATCTGAAGACTACGCATACAATGAGCAGGCAGGTTCCCGTGTTAATCAATTATCTTTACGCAGGGAAGCGATATGAGAAAAAACCTGATGAGGCAGATTTAGAGTTACTAAAAAAGATTGATGCCTTAACAATACCCTATCCCTACCCACATAACAGGATGTGCGAGGGGGGAGAATCCCGGCGCAATGACAAATACGGAATTACAAATGTGGACCAATTCTATACAAAACGAAATCTTTATGTGCTCTCAGCATTGTATGAGAAGTCAAAAACATCAAGATTCAGAATTGTAGTCGAATCAGTAAATCCTGGCCTGGTTTCCAAACTTGTTCGTTATAACATGGGAAAGCGCGGGAATGGAGTTCTTAGCGGAACGCTTTATTTACCTTCCCTTTCTGCTGAAGGCGATGTAATAAAAGCTGTAGAAGGGAAATTTAAAGATTTTCAAAAAGTCTTTCAGATGACCCATACGTTTCGAGGAGCTCTATGTGAGACATCTTCTTCTACACAGCTTAAAACGATTCCCAATAACACTGTGGATTACATTTTTACCGATCCGCCATTTGGGGACAATTTAAATTATTCAGAGCTTAGCTTTATTTGGGAGTCTTGGCTTAATGTGTTAACCCGTAATAAAGCAGAGGCTATTGTAAATGATGTCCAAGGGAAAGGTATTGCTGAATATCAGAGTCTAATGACGAACTGTTTTCTGGAGTTCTACAGAGTTCTGAAACCGAACAGGTGGATGACTGTTGAATTTCATAACTCGAAGAATGCAGTGTGGAATGCGATTCAAGAGAGCCTTGGGAGAGCCGGTTTTATAATTGCTGATGTCCGTACTCTTGATAAAAAGCAAGGCAGCTTCAAGCAGGTCAATAACACTTCTGCAGTGAAGCAGGATCTTGTTATTTCGGCTTACAAGCCCAAGGAAAAGTTCCGCAAGGAATTTGAGTCAAAGGCCGGAACCGAAGAAACCGCGTGGGCGTTTGTCCGGCAGCATCTTGCTAATCTTCCTGTCGTTGTGGATTCCGACCACGATGGCAAGATCGACATTATTGCAGAGCGTCAGGCGTACCTGCTTTTTGACCGCATGGTTGCATACCACATCATGAACGGCATTCCGGTTCCGATTGATGCGACGGATTTCTATAAGGGACTGGATGAGAAGTTCCTGAAGCGCGACGGCATGTATTTCCTGCCAGATCAGGTGAACGAATATGATATTGCCCGCATCAAGATGGACGTCGAGCCGATCCAGTTTGAGCTGTTCGTTTCGAATG
>CALLZZ010000092.1 GCA_937858235.1 uncultured Clostridia bacterium
TACACCACCTTTAAAGATGAAAAAGAGGCCTGGAATTATGTCAGCCGGCTTTCCGGGAAAAGGATCATTCTGATCCAGTTGGACGGCTGTGTGGATGAGATTAAGGATGAGCCGACGGTTGAGCCAGCAATACCTGCGCTCGACAAGCAGGCTGATCTGAACAATGCATCTTCATCAGAAGAAGAATATTCTATTGATGAGGTTGTTTCGTGGATTCTGGATGCCTTGGATAAGGAGCAGATTCCGGTCGTTGATATTGAGAATATGGACCGCGTCACGGGAGATGCTCATCTTACAAAGCTGCTTTCGGAGCAATATCCAAGAAAGGCGATTGTATACAGATACAGTCTAACGGATGCTAAAATCGCCGGCTTGGCTATTAAGAATATCCAGAGTGACAGTCAGTTTCAAAAAGTGATTGGTGATTTGCAAGGCGCAGGAGCTGATGCCACATTCTTTGTGACTGGGGATACGGACAAAAATTTGGTACAAACGATTTTGGACAGGAAATATTCGCTTGGAAATGCAGGCCGAACAGGAAAGGTTGGCATCGATCCGCAGTCTGCCTACAATGACATTAATGGCGGCAAACAATATCTGGAATCTTGGCCGACAGCAGCCAATACACTGTATCTGGTTCAGGATAAGGTGCATCTTTACAATATCAGGGTTGCCTGCAGTGCAGCAGGTGAAACGCCTGTTTTGCCTCAAAATCCGGAAAAGATCGCCCCGGGTGCCTATTATGTTTTCGATGCCTCCGATACGGATGGACTGGAGGCTTTTCTAAATCAGGCGAGGTCTGCGAATTACAAAGTGGTTAGTCTGTCAAAGGCTGTCTCGGAGAATGGTACGATCCCGAATCTGACAGCGGATGAACTGAATAATCTGAAGAGCAAGAATAACGGCGTACTGGCTTCGTATAATACGCAGATACCGACGACAGAAAGAGCACTTTCTTTTGTATTTGGAAACATCAGAAACTCGGCGGCGGCTATCGATACGGCACGGAGGCTGTCTGAGAAGAATTATTCGGCGACCTATGTGGCCAGCTTTGATGAACTCAGAACATATGGAAGCACAATCGAGGAATTGATCTCCATGGGTGAGGAGATTGGTCTTTCCTTTACGCCGGACGGCATGTACCCGGACGGCTTTGACGGCATGGTTTCTTACATCCATGACTGTCAGATTTATATGAAGTGGCGCTTTGGCTATGAACCGAAGATTGTGTATATGTCTAAAGACAACGCTGTATACAGTGTACTGGAGGCAGCTAGTGCCTGCCATATGACACCGGTCGGCAATTCGCAAATGGTGGTTCAGAGAAATACGGCAGATCTGACCGAAAATACGTTGGCAGATGCTGTTGATGACCTTTCTAACCTGCGCTTTACCCGAGGAGGCATGGAATATTTCAACCTCAGCTATTACAACGAGGACCTGGGGGCTTCAAAGGGGGATAAGACTCTTATTGGAGACATGGTCGATGCTATGATTTGTGAGCACTTGGATACAATCGCTTTTATATCGCATACTACCGGGAAGATTGAAGACAGCAGTCGCTACACGCTGAAAACTGTCAGCAAGCTGTTGGATTCGAACAAGGTCTATAAGAGCAATCCGCCGAAACAGACAGATGTCACGATGGATAAAAACGTTCTGACAGATATGAATGATGACAAAGAACGCTTTGAATATATGCGGAATCATTATGTAGGCAGTAACTTCATTGTGAACAGTAAAAAGCTTCCAGGATTTTCATCGAAGGAGATCCGCGCTCTGGATAAGATGGGAAGATTTACAAATGATAAAGTTTTGTTTCTAACCTTTGATGACTGGGGATCCGATGAATCTATTAACAAATTATTGTATGTTCTCGACAAATATCATGTTAAGGCTACATTCTTTGTACTGACGCAGCACGTGGATGCCAATCCGAATCTGCTCCGTTCCATAGCACTGGAAGGACATGAAATCGCCAGCCACACCGACTCACATGTGCCGCTTTCGGATGCAAATAAAAATTATACAAAGTATTATTCCCTGACCGATGAAGAAGTGAAGAATATGCGCAAGGATCTGGTCACGTCCTATGCCAAGCTGAACAAGTATATTGGTGACGTTACAATAAACGGGAGAAAGGCGCTTTCTTTGAATTTCCGTCCGCCCACACTGGAAGTAAGTAAGAATGGGCTGAGCCAGGTGTTCGATGTTGGCTTTCATTATTCAATTTCCGGCGATGTTTCCACGAACGATTATGAGAAAAGAAACTATGACAGATATCTGAAAGAGATGATGTACGGTTCTCCGATCGAAGAGGATGGCTTCACGGTCCAAAATGGAAGCGTCATTGTTATGCATATGAATGAGTCGGCAAAATATACGGCTCAGGTCCTTGATACCATGATCCCGATCTGGAAGTCAAAAGGTTATTCCTTTGCCAGGATAGATGATTATCTTGGTACTTCGGATGTTCAGAAAGGTAATTAATCATGAGAGTGAAGGAAGAGAAAGAAAAGAGTAAAGTTGACAGAGAAATTCTTTTGAACGTCAAATCCGACCGCAGACTGCTTTCCAATGTTCCTGATCCTACCGGTGAAAGAGTGGAAATCGACCGGCGAGGCAAGGAAGATGATCAGGAGGATCTTACCTCGCTGATGGAATATAAGAAGCTGGGAATCCGCTATATCAGTAACTTTCCCGTTCAGATTTCTTTTATGATCCATAGGATTAACCAGAGTATTATCGCGACCTGTGTGAATATTTCTGATACAGGCATGGGTATAGAACTGGACAGTATCGAAGAGAGAGACAAACTGAAAGAAGCCGAGCAGATTTACTTGAAATTCAAAATTCCGGCCGGGTCCATGCCGGAAGGCCATGAAATGCGGTTCTACACAGGCGCAAAGGTTGTGCGTACGGCGGATCGGATGAAACCGTTTGCCGGGCTTCAGTTTTCAGAGGATCTGTCAACATATATGAAGCGGCACAAGGACCGGTATCTTCTGGTCATATCTGGCATATTGCTAGGCTTTGTCAGTCTGAGTGTTGTCCTCATGCGCGTAGAGTCGATCATTTATTTCAAGTATAATGCCATCATGTATCTGTACTCGATCGTTGCGGCTTTGTTTCTGCTTAGTCGGTATCTGTTCGGAGCTTTGTACAAGCCGTTGCCTATCAATCCCGACTACATGCCGAGCGTGACGATTATCATTCCGTGCTTTAATGAGGAAACGTGGATTCAGACCACCATACTTTCCTGCATTGACCAGAACTATCCGGTCGATAAGCTGAAGGTGATTGTTGTCGATGACTGTTCTACGGACAAGTCGGTGGAAAAGATTCAGGAGATCATCGATAAACTGTTGGAGCGTGAAGGAAAACGATACAATATTTGTGAGCGCCTCAAATATTTTATACAGCCTCAAAATGCAGGAAAAAGGGCGGCGCTTGTGTGTGGCGTTGAGAATACTGACACTGATCTTGTCATGTTTGTTGACTCGGATTCGTCTCTGGATCCATACGCTGTCCGGAACATCGTTCAACCGTTCCAAGATCCAAAGATGGGCGGCTGTGCCGGCAGATGCGATGTTGCCAATACCTATACGAACAATCTGACGAAAATGCAGTCAGTTCGCTACTATATTGCTTTTCGTATCATGAAAGCGGCAGAAGGTCTTTTTGATGCTGTTACCTGCCTGTCAGGTCCGCTTTCCTGCTATCGGCGTGAAATTGTAATGCAGTACAAAGATAAATGGCTTAACCAGAAATTCCTTGGACAGAAGGCAACGTTTGGCGATGATCGTGCGATGACGAACTTTGTACTGGCCCATCACCGCTGTACCTATCAGGATACGGCGGTCTGCTCTACAATCGTACCGAAAGAGCATAAAGTATTTTTAAAGCAACAGATGCGCTGGAAACGGTCTTGGCTGCGTGAGTCCGTAATGGCCGGAAAATTCATGTGGAAAAAGGAACCGTTTGCTTCCTTTAATTTCTATATTGGCCTGCTGGTTCCTCTCCTCGCACCAGTGATCGTTATCTACAACCTGTTTTATGTTCCGTTCACGCAGCATATTTTTCCGCAGACTTTTCTTGTCGGTCTACTGATGATGTCACTTATGATGACATTTGCACAGTTGCTGCTCAGAAAGAGTACAACCTGGTTATTTGGCTTCATGTTCTGTGTTTACTATGAACTGGTGCTCTTGTGGCAAATGCCGATCGCATGGTTCACGTTCTGGAAATCCACATGGGGAACCCGTATGACTCCAAGTGATGTGGCCGCCCAGAAAAAAAAGAAGAAACACAAGAACCGAAATGGAGGTAAAGAAGATCAGGAGGGCGCGAAAGAAAAAGCAGGAGGCGGAACAGACGATGCGTAAAATAGAAATACAAAAGGACAGGAGAAAAGTGTACCGGACTATTTTAGAAGCCCTGTGCCTTCTTCTCTTACTGTTTTCGATTCTACAGGCGCTGTTTGTTTTCAAAAAATATGAGCCATATGATCAGAGTGTCGTTTCCGGTGAAAATCACGGATTTATTGCTTTGTCCTATTTTGGTGTGGACAGAGAGGGGACAGACAGTCTAATCGCAACCAAACGTCTGAAGGAAGAGCTGACGGCTCTCAACCATCTTGGGTATGTGACAATCACGCAGGATGATATCGATGCTTACTATAACAAAGGCAAGCCGCTTCCGGATAAAGCCTTGTTTCTGATGTTCGAGGATGGACGAAAGGATACAGTTCTGTTTACGGAAAAACTTCTTGAAGCAGAGAACTATAAAGCATCCGTTCTGACCTATGCAGAAAAATTCGAAAACAATGATCAAAAGTTTGTTTCTCCGAAGGCGCTGAAGAGTCTGGAAAAAGAAGGCTTCTGGGAACTCGGTACTAATGGATATCGGCTGTCGTATATCAATACATATGACCGGTACAAGAGATATGTCGGCGAACTGGAATCGCGTGAATTTGTCGAGATCAATCAGTACATTGACAGAGATTACAACCACTATCTGATGGATTATATCCGGGATAAGAACGGTATTCCAACAGAAAGTACGCAGGAGATGAGGAAACGTATCACCACAGATTACGATCTGATGGAGGAAATCTATAGCAGAGATATTGGATACGTGCCGAGACTTTATGTTCTGATGCACTCTAACACGGGGTGCTTCGGCAATAACGCGGCAGTATCGGAAGTTAATGCAGATAATCTGAAAGGACTGTTTGCTATGAACTTCAACAGAGAGGGATACTCCTATAACGATACAAGCTCGTCTATTTATGATTTAACAAGACTTCAGCCACAGGCATGGTGGTACACGAACCATCTTCTGATGCGGATTAAGGACGATTTGCCGGAAAGGGACAAAGGCAACATCATATTTGTCACCGGTGATAAGAAAGGACTGGAAGCTTGGCAACTGGAAAAAGGGGCGGTAGAGTACAAGAAAAATTTGATTGTACTGACATCTGAACCTACGTCCAACGGTATTCTCAAGCTGAAGGATGCGGATTGTCAGAACATCCATCTGACAACGGAACTGCTGGGCAATAAGATCGGCAAGCAAGCTATCTATCTTCGTACAGACGGGGACATGAACTCTGACAAAGAGCTGACTTCCTATATTTCCGTTTCTGTTGAGAATAATATCCTGTATGTGCGGGAGCGGAATGGCGGAAGGGTTAGCACGCTCGTAACACAAGATCTGTTTGAACTGGAAGATGACGATCCGGTTTCTGTAGAAGAAGACAGCAAAAATGCGCTTGCAGCCGAACTCAATGTACGCGCAAAATTTGCACAGAATGATTCCTTCAGCCTGCTGTACAAACTGGAAGCGCTGGATGCAAAGAAAAAGAAGGTGCGCGGTGTTTCTCAGGGCGCCGAGGAATACATTCCAGAGGTTCAAATACAGGATCCTGGTGACAGCAAGCTGGACCTTACGATTGATGGCAATGAGCTTACCCTGACAGTTGACGGCAGGATGGTTGCTGATCAAATCACGGTAAACAGAACCAAAGGAGGCGGCATCTATCTGGAGAGTGCTTTCGGAGGTTATGGAAAGAGTCAGAGAAATATCGCGGACGATGTCTATGATGGCGCTTTTAAGAATTTGAAAATCACGGCAGCAAACAAGTCATCCGTTTATTATGACAATACACTGCATGGTTTTGCATTATTTGCCGATGTGTGGACAAATTTCTGGAATAAGATTGTCGACTGGTTCATTACGAATCTATGATTACTTTTAGGAGAGAACGATATGAAAAAAGCATCAGGCAGTGTTTTGAAAATATCATCAGCGGTTCTGATGTCTGTAGCGTTGGTACTGATTGGAGTACTGGCAGGATGTGAAAATTTCACATCTGGGAACAGTACATCAGGTGTTACCCCAAAATATATAGATGTTGAAGCACTGAAAAAAGATGATATGAAGCTGACGGTCTGGACTGTGTACTGGGACACACAGCGGACGGTTAGGAATATCATGACATCCAGCGACAAAATTGATGGCATAAGCACATTTGCTGCATATTATGATGAAAGGGAAAAACTGTTTATTCCGGATGAAACGCTGAAGATTTCCAGAAAACTGAGGGACTCCGAAAAAACTGAAAATATTCAGCAATACCTGTCTGTGGTCAATGACAAACCTCATTCGGCGAAGGACATTTCCCTTGTGAAGAATAAGATTGGTACTGCGGAAAAAGCGGCAGAACATGCGGCAGAAATTGTCCAGCTGGCGGTTGAAAACGAGTACGATGGTGTGGAAATCGATTATGAGAAGATCAGGAGCGATCTGAATCTTTGGAATCAGTTCATTGTGTTCGAAAAAGGTCTGATCACACTATGTCAGAAAAACGGTTTGAAGCTGCGGATCGTGCTGGAAACATCCACACCGGTTGAAGACTTAAATTTTCCGGACGGTGCATCCTATTCTGTCATGTGCTATAACCTGTATGGCAGTGGTACGAAACCAGGGCCAAAGGCAGATGCAGAATTTCTGAAAAAAATCGCTGCAAAGTTTGGCAGCCTACCGGGCATTTCCTATGCACTGGCAAATGGCGGCTTTGATTTTGACGGAACAGGAACGGCGAAGCAGCTGACGAGCGCAGAAGCTACGCAGCTGGCGGAAGAGAAGCATGCGACGCCTGTCAGAAATGAAGGAAGCGGAGCACTGACATTTGTTTATGGATCGCATACGGTATGGTATGCGGACGAGAAAACGCTTGTATTCTGGCAAAAAGTGCTGGATGAAGCAGCAGGAAAAGATACAGATATCGGTTTATGGCGAATATAATCCCGCATGGGCGGCAGGCAGCTTCTTTTTATGGCGCTGAAAAAAATGCCGAATTACAAAAAGTCAATGAGATTCTCAGGAAAATAATTATCCCCCGGCTGTGCCCAACATCATAAACTTAAGGATTATTTACTATTGATGATTTTTATTGAATAAA
>CALLZZ010000093.1 GCA_937858235.1 uncultured Clostridia bacterium
GAGCCACATGTTTGAGGCAGTGGGTGCCTATCACGCCGGTACGCTGGACGAAGACGGCGTGGAAGAATATATCGAAAATGCTTGTCCCAGCTGCGGCAGCTGCTCCGGCATGTACACCGCAAACTCCATGAACTGCCTGACTGAAGCCATCGGCATGGGTCTGTCCGGCAACGGCACCATTCCCGCTCCCTACTCCACCCGACTGCGTCTGGCAAAGAAGGCCGGTATGCAGATCATGGAACTGCTGAAGCAGAATATTCGCCCCCGGGACGTTATGACCGCTGAAGCCTTCCATAACGCTGAGACCGTAGATATGGCACTGGGCTGCTCTACCAACACCATGCTTCATCTTCCCGCCATCGCCCAGGAATGCGGCATCACCATGGATCTGCACCAGTCCAACGAAATCGCCGCTAAAACCCCCAATCTGTGTCACCTGGCTCCTGCCGGCTTCACTTACATGGAGGATTTGGATCGCGCCGGTGGTGTGTATGCCGTGATGAAGGAACTGGCAGACGCTGGATTGCTCCACGCCGACGTGATGACCTGTACCGGCAAGACCATGGGAGAAAACATCACCCATTCGGTCAATCTGGATCCGGAGATTATCCGCCCCATGGGCAATCCCTACATGGCCACCGGCGGCATCTCCGTCCTCTTCGGCAATCTGGCTCCCGACGGCTGTGTGGTCAAACAGGCTGCGGTGGCACCGGAAATGATGCAGCACACTGGTCCTGCCCGGGTCTTTGACAGCGAGGAAGAAGCCATCGCCGTGATTTACGCCGGCGGCATCAAAGCTGGTGACGTAGTGGTCATCCGCTACGAAGGTCCTAAGGGCGGCCCCGGTATGCGGGAGATGCTGAACCCTACCTCCGCTATCTGCGGCATGGGCTTAGGCGAACGTGTTGCTCTGATCACGGACGGCCGTTTCTCTGGCGCTACCCGCGGCGCCTCCATCGGTCACGTCTCCCCTGAAGCCGCTTCCGGCGGGATCATCGGCCTGGTCGAGGAAGGGGATCAGATCTCCATCGACATTCCCGGGCACAAGATCTCTCTGGACGTCCCTGAGGACGTGCTGGCGGCCCGGAAAGCTGCCTGGGTCTGTCCCGAACCCAAGGTGAAAACCGGTTATCTTGCCCGTTACGCCAGCCTGGTCACCAGCGCCGACAAGGGTGCGGTGCTCAAGTCTCACTAAATGACTCATCCAAAGAAGGTGCGGTATTTATCGCATCTTCTCTTTTTGTTCACAAAGCCTTCTTTTTTTAGCCTTGTTTCACGGTGTCATTCATGTTATGATAAGAAATATTTTATGAATATAGGAGGCAACGGATATGACCAGGGACAGCATTCTGCTTGATTTACTCAACCAACCGAACTGGGATCAATTTCAACCCCTGGTGGATCGGCTGCACGCCTGGACGTTCTATCCGTTGTTTCTGCACGCTGTGGAGAATCTGAATCTGAGTGTGCTCTACGAGAGCGACATTCACGGCATCGGTCACGTTGAACGCACCACCTGCCATGGAGCTATGTGTGCGATGGATGAGGCGCTGTCCGAGGCGGATACCCGTCTGCTGCTGGATGCTTGCTCCTATCACGACATTGGCCGCACACGGGACGGATTAGATTTTGTCCACGGCAGTACCGCTGCTCGATTCATTGGACTGGTCACCGGCCGAACCGGTGAGGATCTGCTGATTCTCCAGGCTGCGGTAGAGGCACACTCCCGGAAGGAACGGGAGTTGCCGGACATTTTAAACAAATACCACCCCAAGGATATGAGCCGTGGGCTGACCATCGCCCAGCTGCTGAAGGATTCTGACGGACTGGATCGGGTGCGGATCTGCGACCTGACCACCGAGTTCCTGCGCCGTCCCTCCAGCGTCGCCCGGGCAGAATTCGCCCAAGCGCTCTATGTCCGCTACCAGACCGTTACCGGACTGCCTCTGATCCCAGACTTCGTCCCTGAGATGAAGAAGCATCAGGCAGAAATGGCTCAGATCTGGAAATAACGGATTTCCTTCGTGGCGGCATTGATTTCCCACCTCATTTGCGCTGCACTGATTGTAGTGACCTGCGCACCAGCCTGTTTTCGGGAGGAATCAGCATGAAACATCTGGTTAAATTTATCATCGGCCTCGCGGCAGTTTTTGCCGCCTTCTGCGCCTTCGTAGGCGTAGTGGAACATCTCTGTGGTCATCTCTCTTTCGCTCCGGAAGAGGGTAAGAAACACGAGAAAATTCAATTTGACATGGACACCGACTGACAACCAAATAGGACTCTAAGAACGGCTGCACCGAGAGGGTTTGCAGCCATTCTTTTGCTTCTCTGCCCGGATCAAAAGAAAAGCGCTCGATCATTCAATGACCGAGCGTTTTCCTTTGAAAGAGAAAAAAGAGAGATTTATAACCAATTTTAGGAGTTGTTTTCTTGGTTCGATGATAGAATACAATAGAATTGCGGCAAAATCGTGACCGCATTGTGAATCATTTGTGAATTCGCCTCAGTTCAGCAGCAGCTCCAGATCCGAGATCCCCAACCCCTCCTGCAACGCCAGGCTGATGGCATAACCAACTACCTTTCCAGTATCTGACGCCAGGGTATCAATCTCGCGCAGGGTGACCATCATCCGTTCCAGGGACTGATCCTGAAGCTCTTTTCCGGTGAGATCCGCCGCCAAGGTTCCTGCATCCACCACGGTAGGCACGCCCACCGCAATGACCGGAATCCCCAGGGTTCCTTGATTCAGCTCCGCCCGTGCGTTGCCTACTCCGGAACCAGGTGTGATGCCGGTATCGGCAATCTGCACCGTTTTTCCCAACCGTTTAGCGGAGCGGGAGGCTAACGCATCGACTGCGATGACAAATCCGGGCTGAATTTCTCGCACCAGAGAGCGGATCAGTTCAGCACTCTCTACGCCGGTGCTTCCCACTACCCCTGCTGCCACCGCCGACACAGGCCGGTAATCGCCAAAGTATTCCGGTATCTGTTGGATCAGGTGCCGGGTCACCAGGGTGCAATCTACGGCGATGGGACCCACTGCATCCGGCGTAATGTCCCGGTTCCCCAGACCAATCACCAGCGCTGGCTTTTCCGGCTCCTCGGGCAGCAGCTCCCGCAGCTCCTCCGCAACCGCCTGAACGGTACGGGCAAAGGTGTCTCCGGTACGACCCGGCAGTTGCCCCAGGGTCAGGGTCAGGTAGTTTCCCACCGGTTTCCCCAGCTGCTTAGCGCCCTCTTCATCCAGTACCTTCACCTCGGTCACCGGAATCCCGTTTCGGTCAAACTCCCGGAAGGAAACGCCGCGCAATCCCTCCGCGTGCTCTGCCTTGGCGCCCCGCAGCTCCATGGCCTCCATAGCCAGGTCGGTTCGTATTCTCTGCCTCTGCTCCATATGTTGCTCCTCCGCTTTTCGTTTCTGTTTCTGTCGATACGCTAGTATGCTTTCAAAAACCACCAACTATGCACGCCCTTGGAAAAGTTTTTTCGGCTCTTATCAAAAAAAGAGTTGCAATATTTCATCTCTGATGCTATAATAAAAAACCGCACAGGTGTTTTTATCACCCTGCCATTTTCATGATAGAGGAGGTTTTTGGTTTGCCGAATATCAAGTCTGCTAAAAAGCGCGTACTGGTGAACGAAACCAAGGCCGCTCGTAACAAGGCTGCTGTCTCCGCTGTGAAGACCGCACTGAAAAAGTTTGATGCCACTGTTTCCGAAGGTGCCAAAGAAGAAGCTACTGCTGCTTACAAGGTCGCTGTGAAGCATGTGGACAAGGCTGCTGCCAATGGCCTGATGCATAAGAACAAGGCCGCTCGCAGAAAGCATCAGCTGACCATCAAGCTCAACGCCATCGAGGGCTAATCAACAACATAGTTTGTGATGCATAAGCCGTCTGTTTGTACAGGCGGTTTTTTGCTAGCTTTTCGGGATAGAATAGCGTATAATGGACGGATTATCATACTGTTGCTCACACCGTAATCCAGGAGGTGGCTCATTGGAAGAAAAACTGTACCAGTATTTGGACCGTCTGAAAGAGCGCTACCCAGTGGTAGCCTTTATCGTGGATGTAATTGAGGTGTTCCTGGATCGCCGGGTATCCCGCAGCTCCGCAGAGCTGGCGTACTACATGTTGATGACCCTGTTCCCCATGCTAATCATGGTCATTGCAGCAGTGGGCTGGCTGCCCCTGAAGCCTGAGTCGGTGACCACCTTTCTCAAGTCCATTATCCCCTCCCAGTCCTTTACGATTTTCTCGGACTATGTAACCTACGTCCTCTCTCATCAGTCCAGTGCCCTCTTTATCGCCGGCCTGATCATGTCCATTACCGCCTCTTCCGCTGCGTTCCGCAGCCTCCTATCCATCTCCGCCGAGATTTACGGCCGCCGTACCTTTCGCGGCATTTGGTACTTCCTTACGTCCCTGCTGTTCTCAGTTCTGCTGCTGGTGGTGGTGCATCTGTCCCTAGTGGTCGTGCTGACAGGAAACTGGTTTTTCCAGTGGTTCCGCGGCTTCTTCTATATGCTTCCCTTGCCGACCAACCTCCGTTGGATTCGGCTGATTATTCTGTTCGGGGTAGCACTGCTTTTCCTTTCCCTCCTGTATCGCGTCACGGCACCCTGGGGTAATAAACGGCCTCCCGTGGTGAAAGGTGCCATGATTATTGCCCTCCTACTGGTAGGTGCCAGCTCCCTGTTCTCCACCTTTATCAGTTTTTCCACCCGATACTCCACGGTATACGGCTCCTTGGCCTCGGTGATTATCCTGATGGTCTGGCTGTATCTGTGTGGCAACATCGTTATTCTGGGCAATGTGCTCAACTACGTCTGGTGGCGGCGCAAACAGGGATTACGGGTACGCTTTCTTCTGGAAAAGCGACTTTAGTCCAACTATGCAACCCCATATAAATACGAGAACCGCTGGAGCAACTGCTCCTGCGGTTCTCTCTATTTAGGAACGAGGATAGGTAAAGGCTGCCGCTACGGCACAGAAAATTCCCTCAAAAAATATACGAAGCCGTTAATGCCAGATGCCTAGGTGGCAGAGATGAATCCCATCAGACAGAAAGTAGATAATCGCACCAATGGCTACCGTCATCACGTTTTTCATAGCAATATTGGCAGCGTTTTTTGCCCGAGACATGCCCACTTCCACCATAGAGAAGCCCGCATGCATAATGAAAACTAGAATGGCTCCCACCAATATCCACAACGTATTTCGGTAATATAATGTCATACTGTCCATTTGTCAATCCCTCTCTTTTCCGCAGTGTTACGCGCTTTCGGTGATCAAAAAACAAAAACAAAGAGGTCAGAGACGCGTCTTCGCGTACCTGACCCCTTTGTCTGCCCAAAGGGTAGCACATGGCAAAGGAAGTTGCAACTTAAAATGGAAAAACCTTTTCAAAACCAGCCAATCCTTACAATTATTACAAGATTACTCTGGATAAAATCGTTGAATATTTTCTCGCCTTCCCTATGCCATTCCCCGCCGTTTTGTATCGATTTGTCAGAAACCTCGGCAATTTGTAACGGGATTGTTGTTGTCACCACCCCGAATTTACGATAGACTAGTAAATATTATACACTCTCTGTTCTCTTAAGGAGGAACGTCTAGTGAAACGCTTTACCGCCGTACTCCTGTGCGGATTATTATTGCTGACTCTGACCAGCTGCCAGTCAGAAAACGCAGATGCCTCGCAAACAACCTCCACCCCTATGGTTAGCGGATCTGGAGCTTCGACTCCCACTTCCGCCACCATCAATATCCAGCTCAAACGGGTGGAAAAAGAGCTCAAGGCAGATGATGGGCAGGTTCTGGTCCGCTACGCCTACGACGCCCCTACCATCACCATCTCCAACCATCCTCTGGCACAGCAGGTCATTCAGTCAGATCTGAGCCGATTGGTGCAGGACGACCTGATCCCCTATGCAAAAAAAGATTTGTTGCCTCTGGCACAGGAGGCCTATCAGCAGCAAGATACTGCGAATCTTCCTTACTGCGTGGAATTGAATCTGACCATTCAACGAACCGATGAATCCGTAATCAGCATCCTCAGCGATCAAATCAGTGCCACCGCCGGTGCCCACAGCAGCGACTACCGCAGCGCCAGAAACTATTGCACGGAAACTGGAAAGCGGCTGACTTTCGCCATGCTGGGCGATGGATTCCGGGCTGCCGCAACGGAACTGGTCACCAATCAAGCCCAACAGCATGCCGCTTCGCTTTTTGAGGGTTACCAGGAAAACATCAGCCATGTGGTGCTGGACGGCACCGAGGACGCCAAAGAGATTCACGATTACTACAGCACCTCCGTTGACCCCACCTTCTACCTGACCAATCAGGACATTGTTTTCATCTCCCGGGAGTACGAGCTTCAGCGCTATGCCGCCGGGATCATCGAGTTTCCCATCCCTTACGCAGCATTCGGCCATGAGCTAAACGATGCCTTTCTCCCCCACAACTACAACAACTTATCCAACAGCCCTATCGAGACTGTCCCCAAAGAAACCGATGCCGGGGAACAGGCCTTCCAGCCCCAGGATCAGGTGGTTCCCGCCGGGACACTTGAGGGCAACGGCTGGGTTCTCACCATCCCCAAGGAATGGGCCGACAAGGTCTATGTCACACTGGACGACACGGCCGCTTCCTTCTACGAAAACGGCTGCTACAGCGAAATGGGCGGTGGCTGGCTGTTCTCTCTGGAGTCCTACAACGATGACAGCTATGTGGAGCTGCCGGACTATGAGCTACTAAGCATTAACGGCGACATCAGCTATGTAGCCGTCTACCCCACCGACGTGCAGTTCGAAGGCGCCAGTGCCAAAAATGCCCAGCGCTACAGCGCCTTCAGCAATCAGGTGGAGGACGTACTCCACACCTTCGCCCTGTCCAACTGAGCTTGCTCCGTACCCCTAGGAGGATATTGCATATGAAACGTTTTACCGCTCTGCTTCTGACTGCCCTGTTGGCTCGGTCTCTGACCGCCTGCGGTGCTGCTGAGGCTCCCTCTGGTTCTGGAGCAGATTCCGTTGCATCTACCTATGCTTCCTCTGCTGCCCCGTCCGCAGCCCAGAAGGCACCCCGTCCTGCCGTCACCCTCTCTAAAGCGACTCAGGTCTGGAGCTACGGTGCCAATGACGCCGTTCTGGTGAACAGTGAGTGGGATAGCGCTACCGTAACTGTCCCCGGCAATGAGACCGCACAGAAGGCAATTCAAGCCGATCTGGATCAGATTTTATCCACGTTCCGCGCCACTTCTGACGAGTACTTCAAGGATGCCACGGATTTTTATGACGAAAACGGCAGGAAACTGGATTCCCCTGCCTACTACCACTCCCTGTCCATTACCCGGGGCCGCTGCGATAACCAGGTCATCAGTCTGACTTTTGACGAAGGCAACTACACCGGAAACGATAACCGCTACGCCCGGAACTACGATTCCGCCACCGGCCAGGTACTGACGCTAAAGGATCTGGGCAACGGAGTCGATCAGGTGGCCTGCGATAAAATCATCCGCTTTGTCAACCAGATTCACAAGAAGGATGGCCTGTTCCTTGACCGCATCAAAACAGCCGATCTCAAGGATGTGGTAACCGACGATATGTTCTACTTCAGCAAAAATGGCTTGGTGTTTATTTCCGGTCAATACCTTCTTCAGAGCTATGCGGAAGGGATTGTGGAATTTACCATCAGCTACAGCGATCTGGAGGGACGGCTTAAGGATGCCTATAATTTAGGCGGCGGCGCGACTCAGTGCCAAACCACGCTGGGTGCCTATGCCTTGAAACCCGATGGTTCTCTGGACACCTCCAAGGTGAACTACAATGTGTTAGCACACAACAGCCCTGCCTCCACCGATTCCTGATCTCAGTGGACTGCATAACTGCAATCATACCAAGTGGCTGCCAAGCTGTATCGGCAGCCGCTTGGCTTTCCCACACCTCTGCCTTGACATCCAATCAAAAACATGGTACGATATCTTACAATACGAAAGAATGCGTCGATGGGAAAGAGTACCCGGGAATTTCAGGTTTCAGAGAGCGGTCACTTTTGGTGCGAGACCGCCAAACAATCCCGGTGAAGGCACCCCGGAGCTGCGGCAGGAACCGTCTCTGCACAGAAACTCAGTAAACGCCGCCGGTCCCCGCCGTTACGGGTCAGTGAGTGCGGAAGCGCGGTGGTCTCACCGGCGCTCCGAATTTAGGTGGTACCACGGACTATTCGTTCGCCCTAAGCAGTCAGGCTGCTTGGAGCGATTTTTTTGTGCCCCACTGCCCCTCTCAACCGTCAATTCCCGCCGCAGCTGCGGCAGAAAAGGAGTTATCATTATGGAAAACAAACTGAAAACTATGGAAAAGGTCATCGCGCTATGCAAGAGCCGCGGCTTCGTCTTCTCCGGCAGCGAAATCTACGGCGGCCTGGCCAACACCTGGGACTACGGTCCCTTGGGCGTAGAACTGAAGAATAATATAAAAAAGGCTTGGTGGAAGAAGTTCGTTCAGGAAAACCCCTACAACGTGGGTCTGGACTCCGCCATCCTCATGAACCCTCAGACCTGGGTCGCCTCTGGCCATCTGGGCGGTTTCTCCGATCCGCTGATGGACTGCAAGGAATGTAAAGAACGGTTCCGCGCTGACAAGGTCATCGAGGGCTGGTGCGAAACAAACGGCTTTACTCTGGAAAAGCCCGTAGATGCCTTCAGCCAGGAGGAAATGGCCGCCTTCATCGCTGACCATGAGATCCCCTGCCCCACCTGCGGCAAGCACAACTTTACCGATATCCGTCAGTTTAACCTGATGTTTAAAACCTTCCAAGGCGTCACCGAGGATGCGAAAAACACCGTCTACCTCCGGCCCGAAACCGCCCAGGGCATTTTTGTCAACTTCCAGAACATCCAGCGTACCACCCGGAAAAAACTGCCCTTCGGCGTATGCCAGGTGGGTAAATCCTTCCGGAACGAAATCACCCCGGGTAACTTCACCTTCCGGACCCGCGAGTTCGAACAGATGGAGCTGGAATTCTTCTGCAAGCCCGGTTCTGACCTGGAGTGGTTCAATTATTGGCGGAACTTCTGCCATCAGTGGCTGCTGAACCTGAGCATGAAGGACGAAAACCTGCGTCTGCGGGATCACGATCAGGACGAGTTGAGCTTCTACTCCAAGGCCACCACCGACTTCGAGTACTTGTTCCCCTTCGGCTGGGGCGAGCTGTGGGGCGTGGCCGACCGGACAGACTACGACCTGACTCAGCATCAGAACACCTCCGGCAAGGACATGACCTACTTCGATCAGGCTGACAACGCACACTATATTCCCTACGTCATCGAGCCTTCCTTGGGTGCAGACCGGGTTACCCTGGCCTTCCTGATCGAGGCCTACGATGAGGAAGTCGTGGGACAGGACAAGAAAGGCAACGATGACATTCGTGTGATCATGCACTTCCATCCCGCTCTGGCTCCCTTTAAGGCTGCCATCCTTCCCCTATCCAAGAAGCTGGGCGACAAGGGTCGTGAGATCCGGGAGATGCTGTCCAAGTACTTCATGGTGGACTATGACGACACCGGTTCCATCGGCAAGCGTTATCGCCGTCAGGATGAGGTAGGCACGCCCTACTGCATCACCGTTGACTTCGAGACCGTAGGCGACAACGAAACCCCTGCTGACAACTGCGTCACCATCCGTGACCGGGATACCATGAACCAGGTTCGGGTACCCATCGACCAGTTGGTCAACTGGCTTCAGGAAAAACTGAACTACTAATTCCGCTCACGCACTGTATTCTTACCAAAGCTGCCGGCAGGGAGCCGGCAGCTTTTTTTGTCCCGGTAACGGGACAAAAAAATACGCCCCTTAGGGGCGCATTTTTCGAAGTCACTTCTTATCTTCTAAAACAGTCACTGCAATAGACGGGACGACCACCGCGGGGCTCAAAGGGAACCTTACAGGGCTTTCCGCACTCCGCGCAGACCGCGTCGAACATCTGACGGCTACCGCCGCCATTACCGCGGGAACCGCCTTTGCGGGAGTCACGGCAAGCTTTGCAACGCTGAGGCTCATTGGTGAAGCCCTTTTCTCCGTAAAATTCCTGTTCGCCAGCTGTGAAAGTGAATTCTTGTCCGCAATCCTTGCAGACTAACGTTTTGTCGTTATACATGAAATACCTCTTTAATAAAATTGAACGGCACCGATCTGCACCGCTTAGTTTTGTATTATAGCACTCGCAACAAGATTCGTCAATGACTTTTTTCGTTTCAAACGTATTTTCCTTTTCCCTCAAAAAAATGTGGCATCCTTGCATTTTTTCACCGTTTGGGGTAAAGTATTACCATATATCACAACCTATGATATCACTGAACGAAACTTTTTGCAAGGGAGAACTACACTATGCGGGACGGATTTATCAAAATTGCCGCCGGTACGCCGAAAATCCGGGTAGCCGACTGCATGTATAACGCAGAGCAGATCATCGCTCTGATGAAGGAAGCCGCAGATCAAGCCGTGAAGGTACTGGCACTGCCCGAGCTGTGCATCACCGCCTACACCTGCGCTGACCTGTTCCTCCAGCCCACCCTCCTGAACGGGGCGGAAGCCGCACTGGAACACATTTTGAACGAAACCAGCGATCTGAATCTGCTAACCGCCGTGGGCATGCCCATCCGGTATCAGAATAAGCTGTATAACTGCGCCGTGATGATCCTGCGGGGAGAGATCCTGGGCGTGATCCCCAAGCTCACCATCCCCAACTACACCGAATTCTATGAAGCCCGCTGGTTCACCTCCGGCCAGGATCTGTGCGCCGATCTGACCTTGTGTCACCAGGAGACGATGTTGGACGCCACCCAGCTGTTTCGCTGCCAGGAGCTGCCTGAGTTGGTGGTAGGCGCGGAAATCTGTGAAGATCTATGGGTTCCCATTCCCCCCAGCAGCTATCTGGCTACCGCTGGCGCAACGGTTATCCTCAACCTGTCCGCCAGCGATGAAACGGTCTGCAAGGATCGCTACCGCCGCAACATGGTCTCCGATCAGAGTGGTCGGCTGATCTGCGCCTACGTCTACGCCGACGCTGGGGATGGCGAGTCCTCCACCGACCTGGTCTATGTGGGGCATAATATGATCGCGGAAAACGGCAACCTCTTGGCAGAAAGCCGCTTCCACACCGGTCTCATCACCACCGAGGTAGATGTCCACCGTCTAGCCTTCGAGCGTCAGCGTATTTCCACTTACCCCGGCGGCGCGGATATGCTGCCCGGTGCGGAAATTGAATTCTCTCTGCCTCTGGACGAGACAAACCTCACCCGCTATTACGCCCCCAACCCCTTTGTCCCCGCTGATCTGGGCGACCGAACCGCTCGCTGCCGGGAAATTTTTGCCATGGTCTCTCAGGGACTCAAAAAACGGCTGGAGCATACCCACTCTAAAACTGTGGTCATTGGTCTATCCGGTGGCCTGGATTCCACCCTGGCTCTCATGATCGTCTCCAACGTCATGTCCATGCTGGGTCGCTCCAACAACGATATTATTACCATCACCATGCCCTGCTTCGGCACCACCGACCGCACCCGGGACAATGCCACTAAGATGGCAGAGCTTCTGGGCACCACCTTCCGTCGGGTGGACATCAGCGAGGCAGTCATGCAGCACTTTGCCGACATCGGCCATGATCCCGAAGACCACACCGTCACCTATGAAAACTGTCAGGCTCGGGAACGGACCCAGGTGCTGATGGACATTGCCAACAAAACCGGCGGCCTGGTCATCGGTACCGGCGATCTCTCTGAGCTGGCGCTGGGCTGGTGCACCTACAACGGCGACCACATGAGCAT
>CALLZZ010000094.1 GCA_937858235.1 uncultured Clostridia bacterium
CAATGAGGGTGAATAGAAAAACCCCCTCACTACTAAGCCGATTTCGTGAGGGGGTTGAGCGGAATTATTTTTAAATTTTCATAAGTTTTTTTAGTTTGACCAGAATTCTGTGTCTCCGGTCATTGATGGTTTTCTGTGGAATGCCGGTTTCCGCAGCGAGTTGACGCTCACTTTTATTCTGAAAAAACAGAGTAAAAATTAGCTCCTGTTCGTCTCTGGTGAGCTGTGAGAGGCACTGGTGGAGCTTTTCTGCCAACAGCTTGTCCACTGCGGCATCCTCCACACGGGGAGAAACAAGGTCGGGAATTACATCCTCACCATTGGTTCCCTCCGTATCCAGGGCGCTGTAATAAAACACGCCGTTTGTCGTATCCCTTTCCTCCAGATAAGTTTCGCGGCGCTTCATGCGGTGATAGGTCAAATAGACTTCTTCGCTGACAGGGACGAGCTGCCCCTGCACCTTAATTCGATATTCTTTTTTCTCTGCCATATGGCTTGTCCTCCGTTTTCTGAAATTTTGATGGTGAATCAAAATGTCAGAAGCGGAGGAGCGCGGCAGCGCGGAATAACTTCGCCTATATAAAAAACAGCGAAAAACACCCCATTATTTGGAATATTTAGTCGCTGTATAGATTTTCTTGTCGAAAGAAAAAAGTCAGCACGATGCCCACGGCAAAATGCTGACTTTTTTAACCTTGCATAATTAAATTGTAGAGGTAAAGGAGGGTATGTACAAGTTGCTCTGTCTCTATTTACACCTCGTAGAAAGATAAAAAGGTTGAGTCATACAAACTACCCCTTTCGCCATGATGTATAACGAAAGCCGATATCCTGATGCCTGAAATGCTCGATAAAAAGCGTAAAAGCCTGTCCTCAACATGAGGGCAGGCTTCGCACAGTTTTAGCAGCCAGACTATCATAGTATCTTAAAATACCTTAGACCCTCGGCTTTGCGTCCCTGCCTTTTAGCAGGTTTGCCCTTGTTTTTATTTATTTTTTCCAAGCCTACATTACGATTTTTCTGTATGTTCCATCGACTGTGCTACACCTTCTTTATCTTGAATTGATCGATCATATAGGGCTGGCCATCGTTTTTGGTTTTTGATATTTGGTATGCAGTTGCCGTGAGAACATTTCCGTCAATGGTTATGCTCATAAAGGTTTCCTGGTTTTTCATGTCTGGATCACCCTTGTACGGACCCTTTGCAACATCAAATAAACTCAGATAACTCTGACTCAGTTTGGGATTCTGATAATAATGCTTTGTTCCGGCAGTACCGGGCGTCAGATAAAGAGGCCCCTTGGGGTCAATCATGCATTCGATTGTGCGGTCCCCCAGGCGTTCCGTCACCGTGGTTTTCTTAGTGGCAGCTCCATTCACAATGGGCTTGCTTCGCTCATATACATGGTCATGTCCCTGCAGCACAAGATCAACGCCAAGCTCATTGAAGAGCGGGGCAATTTTTGTGCGCGTATCTTTCACATTGGAGTCAGAGGAATGCTCCGCAACCGTATACGGACCTATATGTATAACAACAATAATCCACTGCGACCCTGCTTTTTTTGCGGCTTTAATATCGGATTTCAGCCAATCCACCTGTGCATCCGTGAAACTTTTATAACTACCTGACGATTCGTTTGTGTTCAGCACGACAAAATGCGCGTTGCTGTAGTCCACCGAATAATACGCTCCTGTCTTCGTCGCCGCCGCAGGTGTGTCAAGGTTGAAATGGTCAATAAAGGTGCTGTTCCCGACATCATGGTTGCCCACAGCAGGCATGATAGTCGTATTTATTAGGCTGGACTTTGAGGTTTGCAGCAGCAAATTCCATAATTTCTCCGATTTGTTATCCACCACATCGCCGTTGTGAACGATAAACCCGGCATTTCCCGCCTGGGACAACGCTTTTTTAATCGTGTCCGCAGTTACATTCGCTCCCGCTTGGTCGGCAAACTGCGTATCGGATAAGTCAATAAAGGTGAAAGAACCTTTTTCGGGCGCCGTGGTAAAAACAGCCGGCTCACTCCAGATGTTTAATTTAGCGTCTCCAACACGATAGTCATAGGCCGTATCGCTTTTCAGGCCGGTGGCGACGGCTTTGTGGACGACCTCCTTGGGTGAATTATTCGATTTTCCGACAGTACCTTGAAAAATGATTGCCTGACTAAAATCCGACAACAGATCTTCTTTTCGTTCAACCACTTGGACATCGCTGGTTTGGGAACCGCTGTCCGTGTACCAGGTGAAGCCCTTGGAGGTAGTCGCTTCTCCGTAAAAGGTGACTGTAATTTTACTGATACGTGGAGAAGCAACTATCGGTTGTACCACTTTTGGAGTGGGCGCGCTTTTCACTGGTTCCGGGATCACTGAGGAAACCAGTTGAGCGGAATACGTTTCCTCGGCAGACACCGCAGATTCCGTGGAAAGGGATACGGAATCTGCTATGCCAGCGGCTTGTCCGGCATTGCCACAAGCGGTTACGGTTGTCAGGACCAGTGCAATGGCGACGATCAATGCGAGCCCTTTCCCTTCGTGGGAAAAACTCCTTTTTTTGTTTTTTCGATGTGTGTTAAAAATATTCATTATGGTTTCACCACCTTTCTTACTCCAGCCAATAGGGTCTTTATATGAAGGCCCAAAATGAACACAGTCAGCGCCAGCTCATAGAATAGCCAATGTTGGCTTCCTATAAAAAGAATAGCAACCTGTGCAAGTAGGATGACCGTGTTGCCAATGAGCCACGGAACGCCCAAGGTCATTTTGATGAAGGATCGGCTATGAATTGCCCGAATCAAAAACATGGCGAGGTAGCTGAGTAGCGTGGATAACCCTGCGCCCTGGATGCCGAATATAGGAATCAGTGCAAAGTTGAGAACAATGTTGATGCCGGCGCTGACGAGCGTCGTCATCAGGACGTGTCCGCTTTTCTTCTCATTCATGTAGATGCTGCTTAAAAAGGTGGCAAAACAGGAGAACACCGTTGCCAGCAACAGGATAGGCATATATTGCCATGCGCTGTAAAAGCTGTCGGAGACAAGCACTCTGGTGATGGGCTGTGCAAGAGTAATCAGCGCCGAGGTCACCGTGAATACAAGGGCGCTGTAAACGCTGAAAACCTTGGAGAAAAAGTAAGCGCCATCCTCTTGCCGGTATTCCTTGACGGATGAAATCTGCCAAGCGTCCATAAAGATTACCGCCATGATGGTAATAATGGTTGGTATTTTATAGGCAATCGCATACAGTCCGGTTGCCTCGTTTCCGATCAGGTACGACAGGATATACCGATCCGAGAGGTTGATGATCCAGATGGAAACGGTGGTGGGGATCAGCGGCAGGGCATATTTCAACATGCTGACAGAGGCATCCCTGTCTATGCTTTTCAGGCTGAAAAAGCGGTAGAGCCGCGCCGCAAAGAACAGAACGACCATAGATATGGTGTCTGACAAAACCGTCGCCAGCAGGTATCCCGACACACCCATGCGTAACACCACCAAAAAGATGATATTCAGGACAACGGTGAGTGCTGTCCGCAAAAGCCCGTCAAAAGCATAGAGCTTCACATATTCCTGTGACCGAATAAAGTTGGAGCACAAGGAGTGAAGCGCAGCCACAAATACGAAAAGGTAGGCATACCGAATGTTGGCAGCGAGAAAGCCTATGTTCATAAGCAGCGGTTTGGCAAGCCACAAAAGGGAAAAACCAGCCAAACAGGTCAAGAGCCCAAAGGAGAAAACACCTTTTTTGTTTACGCTCTTGTCAAGCCCAAAACGTATCACTGCATTCATGATGCCGGCCGTCGCAATCGGTAACATCAGGTTACATGCCTGAACAACCAGATCAACCTCTCCGTACTCCGCGCTGGATAAGGTGCGGGTATAGAGAGGCAGCATCAGAAAGACCAGGAATTTTGAGCTGAAGGTCCCAATCGCAAAGGTAACAGTATTGGACGCCAGTTTTTGGTACCGATTCATTTTACCTCGTCTTTCCCGGCGGTTCCGCGTGGGCTTAGAAACCTCTTTTTAATGAAGATTACCCCCACCACGATGGCGATGACCGCCAAAACTCCAACAGCGATAATCGAATACACATTGACATAGTTCGCAATGTTTCCCCAGGCATCCCCGGCAAACTTTCCGAGGAATACCAGCACGGTATTCCAGATGGCTGTGCCAGCCGCAGTTAAAAGCAGGAACGAGCCCATCTGCATTTTAGCGGCACCGGCCGGTATGGAAATCAGGCTCCGCACGAGGGGGATAAACCGGCAGAAGAAAACCGTCTTGTTCCCATGTTTGAAGAACCACCCCTCCGCTCTGCGTACATCTTCCTTTTTCAAATGCAGCCTGCGGCCGAGCTTGCTTTCAAAGAGCCGCTCCAGCCTTTCCGCATTCAACAGTCTGCCAAGGTAATACAAAACCAAGGCCCCGGCCACCGCTCCAATGGTGGCGGAAAGGATCACCCCCCACACATTCATATTGCTGACCGTCGTCAGAAAACCGCCAAAGGTCAGGATTACCTCGGAAGGAATGGGCGGGAATATATTTTCAACCGCAATTAAAAATGCGATTCCGATGTAGCCAAAGCCGTTTATGATGTCAATCATCATTTGTTCCATAAATATTCCTCCAATAAGGCTGCAACCGCACGATCAATATGTGTGCCTTCGCAGATTTCATCATTTGCGGTCATTTTAACAGTTCAAAATAAACTGCAGTCAAATTAAAGTTAAACTCTGGATAAACTACTCAAAAAACGGCTTTGCCTATTTGACAAAACCGTTTTTTTATGCAATATAGAAAGGAAAACGCACTTTACCGTATTGTTTATCTCCTGTTTAAGACCAATCGGGAAATATATGCTATACTTTAAATATCCCTGAGCGAGGAGGCACCTTAAAATGAAGATAAAAGAACGCTTTACAAAAAATATAAATATAAAGAAACGATTGGTGATTTCCAACATCCTGATGATTACTGTCCCGGTGGCGATTACCGCTCTCATTGGCGCTCTATGCGTGGGCGTCATCTGGCTTTCGATTCAATACGGCGCGGGGCTGGGCTTTGAGGACAGCGAGGACTTCTATCGGGCCAGCCGCAGCGTTTCTATGCTTGTCGAGCAATCTCTGAGGGAGGGAACCCATAAAAACCAGGCGGAGGATTTGGCGGGCATCAGCGGCCTGCTGGACAAAAATGCTATGGCCTTGTCTGTGGATTCTGCCAACAAGAATATTTATCAATACGGGCACACAACCGATTCCGACACTACCCTATTAAATGCGGTAGACGCTTTGGGTGGCAAAGGATTTGTTTCGAGCGGCAGCCGGGAGTTGTATGTCCATTCGGCTGAAATTGACGGAACTTTCTATCGCATCTCCATCTTTAACAGTCCTTCCGAGCTGTCCTACGAGACACTGAAGGTCGCCGTTGTGCTCTCCGCCATTGTGCTGATTTTTGCCGTTCTCTTTTCTATCCTGCTCACAAACCGTTTTCTCATCCGGTTTGTATTTCGGAAGATTGAGCGACCACTGGACATTTTGGCGGACGGTGTGCGCCAGATCAGTGACGGGAATCTGGAGCACCGCATCGACTACAGCGAGCAGGACGAGTTTGCACCCGTCTGCGCCGACTTTAACGAAATGGCCGCCCGCCTCAAAGCCTCGGAGGAACGGACGGCGCAGCATGAGCAGAGCCGTAAGGAATTGCTGGTTGGGATATCTCATGACCTGCGCAGCCCCCTGACCTCCATCCAGGCCTATGTGGAGGGGCTTTTGGACGGCGTTGCCCAAACGCCCGAAGCACAAAGAGGGTATTTGGCGATCATCAAGAGCAAAGCCGAGGACATCGACCGCATGCTCTCTAAGATCTTCCTGTTCTCCAAAATGGAGCTTGGCGAATACCCGGTGAGTCCGGAGCTGCTGCAGCTGGATGATGAAGTGCGGCAGCTTGTGCGGGCGTTGGAGACAGAGTATGAAGAAAAGGGCTTGACCCTCACCATCGGTTCTCTGGCTCCGGCCACAGTGTATGCCGACCCAGACCAGCTTCGCCGGGTGCTCACCAACATCATGGAGAACAGCGCGAAATATAAATCGAAAGATATGGGGACTATGACCATCTCCCTGCGTGAGGAAAATGGATACTGCCTGTCCCTCTGCGACGACGGTCCGGGTGTGCCAGAGGAGGCGCTACCTCACCTGTTCGAGGTATTCTACCGCAGCGACCCGTCCCGGCAGAATCCTCACCGCGGCAGCGGACTTGGTCTTGCCATCTCTGCCAATGCGGTGCGGCGCATGAATGGAACCATAGAGGCAACAGCCGGGGGACAAGGCGGGCTCGACATTACGATCTGCCTGCCGAAAGTGGAGGAATGACATGGAGAAAATACTGATTATAGAAGACGACGCAGCAATCGCTGCTATTGAACGTGATTACCTTGCTATTGAACATTTTGAAGTTGAAATTGCCCCAGATGGGGTGATGGGTATTGAGAAAGCCTTGCGAGGCGGCTTTGATCTGATCCTGCTGGATTTGATGCTGCCCGGTATCGACGGCTTTGCCGTCTGCCGCAAGCTGCGGGAGGAGCTGGACATCCCTATTCTGATGGTTACCGCCCGGCGAGAGGACATTGATAAAATACGCGGGTTGGGGCTTGGTGCAGACGATTACATCGAAAAGCCCTTTTCTCCAAGCGTATTGGTGGCGCGGGTAAAGGCGCATCTGGCACAGTATGCCAGGTTGAAAAAAACAGATCAGGTGGTGTCGGTGCAGATTACAATCGGTGGTATTATAATCAATACCGATACCCATAGGGTCTATGTGGACGATAGGGAGATTGAGCTGAAAAACAAGGAATACGAACTGCTCTTGTTTCTGGCGCAAAATGCCGACATCGTGTTTAACAGGGAAACCCTTTACGAACGCATTTGGGGCATGGACGCCCTGGGAGACAGCGCCACCGTCGCCGTCCACATTAACCGACTGCGGGACAAAATAGAGAAAGACCCAGGCAATCCCCGGTATATCCAGACGGTGCGGGGCGCGGGGTATCGACTCAAAGGATGAGGACAGATATCATGTTCAAACCTTCCATATTTTATCTATAGTTTAACTGAATGATAAATGCAGTTTAACCCACTTGCTTATACTGGTTTCATACCAGAAAGCAAGTGGATTTTTTTATGGCGAGGTTGATTGTATATGGAAATGAGAAGTCATGTATTATTGGCCGGTTATTTATTGAACGATATTCCGGCCTGCCATTCGGTGATAAATCAAAAAGCATTTATTTTAGGCTGCATTGAGCCGGATTTCAATATGTTCTCTTACATGAAGGGCTCTATCAAGTGCCAAAAACTCAGAGGACATAATTACAACAGTTCAAGGAGATATACCCTGCGTGTGATTGAACATCTGCAAGGCAGAACGAGCTGGACTATGCGGGATTACTATCGGCTGGGGAAGCTGATGCACTATCTCGCAGACGCTTTCACCTATCCCCACAACGAAAGCTATCCAGGCACGCTGTGGGAACACCGTGTCTACGAGTCACATCTGCACCCGCACCTTGTTGCCGAACTGCGCCGGTGGGCGCAAGTAAGTGTGGGAGAAAAACCCAAAGATGCCGGCACCTTTATTGCCGGACTTCACGAAGAATACACCGGGCTGCCTGGAAACTATCACAATGACGCTATGTTCATCATTCAGGCGACAAGCCGTGTTATGAGGGCTTTGGCACCGGCGCCGGCAATTGTCTATAAGGAAGGAGTTGCGCTTTATGAAAATCCTGATTACAACAGATTGGTATGCCCCGACCGTGAATGGGGTTGTGACCTCGGTATTGAATCTGCGGAGAGAGCTTATCCGGCGCAGACATGAGGTTCGTGTCCTGACCCTGTCGCAGACCCTCCACTCCTATGAATCGGATGGGGTAACCTATATCGGTTCGGTGGGCGCGGGGAAAATCTATCCCGGCGCCAGAATTAAGGCGGCCCTCTCCAGTGGTTTTGTGCAGCGGATTTTGGATTGGAAGCCGGACATCATCCACTCTCAGTGTGAGTTTTCCACCTTCCTGATGGCCCGTCGGATCGCCAAGAGATTGTCCATCCCCATTGTCCACACCTATCACACGGTCTACGAGGACTACACCCACTATTTCATGTCCAACAAAAAATGGGGGCGGCAAATGACCTCTACACTATCACGCTGGGTGATTGAGCAGTGCGCCTCCGTCATCGCTCCCACGGAAAAGGTGCGAGCTGTTTTAAGCGGTTATGGAATTGACAGGCCCATTCATGTGGTACCCACCGGCATCGACCTTGATCGGTTCACAGCAGAAACCTCGGAAGAAAAGAAGTTTGACATCAGGAAGCGGCTTGACATTCCGGATGAAAACCGCATTCTGCTCTATATCGGCCGTCTTGCTAAGGAGAAGAATCTGGAGGAGCTGCTGGGGTACTACGCAAAGCAGGACACACGGACGCTTACCTTCCTGATTGTCGGGGATGGGCCTTACCGCGATACACTGGAGAAAATGGCGTTGGATCTCGGCATCGGGGATTCGGTACGCTTTGCCGGTATGATTCCTCCGGAGCAAATTGGCGACTTCTACCACATGGGAGACCTGTTTGTCAGTGCCTCCGTCAGCGAGACCCAAGGACTCACCTACATTGAAGCCCTCGCATCGGGGCTGCCGGCACTCTGCCGCAGGGATGCCTGTCTGGACGGAGTCATTCTGGATGGCTACAACGGTTGGCAATATGAAACGGAACGGGAATACCTGGCGGATATGAGACTCCTGCTTAGCGATGCAGTCATACAAAAAATCATGCGCAAGAATGCGGCCAAATTCGCACAGCAAGCCTTTTCCGCCGCCGCATTCGCGGAAAGAGCGGAGAAAGTCTACTTTGAAACCCTTGGAGAAGCGAACATTGAAGAGAGAGCGGTCTGTTCAGAGGTGATCCCATGTCGATAAACATTGCGAAAAGAACCATCCAGATTTGTTCTATCCTCAGTTTAGTCGGCTGTATGATATTTGCCGTTTATGCCTTTCATCAGCACCTATTTACTTCTCAGGAGGCTTTGCAGACGTATATCTCAGGCTTTGGGCGGATGGGTGCGCTGGTTTTCATCGTGTTTCAAGTGGTCCAGGTGGTGATTCCTCTCCTGCCGGGCGGACTCGGCTGTTTGGCAGGGGTGCTGCTGTTTGGGCCATGGGCAGGCTTTCTTTACAATTACATTGGAATCTGCATCGGCTCCATCCTGGCTTTCATCATTTCCAGAAACTTTGGCAAGTCCGTACTGTATGCCATGTTCAGCGACAAGATGATCGCAAAGTATGAAGCCTGGACGGGAAGCGAGAGCAAATTTGCCCGGTGGTTTGCCATCGCCATCTTTTTCCCTGTGGCGCCGGATGATTTCCTATGCTATCTGGCGGGCACCACGGGGATCAGTTGGCGGAAATTTACCGCTATCATTCTGATGGGAAAGCCCGCCTCCATCGCTCTGTATAGCTTGGGGCTGAATGTAGTTTTTAAACAGATTGCAGCGTTGGTGCATTGAAAGGAGGAGAATCTATGAGCATTACCCTATACTCCGGCTGTCTGTCACTGGTACGCAAAAGCGGCGTTGGACAAGCCATCCTGCACCAGAGGGATATGCTGGAGCGCATCGGCATTGAGGCCACGAACAAATGGACGGAGACCTCGTCTGCCGTACATATCAACACGGTGTTTCCTGACTCCCCGGTGGCGGCATGGTTTGCGAGGCTGCGGCACAGGAAGGTCGTCTATTACGGCCATTCCACGATGGAGGATTTCCGCAATTCCTTCAAGGGTTCCAATCTGTTTGCCCCGCTGTTTAAGCGCTGGATTATCCACTGCTACGAGCTGGGCGACCTCGTGATTACGCCCACCCCTTATTCCAAGCGGGTGCTGGAGAGCTATGGAGTCAAAAGGCCAATCTATGCCCTTTCCAACGGTGTAGATACCGACTTTTTTGCCCCCAGCCTGGAGCGCCGTACCGCCTTCCGAAACAAATACGGACTCAGCCCAGCAGAAAAAGCGGTCATTTCCGTGGGACATTATATCGAGCGCAAGGGTCTGTTGGATTTTGTGGAGCTGGCCCGCGCTCTGCCGCAGGTGCGCTTTTTCTGGTTTGGGTATACCAATCTGAATCTTGTACCAAAGCGCATCCGCACCGCCATCCAAAACGCTCCGAAAAATCTCAGCTTTCCCGGCTATGTGGAACGGGAGGAGCTGCGGGACGCCTATTGCGGCTGCGATCTGTTTGCCTTCCTCTCCAACGAGGAAACGGAGGGAATCGTGGTGCTCGAAGCGCTCGCCTGCGGCATCCCCGCCTTGGTACGGGATATTCCGGTCTATAACGGCTGGCTGGCCGATGGGCAGAGCGTCCACAAGGCAAGCTCTCTCGCCGGGTTTGCGGAAAAAACAGCCGCCATCCTGACAGGCGCCTTACCTGACCTCACCGCTTCGGGCCTGCGGGTTGCAAGGGAGCGCAGTTTGGACGCCGTTGGCGAAAAGCTTGCCCGAATCTATCAAAAAGAAAACATTTTATCCGCAGTTTATCTTCAGGAAAACAGCAGTTTAGCAGCCGCTGATACAATGAACACATCAACCTGTAAGGAGGGGTCAACATGACTAAATTGCAAACGAAAATTATGAGCATGGATTTCAAAAAGACCGCAAAACACTTCATCCTGCTGTCGCTTGTCATCGTCCTTTTGGGCGGTATTCTGACCGGATTCCTATTCCGCACACAAATCAGTGAGGCCGTCACCTGGCATCAAACCTATGAAAGTAACCGGGGCAGCGAAGACGTCCGTTATGATGGAGAGCATGATTACGGAGATCGTGAACGGGAGCACGAACGCGAATATGAAGGACCCGATTTCTTCGAGTCCGGACAATTTACACAGCCCACAGTGGTCGCCGTCGCGACCTTCATTACCTACGTGAGCCTCTGCGGATTGCTGGCGCTTGCCTACTGGCTGCTGATTATGGCTTGGCTCTATCAGGCGGCGTCGAAGGCGGACATGAATCGGACGCTTTGGACGATTCTGGGTCTGTTCTTTAACCTTGCGGCGGTCATTGGGTTCCTGATTGCGCGCAGCCAGCAAACGGTCTGCCCAAGCTGTGGGGTCTACCAGAAATCCGGCGCCTTCTGCCGCGTCTGCGGAGCATCTCTGCAAATGAAGTGTGGAGAGTGCGGCACGGTGGTGGATGGAAAAGCTGCCTACTGTCCTCACTGTGGAAAGCCGCTGAAAGACAAAACCAAATAAAAGCGCATCGTTTGACCAAAAGCGGGGCTGCATCGGCCAAACCCTTGGGGCCATGCAGCCCCCATATTATGAAGGAGGGAAACCCTATGATACAAACTAAACATCTTGAAAAAACCTACCGAAACGGCTTCCGGGCGGTAAAGGATTTGAGTCTGCATGTGGAAAAAGGCGATATTTTCGGCTTTCTCGGTCCCAACGGCGCCGGAAAAACCACCACCATCCGTATGCTGGACGGACTGCTGACTCCCACACGGGGAAAAGTTTTAATCGGCGGCATGGAGGTGGACGGCCACGCCTCTGAAATCCGAAGGATGATCGGCGTTGTGCCGGAATCTCACGGCTATTACTACTGGATGACGGCCAAGGAATACCTGCAATACTTTTACGCGCTGTTCAATCACGGCGGCTCTGACGAGAAGTATTTGAGAGCACTTTTGGCCAAGGTCGGCCTTGCCGACAAAGCGGATGTCCCTGTCGGGCAGTTTTCCCGCGGGATGAAGCAGCGGCTGGGGATTGCCAAGGCTCTGGTGAACCGCCCGCAAATCATTTTCCTCGATGAGCCGACATTGGGCCTTGATCCGCGGGGCCAGCGGGAAATCCAGCAGCTCCTGTTCGATATCAACAAGAGTGACGGTATCACCATCTTTATCACCTCTCATATGCTCAAAGACATTGAGGTGCTTTGCAACAAGGTTTGCATTATCAAGGACGGCTCTCTGGTGGAACAGGGCAGCATCCGCGAGCTGCAGGAAAAGTACCGGGATGGCTACTCCATGCTCTTGCAGACCAGCGACAACGAAGCCGCAGAAGGTCTGATCCGCAAGCTCAAAAAGGTCGCGCGGGTTGCCGGAGAGGATGGGCAGCTTCTCATTGAGTGCGAGTCCGGCCTTTCCGATGATGAGGTACTGTCAGTCAAGCACGAGCTGGTGACGGCGATCCTTTCCAACGGTCTGGATATCCGTGAAATGACCCATAAAACACTCAGCATGGAAGACATTTTCTTCAAAGTCACCGACGCCGAAAAGGAGGGTATCGCATGAATCAGTCCATGGTAAAAAAGGAGCTGCGGGAAAGCCTTTACGAAAGCAAAGGACTTTGGATGATTGCAGCGGTTTCCGTGATTCTCACGGCGCTTTGCGTCCTCGCCACTACGATCCGTGAGGCTTCCGCTTTCTCACAGACCGACGTTCTTCAATACGCTATCAAGGCTGTTTTATTTCTGACACTGATGGTCTGCATGGTGCTTGGCGCCTCTTCCTTCGTAGCCGAGCGGGAGGAAAACACCTTAGAGAGTCTTTTGCTTACACCAATTTCAAAGCTGCAACTCACCCTGTCAAAATATGTGGGCTCACTGCTCATAGGCTTTGTGCTGCTGCTGGTGTCCGTACCCTATATCCTCGCCATCAGCGCCGGCTCCGGTCTGACGGCCAGCGCCCTGTTTATCACCTTTTTCTGCGGGCTTCTCACTCTGCTGGCCTTTACGGGCATTGCCGTCATGCTCTCCGTCCTTTTGGAAAGCACCAAGGCGTCTATTTTGACCTCTGTCCTGATCCTGCTCGTTTTAACCTTTCCCGCATTTTTGAAAGGGATTTTGAAGCTTTCGGCCGTTGGCAGGTTCTTCCTGAGCATTGACCCCATCGCCTGCTGCTTTAATCTGATGGAGAAGATGCTTGTGGATCAGGTTTCTGTTTTCTCTCTGATGCAGTATGTGTTGCCGCTTCTTGTGTTTGCCGCCATTGGCATTGCACTTTTGGTTTGGGGCAGCGGTAAAGTTTCCCTGAAAGGAGAGAAATAAGATGAAGAAAATCATTTCTATGTTTGCGGCGGTATTGCTCTTTGTCTGCTCCGCGGTGCCCGCTTTTGCAGCGCAGGCTCCGGGGGAGGTCAGCGTTGTGATCAACTCACCCACCGCCGTGGAGGATAAACCTGTTTATGAGAATAATCTCGATATCACCGTGACCAACACGACAGACCATACCTTGAACAACCTTGTTTGCTACCTTTCCATTGTGGATGTGGACAGGGGGTTCAGTTACAATGTAGACGAGTTCGGTCCCAACGCATACCAGACTCACTCCATTACTTCTCTGGCGGCCGGCGAATCCGCATCGGTTGTAATTCCGGTAAAGGTGACCTATGTCGGGCAGTTCAAGTTTCTAATTTCTGTCGTCAACCCGGACACGGGAGCCACCTCCACCTCAAATGCCCTTTCGGTCCATATGATTGCCACCTCTCACCTGAACAACACCTTGGTATTGGCAGTGTCCATCACTGTCTCGCTCGTTATCATTGTGGGTGTCTTTCTTCTCATGAACCGCCGAAAACAACTCGGAAAGCAAAAATAAAGGATGTGACCCCGGATGCAAGCCATTGATTTTTCTATTCTCAACTTTATATATGACCATTTTCGGACAGCATGGCTGGATGTGTTGATGCCCTTTGTCACAGCGCTGGGTAATTCGGGCGCCATCTGGATTGTCCTGGCAATCGGTCTGCTCATCACCAAAAAGTACAGAAAGGTCGGAATTGCCCTGTGCTGCGCGCTGGCTCTTGACGTCGTCATCTGTAACGGTATTTTGAAGCCCTTTGTCGCCCGGATTCGTCCCTGCGACATCAACACAGCAGTGGAATTGCTCATCCCGCGCCCCGATGATTTTTCCTTCCCATCCGGGCATACAGCGGCATCCTTCGCTGCGGCATCCGCACTCTGGTTCAGCCGCCAAAAGATAAAGCTTTGGATACCCGCATTGATTCTCGCGGTACTGATCGCTTTCTCCCGGCTCTATCTCTATGTGCATTTCCCCTCCGATGTGGTGGCCGGTGTCCTGCTTGGCTGCGTGTTCGGATTTATCGGATACAAGCTGGCGGATATGATCGAGGGCATATGGCAGCGGCGCCGTTCATGACGAGCCGTTCCGTTCTCCAGTGCGCCCCATAACGCAAAAAAGCACTTGATGGGCGCGGTTTGTTCCGCGGACATCAAGTGCTTTTTTCACTGCTTTTTCTGCTTCATCCGAGGCATGCACACCTGCCGGACTGACAGGATCAGGGAGCTGATACAGAAGAAAATGAGGATTTTGGAGGATACGAAATTCGTAGTGAAGTCCATCATGGGATTGTACCAATCAAGGACTGAAAAGGTCAGAAACGCAAGGGACATTACAATACACAAATGCGATAAGAGCTTAAAAAACTTCATGGTCAGTCATCCTTTCTGTCAAGCGCTCGGTTCACAAATACAAATGCAATCCGAAATGATTTTTTCGGGCTTATAGGGCCGATTTACTACAGCGTTATCCAATGTCATAAAGGTGGTGTGGCCGCCGTCCAAATTGTAGGCCGCCGTGCAACCGAGGCCTTCAAATATAGCCGCAAGCTCCGGCAGCTTCATTCCTCTGGAATATCCGGCCTGCCTGCCATCCACAGCTACGAAACAATAATGTCCCGGCTCATAATAACCGATGGCGCTGCGCGGGTGACTTTTGCGAATATAGTCCCAAGTATTGAACTCTGTCTGCGCCTTTCCGTTGTCATCCAGCAGCTTGGGTCCAAATACCCATGTTTGAATGGCACCATCGTCAAGGGCATGCTGCGCATTAAATTTCTCAGGGCTGCTGGTAACCATTCTTCCGTCATTGTAGAGTACACAGATATCTGCGGTGGTGGGGTTTGAGCGATAAACGGTGCCGTTGCGGACCAAGAGGCCATTGAGGTGCTTCAGGTTAAAGCGGTAGGAATCGCCGTTTATCGCAAGCACAGCTCCAACCTCCGCACTCATATCTGACAGGGATTGCTTGTATTTCCCATAAGTATCATACGCAAAGTGCGTTTGAAAGCTGCTGATATCCGCCATATACACATCGGCAATGTAATAGGTTACGGTGTTATCTCCGCTGCCCATCGTATGCTGTGTGATATCCACGGACAAATTGGGACTTGAATAGGTGGTGGCGGTCGACACAACCTCCGATGTAAAATGATCAGCAAATTTTGTTTTCCAATCCGCCGCGTCGGAAGGGGAGTCTGCCGCCGGAGCGCTTGTATCCGGATGATTTGGCACTTTGGAAGTCGCCCCTTTTTCTGTCGAGGATATGGACAGGTGCAGTTTCTGGCTATTCGGATTTACCGACGCCATAACGGGACTGTCCGGGTAAGCCGCGGGGAGCTCATATACCGTATAGTAAACGAGGAAAACCAGAAGAGCCGTGGCCAGGATATCCAAAAACAGCGACAAAACCACGGGGAGCCGACGACGTTCCTTTGCGATATCAGGCATGTTTGACCACCTCTTTTTGATCGTAATGGGAACCTTCCGGTTTGAAAATAACCAGAGATTGCACGGTGAAACTGAGGATAAACAAAATGAGCTCCGTCAAGAGCTTTGCAACATGCGGAGGCAATCCCAATATCCCGTCTAAGAGAGAAAGCACCACACTGTTTGCGAAAAGGATTCCGATAGCAAGCAACACATAATGGGAGAATGTATGGGACGCGCTTTTCCTTTTGGAAAATACCATATGTTTATTGATTGTATAGTTGACCGATCCGCTGACGATGCGTGCGGTGATGTTGCTGAAAATCAGATGGTACGGAAGCGCCGCAGTGAGAGGAACCAGCAGCAAAAACGAAGCATAATCGACCGCAAAACCAATCAGTGAGGAGGAGGCAAACTTTATGATCTCCCTATAAATACGCAAAGAGTCCTTGACCGCATTAAAATGTGAAGATGTGTTCTTCTGGTCCAGGTAGACGGTTTTAATCGGCACCTCCAGAAGGGGGACTCCTTGCTTACCGCAATACAACAGCATGTTCATTTCATATTCATAACGCTCACCCGGGATATCAAGCATAAAATCAAAAAGACCACAGCCAAAAGCTCGCAGCCCGGTTTGTGTATCTGTGACCTTTGTTTTGCTGACCGCCGAGAAAACTGCGCGGGTGATCCGATTTCCGTACCTTGATCGTGCGGGGACGCTTTCATCGAACTGCCGGACGCCCAAGACCAGAGCGTTGGGATGAGCAGCCGCCGTTTCCACGACACGCTCCATATCCTTCGGCAAGTGCTGCCCATCCGCATCCATCGTAACAACGAGTCCTGCATCAGGTACACAATCCCGCAGATATTGAAACGCGGTTTTGAGCGCCGCACCCTTGCCGCGATTGACGCCGTGATGCATGATGGTTGCTTTTTTGTTCAGGACTTCCCACATCTCATCATATTTCGGGTCGCTTCCGTCGTCCACAATCAGCACCTCGTAGCCGACGGCGGTGACATCATATACAAGCTGTTTTAGTTGATCAGTCGGTTGGTAAACTGGAATCACTACATAGCGGCTCTGTTCCAGCAGATATTTTGAGTAATCTTCTTTCATTGCAATGGCCTCCTTTTGCACTGTTTTCTTCAGTATGAACGTGCAAAATGAGACGGCCATGAAGGGAATATTAGATTTTCTCATGTTGGCTCAAAAAGCAGGAGGGCCTTTTAGAAAGACCCTCCTGCCAGTCCAAGAATGATGTGTTATACGAGCGAGGCAATATCCGCTGGCTTAATCGTCGTGCTCGGAATCCGATTCCTGAATAAGCGCGCCGCTGCCGGCGTCCACATGGACTTCCAGCACTTTGCCGGACGCATCCTTGCCCTTCAGCTCATAAACAATTACGCCGTTTTCATCGCCCAGCTCGTCCACAACAAAGGTATAGCCCGGATTTGCGTTTTGAGCGATTTGGATGGCTTCCTGTTCGGTCACAGTCGCTTTTGCGGCGAGAGCGGCGTTTTCGGCGGCCTCCTTCCCTTGGTCTTGCACCTCGTTTTGGGACTCGGCGCCCTCCGGCTGCTCCACATCTTTGTCCAGCTTGGTGCCATTCACTTGGCCTGTGTCACCGGTGGCCGTGGCGATGGTGTCTTTCGTCGGGTTGTCGGTCGTTGCTGATGCAGAGGTGGGTTGGGCCATTACCGCCACCGGGTTCGCCTGCTGCTGCGGATTGCTGCTCTTGCTGGTTGTACTTGCGGCAAAAGCCGTGGTACCAAGCGCTGTGGTTGCCGTAAGCACGAGCGCCAAGGCTCCAAAGAGTAACCCACTCCGTTTCGATGTTTTCATAGATTTTTACCTCCGATTTTGATTTAGATGACACACTACGGTATTCATCTATGTGTGCAGTATCGCACCCGCAAATGAGACAGCGGTGAAAAGAAAATGAGGGTTTTCTCATAAAAGGTAGCTACATTTAAGCCCGTACTTTCTCATTTGATTTTCATGTTGATGGAATAGTATAAAAGAAAAGGAGAACTATCATGAGGATATTAATTATTGAAGACGATGCCGCGCTGCATCGAATTATTTCTAAACGGTTAAAAGAAGCCGGACATTCGGTGGACGGCTGCTTTGATGGTGAGGATGGGCTGGCCTATGCAGAGTCCATGCAATATGATTGCGTCATCCTCGATCTGATGCTGCCCAAAAAGGATGGGATTTCAGTATTGCGGGAACTGCGGGGCAAGGGCAACGCTTCACCGGTGCTGATTCTGACCGCCAAGGACTCCATCACTGATCGGGTGACCGGGTTGGATGCCGGCGCGGACGATTATTTAATCAAGCCCTTTTCCTTTGAAGAGCTGTCGGCGCGCATTCGAGCCCTGCTCCGGCGTGGCAGCGACACGAAAGAAACAGTATTGAGACTATCGGATCTAACGATGAACACCGCCACCCATGCGGTTCATAGAGCCGACCAACCCATTCAGCTCACGTCAAAGGAATATGCGCTTCTGGAGTATCTGCTGCGCAATCAGGGGCACATCCAGACCCGTTCACAAATCGCAGACCATGTATGGAACTATGATTTTGATTATGACTCCAATGTCGTGGACGTCTATATCCGTTATCTGCGCAACAAGGTCGATAAAGGCTTTTCCCCCAAGCTGATTCACACGATTCGAGGGTTCGGATATGTTATGAGGGAAGAAAATGAGTAAACTTAAAATCCGCACCAAAATCATCCTTTGGTATTCCGCATTTTCTATCGTACTCCTGGGCGTTCTGCTGCCGGTGGTATATGGCACGATATCGAATTCCCTTTATCAAAGTCTGCGCTCAGAGCTCCATGTCGCCATTTCCCGAATGGTTTCATCCCTGGAGGTGGACGACAACGAACTGGCCGTGGACTTTGACCTGGATATAGAAAACGGTATTTTAGTCTGTATGACCGATGAGAATAAAAATATCGTGTTCGCCTCCCGAAACGGCAAATGGCTGTCCAATGTTCCGGATACCGATGGGGACAATGCGATGGTCACACACAACGGGGCGGAGTGGATGGTCATAGGGCAGGAGTATCACGCGGATGGGCTGGACCTGAAGCTGTTTGTAGGCAGTTCCACTGCTTCGGTGGCGCACTCCCTGGGAAATCTCCGAATTCTGCTGCTTGCACTCGTCCCCCTCTATCTTGGCCTTTCTGCCCTTGGAGCGTATTTTATTGCCCGCCGCACACTGAGTCCCATTGCGGAGATTACCGAAACGGCCCGCTCCATTGGAGAAGGGGACCTGTCCCACAGAATTGAGGGCATTGTATCAGAGGATGAAGTGGGTGAGCTGGCTGCGGCCTTCAATGCCATGCTTGATAAGGTGGAGGCCTCTTTTTGCCGGGAACGGCAGTTTTCTTCCGACGCCTCCCACGAGCTGCGTATGCCGGTCGCCATCATCTCCGCATGCACGGAAGACGCATTGAATGGGGATCAAAGCCCTGAAACAACTGAAAATCTAATGACCATCCAGCGGGAGGGCACCCGCATGAACCACATCATCTCTCAGTTATTAATGCTCACCCGCGGATATGAGGGCCGTTACTATGTCGAAAAGGAGTGGATCACACTCCGGGATATGCTCGATTCCATCATAGATGAGCTGTCTGACATGGCGACGGAGGCAAACATAAGGCTGGAAAATGATGTTGCCGGGGACACGCGGATTTACGCCGATCAGAGCCTCATAACACAGCTCTTTGTGAATATCATTGGGAACGGTATCAAGTATGGCAAGGCTGGCGGCATGGTAATTGTATCGGCAGAAGGCTGCAAAGAAAGGACGGAGATCCTTGTTTCTGACGATGGCATCGGAATGAGTGCGGAGGATATCCCCCACATTTTTGAACGCTTTTACCGTGCCGACAAAGCGCGCAATCGCACTGGCACTGGGTTGGGGTTGTCGATTGTCAAATGGATTGTAGAGATTCATGGCGGCGACATTACCGCCTCCAGCGAAGAGGGAGAAGGCACAATGTTTCGGATTTCACTTCCCAATCAGCCGCAAAAAAAGCAAGATAAACCGTGAGGATATTAGATTGAGATATCTTTTCAAGCATTCATTGTGGTATAGAAAACGGCGGTTCAGAAATGAACCGCCGTTTAACTCTTTAGACCATGAGATATTGCTTTTCTATTGAGGTAACTGAGCAACGGCCCAATTAAAATAACAACAGCATGGTTCCGCATATGACCAGCAATAAGCCGGCAAGGGCTTTTTTCGTGAGCTTCTCTTTTAAGAAAATGTAGGAGAAGACCACCGTCACCACAATGCTGAGTTTGTCAATGGGGACCACCACGCTGGCCTTTCCCTCCTGCAGCGCGCGGTAATAGCACAGCCAGCTAAGGCCGGTAGCAAGACCGGAAAGTGCAATAAACACCCAGCCTTTCCGGTCTATGTTCTTGATGAGATATTGCTTTTTTTGCAGGAATACAATGCCCCAGGCCATCGCCAGCACGACAATCGTGCGGATTGCCGTGCCCAGGTTTGATTCAATGCCCTGTATACCGATTTTGCCGAGAATAGAGGTCAGTGCGGCGAAAACGGCGGACAACACGGCATAAAAAAGCCATGCTCTGCTCTCATTGTCGGCTGCGTCCGATTTTTGCCGCTGTATCATGAACCAGGTTCCAACGGTAAGTAAAGCGACGCCGCATAGTGCCCATAGGGTTGGCGTTTCTCCCAAAATGACAAAGGCAAGCAGGATCGTCAGAATCGTGCTGCTTTTGTCGATGGGGGTTACCTTATTGACATCGCCAAGCTGCAGCGCCTTGAAATAGCACAGCCAAGAGGCGCCGGTGGCTCCGCCGGAAAGGACAAGAAATAAAAGACTATGCGGTGAGATTGCGGCAATCGCATGTTGAGACCCCACGATAAAAACCATCACCCATGAAAACAGAAGCACAATCACAGTGCGCAGGGCGGTTGCCAAGTTGGAGTCTGTATTCTTAATCCCGACCTTTGCCAGAACGGAGGTCATGCCCGCAAATAAGGCCGAGCCAAAGGCATAGGCAACCCACATAGAAATCCCTCCCTTATTTTCCTTTCATGCTGCGTTTAAGAAGATTTCGCTTTCTGATTGGCCTCCAGCTTGAAGTCTTCCCGCAGCTCCCAAAAAATCTTAAACTCCAGTTTTTCTACATCCCGCTGCTGCTTATAGCTGATACGAAGCGTGGCATCCGCAGGGATGGTAACATCTCGATCCAGCTCTGGCAGCAGAGTTTTGATGCTATTGTCGCCGTGGCTTATGGACGCCAGCGCCTCTCTCACCTTCATAAACAAAGCGGCAGACTCTCCGGGGATATCTTCGGAGACCATATACCGATCGTTGGGATTGATGTAGGACATGGAATCCCCATCAGCCAGCCAGCGCATCAAAGCCTCCCGGCTAAACCGCCACTCCCGGCCAATCTTGCGGGCAGGAATATGTTCTTCCCTGAGTAGCTTGATTAGGGTCTTTTCGCTCACGCCTAAAAATTCCACCGCCTGTTCGAGATTCAGAATATCGTCCGTCATGAAATCCCTCCTTACTATCTGTACTATCTGTCATTATTATAATGCAGCAAAACAGAAAAATCAACGTTAACTGCACTTGATGTAACTTTGGCAGTATATAGATGTCGTTTATTAGACAAAAGACGGACCGTTCCTTTTCTTTGATTTTTGTTTGCCAAGATAGATTTCTTGTATCCCGATAAAAAACATTCAGGACTCTTGCTATGGTGTGTTTCATTTTCTTTTCATAGAACCCGAACCCTGATAGATTGTTCTTTTTCTGTAATAAAAATTCTTAGAGTGAGAGGTTCTGGTGGGTTCACAGTGAACCGCTCCAGGGTTCAGCGAAAAGGCGGAAGACCCCCTTGGCGGGAAATTCGTCTTTTCGCTTTTTTGCAGTCTGGCTATTTTTTTAGAATCAATCGGTTGGAGGTGTTGCTCCCGTTCTCCCGATAGCGTGGTTCCTTTTCAATGAGCCCCGCTTTGACCAGATCATGCAGGGCACGCTTGACGGTGCTGCGGGAAAGCTGCAAGTCGGAAGCAATGGTTTTTACAGCAGGCCAGCAGTCCTGCCCCTGGCCTGTGCGGTCACGAAGGTATATATAAACAGCTCTCGCCCGATGGGGCAGCTCATCGGGCGAGGCGGTGTAAATGTGGTCGAAGTAGCTCATGGGACCCTCCTTTACGTTTTGAGTATGGATCGGCGGCGCATGGTGTTTTCAGATGGTTCCACTGCCGGGGTATGAAGGGTTCCTGTTCCCGCCGGCGGCTCCAGTATTTCCCCGGTTTCTTCATCCACCAGCATGCAGGCCGTGTGCTTGCGGACGATATTTTCCTCCAGCGCCTGCTTATCGGCATAGGCCACTTTCCGGTTTGCCTTCTCCTCCACGGTATAAGACTCCCCGAAACGAATACCCCAATCAAGGAACAACCGCAGCTTTGTCCGCATGGGATGGGTACCGGTTTTCATTACGACAAAGCTGCCCTTTGGAATGGATTTGAGTTCATCGGGCGTCATGAGCGGGCGCTCCATCATCTGCAAGGACTGGCTGGGGTCATTCTTCCCGCGGCTCACGCTGCCGCTCATGACAGTGCGGCTGCCCATTGCTTTGGAGAGTACCTCGGCAGTCTGGCTGTTGGGAGCGAAACCGCCGAAGATGGTGTCCTGGCAGTTGTCCTGCACGATTTCACTGCCCTCTTTGCCGTAGTTCTTTTCGAGCTGTGCAAGGCTCTGGATGATTGGTACCAGAGTCAGGCGGCGAGAGCGCCCTGCCGAAAACAGGGGCAGGATGTCAAACGGGGGCATGGTGCCCAACTCGTCGCAGAAAAGAACCACTCGGTTTTTCAGCTTGCCGCCGTTCTCGTCCGCTACAGAAAATAGCTCACGGGACAAGTTCTGGATCATAAGTCCGGCCATGAAGTTTTTTGTCTGATCTTCCTCCGGAAGAATTAAGAAGATGGCTGATTTCTCGTTTGCAAAGGTTTCGGCATCAATGGCGCTGTCAAAGCACAGCACCTGCTCCAGCTCGGAATCTAAAAAAGCGTTCAGACGCGACAGCACCGTAGACATAACCGACGCCATCGCCTGCTCCGCACTGTTCAAGGCGGCACCGGCAAAACAGCGGGCTTTGTGATCTCCGGGCAGTTTATTCATCAAAAGCTGAAACTGGCTCTTGCCCTTCACCTTAGATGGCTCCAGCAAATCCTGCACCAGCTTGAATACGGAAATGATGTGCCGCTGCTCCTGCGGGTTTTCCTCGGTGGGCGGCAGATACTCGGCCAACAGAAGAATGACCGCTGTCAACAGCCCCTCGGCAGCATCGTAAAAGAAAGCATTCTGACCATAGGTGGAAGCGTCCCCCTCCGGATTGACAATGGTCTTAGCCAAAATCTTAGCATACTTTTCCGCCTTGGCTCTGGCGGCCAGATTATTTGGCTCCTTGCGGCAGATATCCATGTAGCGGTTGATAAGGGTGAGCAGATTGTTACCATCTGAGCGGCTGGGGTTCCGCAGGTCTATGACTGACACATTGTAACCATAGTAATTTTGAGCAATGCTTCCATAGTTGCGTGCAAGATCCCCTTTGGTATCCAGCGCCAGGAAACTCATCCCGCTGGCACAGGCATACTCCATGTTTGGGTAAAGGAAGAACGCTGTTTTTCCCACGCCGGATGCGCCGATCATCAAAATGTGAACATCGTCCGTATCCACCAATGCGGTGACCGCATTTTTCTCGCCCTTGCTTCCGAGTATGACTCCCTGCTCGGTAGGGAGGCTTTCGCCCCGCCTCCACAGCTCCGGCTGAAACGGAACGTGCTTATAGGTGTTTTTGATCTCCTGTTTTGATGCGAACCGTGCCGTACCATGCTGACCGTCACCCACCGTGCGGGATTTGATGCCGTTTAAAGTATAATAATGCGCCAGAAGAGACAAGCCGCCGATGACGGCGAACATAATGGCTGCGGCGCCAATCAAGATGTAAACCTGAGATTGCATAGAGATCCTCCTTATTCTTCTGACGACTTGAAATGTCAGAAGCGGAGGCAGTGCTATTGCCGGGCTTTACATGGACAGTTTCATTTCCTGATTCTGCTCCATCTTTTGCCGGTGTTTCTCCAGCAGGATGGCGCCCTTGAGACCGTGGGCGGCAATGTGTTCGTAGCACTCCGCCAGCTTTTCCTTTTCGGCGGCGGACACCACACGCTCATAGCCCCGCAGGGACATGATATCGGACTCCAGTAAATCCAACCGGGTTTTCAGATGCCCGCGGTTTTCATAGGCTCTGAACCCATTGCGGAGCCTTGCCTGCACAACGGAAAGATCCCGGCTGTGATCCATCTGCCGGTACTCCCTCACGGCGCCGACTATAGCGTGGCGGCACATCTCCCGCAGACAATCATCCGCCTCGGAAAACTGCCCCCAATGCAGATGGGAACGGACTTTTATGAGCAGGGCGGACAGGGTATCCGCGGAGCAGCCGGATTTCGCAGGCAATCCCGATTCCATAAGCTGCCGGCAGAGTTCATCCCGAAGCATATGCTGGGGATGTTCCTCGGCGGGGATGGCCGGCAATCCGTGCTTGGCCTTGATATCCTCGTTCCAGTCCTTGTGTATGGACAACTCTATCTCACATGGAATCCCTTTTGTATACAGCAGGTCTTGGTATTTCTCAGACGCTTCGATTCCTGCCTCATCATGGTCCAGGCACAGAATCACATGGTTTAGGTTTTGATATATCTCCAGCATCTTCAGCATGGCGTATTCGGAAACACCGCAGAGCGCCACATAGCTGTGGCGCTGCCATTCCTGGGGATGCAGGGTGATGTAAGACAGCAGGTCGATGGGCGCCTCGAATGCATAGAGGCGCCCACTTGTGCCGATGTGGTGGAAGCTGTAGCTTGGATCGCAGTTATCCACATTGCCTTTGAAGCCGGGTCCATCGGTATAGAGTCCCCGCTTGTGGGCATGGCGGGGAACACCGTTTTCATCGAATCCTACAAATACGGCGTTATGGTATTCCTTCGCGCCGTCCTTGGACTTTTCACAGCTTTCGTACAGGAGCTTTGCCCTGGCAAAGTAGCTGACCACCTCACGGTCGATAAGCCGGGTTTTTGTAAGGTAGGCATAGACACGGCGCATATCGCTGTGGGGAGCCGGAAGAGCGAAGGGCTTTTTCGGCTCCTGCTTCTTTTGTGAGGCGGGCCGATAGACCTCCCCCTGCTCACCACCCAGCAGCATGGTCACGGCTTCGGGAAAAGTGAGACCGTAAAAGTTTCGCACAAAGTCAATGGCATACCCGCCGCTCTCCGCGGAATGATCGTACCACTCGTTTCCCCGGACGGTGATGCTGCGGTCGGACGCCAGCCGTTTATCCCGGCCGCTGGGGATCAGCTTCTCACCGCGACGCTGGAGGAAATCCACAAGATCCACATTGTTGGCACGGTACTTCTGCTCATCTGTAAAATATACATAGACACCCATAGATGCACCTCCTACCTGTGGTGATTGCCGATTCTATGAAAAAAAGCCGCCCTTTTTACAGGACGGCAATGGTTCCGGAGCAATTTCCACCTGATGGGTTGCTTGATTTTCTTTTTCTGTTTCTTCACGGTGATCCTCCAATCGTTATAGCGACATGGTCTGTTCGTGGTCCCCCTGGGCATGACCGGCCGCACGCTTTTTCTCATTCAGCTTGAGGCGCCGTTTTCGGTCAATGCGAGGGCCGGGCGGCTTTAAGGGCGGTGTGTTGTCAGAAAAAATACGGCTCATGTGATTCAGGAGCCGTGTCCCCGCCAGCAGGACGGAGGGGTCTTTAAAGCTATCCATATGGTCGAGGAAAAACTGAGCGTAAATATTGCCCTGGGCGGCAGAAAGGGTAAACCAGCGGACAGCAGCTTCTTTGTCTTTCGGGACATCCTTTCCCATAAGGTACAGCTTGCCGAGGGTATACTGCGCATATTGATTGCCTTGTTCAGCGGCGGCAGTCAGAAACCCAAGGGCTGCCTGTACATCCTTTGGCACATCCTCGCCCATGAGGTAAATCTTGCCGAGCCGGTATTGTGCAAACTGATTTCCCTGACCGGCAGACCGTTTCAGGTATTCCAGAGCTTTGGGGATATCCTTCGGAACATCTTCTCCTTTGAAGTAGAGGATACCGAGGGCGTATTCCGCAAATTGGTTCTTCCGGTCCGCGGCAAAGATCAGCCAGCGGACGGCGGACTCCACATCTTTGAGGATACCCTCGCCACCAAGGTAGAGCTTGCCGAGCCGGTATGCGGCAAAGTCATTGTCCTGTTCTGCCGACAGGGTATAAAGCCGTACCGCCTCGGAAATATTCTGCGGAACATGCTGTCCCTTTTCATAGAGCTTGCCGAGAAAATATGCAGCATAGGGATTCTCAGCCTCCACCGCTTTGCTGAGATAGCCAAGGGCTTTCTCAACATCCTGCGGCGATGCTTTTTCATCCGAGAGGATGAGCTTGGCAAGCTGGTAGCAGGCAAATGTGTTTCCCACGGATGCCGCCTTTTCAAAGTATTCTTTTGCCCTGGCTTCATTCTTGTCAGTACCAACACCATTCAGAAGCATCCAGCCAAGACGGTATTGGAGCTTATCATCATGGCCCTTTTCCTCCAGAGAAACAAAGCCGAGAAAGGCTTCTTGAAAGCGGCGGTCAGCGTCCTGCTGATTTTTTTTACAGCCTATTCCATCCCACAGCATTTTACCCAACTCAAAGCTGGCATAGGGAAAGCTCTGATCCGCCGAGCGGGTATAGAGGGCAAAGGCGGTTTCATGATCCTGCTCCACACCCTTGCCGTGGTAATACAAACCGCCAAGGGAATACTGCGCGTATTTGTAGTTCTCCTCCGCGGAGAGGGTGAGCCAATCTGCCGCCTGCAGATAGTCCTGCTCGGTGCCAAGCCCTGCGGCAACCATTTTGCCGATTCGATATTCGGTGTACTTCCACGGCTTTTCTTCCTCGGCGGCATGGAAAACGGCAAGGGCTTTTTCATACCATTGGTACGCTTCTCCGGCATCTGCTTCGCAGCCAAGACCATCGGCGGCCATTCGGCCAAGGTCATACAGCGCAAGAGGGTTATCCGCATCTGCTTCCGCGAGGAAAATTTCACGGGCTTTCTCAAAATCTTGCGGGATTTCGGCATCCTCATCGCCATGCAAATATTTCTTTGCCAGTTTGTAGTCCTCCGTCCACCAGGAGTCAGAGGATTCCTTACCGTCAGAGGTTTCATCGCTGGAGGGCTGCCCTCCGGAATCATCTATCGGTTCCTGTTCTTCTTTGTCCGTCATGTCAGAGAGGGGTATCTCCAGATCATTCGCCGGCTCCGGCAGTGCCGGTTCTGCCGATGACGGTTCCTCGAAGGTCATGGTCCCAAGGAGCAGGGTTTCCTGAATGACCATGTTGCGGATGGGCTTGAAATCCTCACAGCGGGAAAGAGGCGGCGGCTCGGATGGGGTTTCGGTATAGATGGATTCGATCCTGCCCCTGGTTTCCCACCACAGCCGGTAGGCTTCCGTGACACGGCTGTCCTGCGCCAGCTCATCCACGATTTCGTCCACAATATTTTTCAGCTCTGCCTTGAGGTATCCATACTGTTTTTTGCCGCCCACCGTTTGCAGACGCTCGGCAAGGTGTGTGATGAGCTGCTCCATGCGGTCGCTCTGCAAAACACCCCCTTTCATCTGACGGATTAGCTCCCGCAGGGACTCGGCCGCCTGTTCTTTCAGGTCATCCCGCCGCTGGCTCTTTTCACCGTAGAGCGGAATGAGCTCCTGACGGAAAATCTCATTTGCCAGAGAGGACTTCATTTTGCGGATGCCCTGTTTGGTGAGGTAGCCCTCCCTTGGGTCGATGCTGTAGCAGACCATATGGACGTGCGGATGATGCGATTCATTATGAAACGCACCATACCATTTCAGATGGTCTGGATGAATTTTCAAATTTTCCGCCAGCTCCATCGCTTTGGCGGAAAGCAGGGCTTTCCATGCACGGGCATTATCATAGCCCAGCCGTGCGGCGTCCTCCCGGCGCAGGGAAATAATCGGCGTCCAAACATTGCCGGTGTGGGCGGCCACTTCCTCCGCCACCTGAGACAAGACCAACGGCGCATCCCCGGATGTGAACAGACCATGGCTGTCGAACTTCTCCACGCGGGGACGATTTGCAATGTAGTCCAGGTATTTTTCCCGCCCGCTGATTTGATCAAGGTTTTGTTCCAGCGCAATGGAGATAAACTCCGAAGCGTTTCCCCGGTTGGGATTCTCACAGTAATCCTCGTATTCAAATAATTCTCTGGTATCGGGAAACTCTCGGAGAATCTGCGCAATCAGCTCCTGTTGCTTTTTGGTGGAGTTCCAGAGCCGGTGG
>CALLZZ010000095.1 GCA_937858235.1 uncultured Clostridia bacterium
GCTTTAAAGATATGTCTCCACCGACCAAAGAACTGATGAAACTGACCTTGGAACAGAAAATTGCCCACGGTGGTCATCCGGTTCTTCGCTGGATGATGGATAACATCTATATCCGAACTGACCCTGCTGGAAACATCAAAGCAGATAAAGAAAAATCTACTGAAAAGATAGATGGTGCAGTAGCAACAATAATGGCTCTTGATAGAGCAATTCGTTGTGGTTCCGGCAACAGCGGAGATTCGGTTTACAACGAGAGGGGGTTGTTAATTTTATGAGTATATTTTCAGCAATGTTCCGTTCAAGGGATAAACCTCAAAACCGTATAGGAAGCGGATGGTCATTCCTGTTCGGCAGCACATCCAGTGGCAAGATGGTTAATGAGCGGACTGCCATGCAAACAACAGCAGTGTATGCCTGTGTAAGGATACTGGCTGAGGCTATAGCGGGTTTGCCGCTGCACGTTTATCGATACCGCATGGACGGCGGCAAGGAACGTATTCCACAGCACCCTTTGTACTATCTTCTTCATGATGAACCAAATCCAGAGATGACTTCATTCGTGTTCCGAGAAACACTGATGAGTCATCTTTTGCTTTGGGGCAATGCTTACGCACAGATAGTCCGAAACGGCCGTGGGCAGGCAGTAGCTCTCTATCCTCTGCTCCCAAGCAAGATGGAGGTCAGCCGAGCGGCAAACGGTGAACTGGTCTATACCTATTACAGGGATTATGACGAAAGCGGACTGAACCCCAAAGGCGGATATGTGACACTTCGCAAAGACGATGTTCTCCACATCCCCGGTTTGGGTTTTGATGGACTAATCGGTTACAGCCCCATCGCCATGGCGAAAAATGCAATTGGTATGTCGCTTGCCACTGAGGAATATGGTGCAGCCTTCTTTGCCAATGGTGCCAATCCTGGAGGTGTACTGGAACATCCCGGTGTAATTAAAGACATTCAGCGTGTTAAGGATAGCTGGAACAGCGCCTACCAAGGCAGCAGCAATGCACACCGTGTGGCAGTTTTAGAAGAAGGCATGAAGTTTCAGGCAATCGGAATTCCGCCGGAACAGGCGCAGTTTCTCGAGACACGGAAATTTCAGATTAATGAGATTGCAAGGATATTCCGTGTGCCTCCCCATATGGTTGGTGACCTTGAGAAGTCAAGCTTTTCTAACATTGAACAGCAGTCACTGGAATTTGTAAAATACACCCTTGATCCATGGGTGGTGCGCTGGGAGCAAAGTCTTCAGCAGTCACTTATCTTACCTTCTGAGAAAACTTCGCTGTTCATCAAGTTCAATGTGGATGGTCTGCTTCGCGGCGATTACCAAAGCCGTATGAATGGCTATGCTGTCGGCCGGCAAAATGGCTGGATGTCGGCAAATGACATTCGTGAACTGGAGGACATGAACCGCATCCCTGCTGAGGAAGGCGGTGATTTATATTTGGTCAACGGCAATATGACAAAACTGGCAGACGCAGGTGCGTTCGCCAAAACCAAAGGAGGTCAGTAAATGAAGAAGTTTTGGAACTGGGTGCGAGATTCTGATGAGGAACGTACCCTTTATCTCAACGGAGTAATATCCGAGGAAACATGGTGGGGTGATGAGGTCACTCCTAAACTATTCAAAGATGAACTTTCGGCAGGCTCCGGCAACATCACGGTGTGGATTAACTCACCCGGCGGCGATGTGTTTGCGGCGGCTCAGATCTACAATATGCTGATGGATTACACCGGAAACGTTACTGTAAAAATCGACGGACTTGCGGCAAGTGCTGCATCGGTTATTGCAATGGCAGGCGGTGATGTATATATGTCACCTGTATCTATGCTTATGATCCATAATCCTTCGACCATTGCCATAGGCGACAGCGAAGAGATGCTCCGTGCCAAAGCTCTGCTTGATGAGGTCAAGGAAAGTATTATCAATGCCTATGAACTGAAATCTGGAATGTCGAGAGCGAAACTTTCACACCTCATGGATGCGGAAACATGGATGAACGCTAATAAGGCGATTGAGATGGGCTTTGCCGATAAAATCATGTTTGCAGATGGTGAAAAGACTACCAGCGACAGCCTTATCTTTTCACGCATGGCAGTAACGAACTCTCTTATTAGCAAACTGCCAAAGCAGCCAAAACTGAAAACGGGTACCCCAATTGAGTCGCTTGATAAGCGGCTTTCTTTAATTACCCACTAATTTGAAGGAGGAAAAACATAATGAGTAAAATTTTAGAACTGCGCGAGAAACGTGCAAAAGCATGGGATGCAGCTAAGGCATTCCTTGACACCAAACGCGGCGGCGATGGACTTTTATCCGCTGAGGACACCGCTGTCTATGACAAGATGGAAGCTGATGTTGTGGCACTTGGCAAAGAAATCGAGCGTCTTGAACGCCAGGCATCTATTGACATGGAACTCTCCAAAGCCACCAGTAACCCTATTACTAATGAGCCTGCAAGAACAGGAGCGGAAAAGACTGGCCGTGCATCTGCTGAGTACAGGAAAGCATTCTGGAATGCTATGCGTACTCGCGCAGGAGAAGGACTTGATTCAACCGTGAGAAATGCCCTGCAAATCGGTACAGACACCGAGGGTGGTTATCTCGTGCCTGACGAGTTTGAGAGAACCCTTGTAGAGGCTTTGGAGGAAGAGAACATTTTCCGTACACTGGCTAATGTCATCACTACCGCTTCCGGTGACCGTAAAATTCCAGTTGTGGCATCTAAGGGCACAGCCTCATGGATTGATGAGGAAGGTGCAATTCCTGAAAGTGATGACAGCTTTGGTCAAGTGTCTATTGGAGCCTATAAGCTTGGTACGATGATCAAGGTTTCTGAGGAACTTCTAAACGACAGTGTATTTCAGCTTGAACCTTATATTTCAAGGGAGTTTGCAAGACGTATCGGCAGCAAGGAAGAGGAAGCCTTTTTCATTGGTGATGGCTCTGGTAAACCGACTGGTATCCTGGCGGCCACAGGAGGAGCACAACTAGGTGTAACTACAGCAGGCAGCACAGCTATCACTCTCGATGAGGTGCTTGATCTGTTCTATTCACTAAAAGCACCTTATCGTAATAAGTCTGTCTTTATCATGAACGATTCAACGGTAAAGGCAATTCGCAAGCTGAAAGACGGTCAAGGTCAGTACCTATGGCAGCCATCTATACAGGCTGGAACTCCAGATACTATTCTTAACCGTCCGCTATATACATCTTCCTACGTGCCTGCTATTGCAGCTGGAGCAAAGACTATAGCATTCGGCGATTTCAGCTATTACTGGGTAGCTGACCGTCAAGGCCGTGTATTTAAGAGACTTAATGAACTCTATGCTGTTACTGGCCAGGTAGGATTTGTAGCTACTCAGCGTGTGGATGGCAAGCTGATTTTACCAGAGGCTATTAAAGTTCTTCAGCAGAAGGCTTAACGGAGGTGCATTATGAGCTACAACACAAAGAATTACACCGAACAGGGCGGAGATAAAACCGTCATCGGCGGTACATTGGAGATTAAACAGGGGGCCTCGGTAACGGGGTTTCCCGCTGCAGCGAATCAAGCAGACAGCACTGCCACCGATACAGTTGGCCTGGTTACGGATTTCAATGCCCTGCTTGCTAAGCTAAAAGCGGCAGGACTTATGGCAGACGAATAATCAGCGGAGGAGGCGGATGATATGACAACAGATAATCTTTTACCAAAGGTCAAAGTAAATTTAATTCTCACCCATGATGCGGATGACGGACTTCTGCTAAGTTACATCAAAGCCGCCGTGTCCTATGCGGAAAGCTATCAGCATGTTGCTGCTGGCTATTACAATGAAAACACTATGCCGCCCACCACAGAACAGGCAGTAATCATGCTGTCGAGTCATTTTTACGAAAGCAGAGACGGCTCGACAGCAGGTTTCTTCGCCGATAGCGTGCAGGCAGGTCAACAGGTGTGGAACACGGTGAACCTACTTCTGCGGCTTGACCGAGAATGGAGGGTATGATATGAGCTTTGGAAAGATGAACACTTTCATCGATATCATCAGCACTGCACCAATCAAGGATAGCGAGGGATTTACAACCAGAGGCGACAACATTCTCGCTTCTGTTCGTGCGTATAAGGAAGACAGACATGGCAGTGAGCGATGGACTAATATGGCGGCATTCTCCACTGCAACTTCCCTGTTTCGGTTTAGAAAAATCCCTGGACTTAAGGTCACAACGGAAATGGTCATTACTTGTGATGATGGCAGATACCAAATTTTAAGTGCTGAGGATGTCAGAGGACGTGGAATGTATGTTGAGGTTCATGCTGAACGGCTGGAACCTTCTGTGAGGTGATGGATATGGCAAAAGTAAATATGAAGATGCCAGAGGAATTTCTTATGAAAGTTTCCCGCCTGGCTGACCAAACTGATGTGATTATTCCCAAGGTGCTGGAGGCAGGCGGCGATGTGGTACTAAAAAAGGTCAAGTCTAATTTGCAGTCAGTGATTGGAAAAGAAACGAAATACCCATCCAAATCCACAGGCGAGCTGCTCTCATCCCTTGGTCTTACATCTGCTAGGCAGGACAGGAATGGCGACTTTAACGTAAAGGTTGGATTTGCAGAGCCGCGCTCTGATGGCGGGAGCAATGCTAAGATTGCCAACATTATCGAATACGGCAAGCATGGTCAGCCAGCAAAGCCTTTTTTAAAGCCTGCCAAAAGTTCATCACGGAAGCCTTGTGTGGGTGCAATGACTGCCAAATTGGAGGAGGAAATTGATAAGCTATGAGCATTTTATCAGAATTAAACACACTCATAACAGCCATACCCATTCCCGTGGAAACAGGTGTTTTTTCAGGCAAGGCACCGGATGAGTATGCAGTCATAACACCTCTTTCAGATATTTTTGAAGTCCATGCGGATAACCGTCCGGGATTTGATGTACAGGAGGCACGGATATCGCTGTTTTCAAAAGGTAGTTATCTGCTGTACAAAAAGCAGATCACAAATGCACTCTTGAATGCGGATTTCACAATAACCGAACGCCGGTATATCGGACACGAGGACGATACCGGGTATCATCACTATGCCATCGACGTGGCAAAAAACTATGGATTGGAGGAATAAGAATATGGCAACTATCGGTCTTGACAAATTATACTATTCAAAAATAACTGAAGACGTAAACGGCGAAGAAACTTATGGAATTCCCTCTGTTCTCGCCAAAGCCATCACCGCCGAACTCTCGGTGGAACTGATGGAGGCAATTCTGTATGCAGACGACGGTGTAGCCGAGGTCGTTAAGGATTTCAATAACGGAAAGCTCACCTTAGGTGTTGACGACATTGGTCCTACGGCCGCAGCGGATCTGACCGGGGCAACAACGGACGACAACGGCGTACTGATCTCTGCCAGTGAGAATGTGGGTAAATCTGTCGCAGTGGGATTCCGTGCACAGAAGGCCAACGGCAAATACCGCTATTTCTGGCTTTATCGTGTAAAGTTTGGACTTCCGGCAACAAACCTGCAGACAAAGGCAGATTCCATTAAGTTCTCAACACCCACCATCGAGGGAACGGTCACCCGCAGAAACAAGCTGGACAGCACTGGCAAACACCCATGGAAAGCGGAGGTTACAGAGGGTGATGCAGGTGTTACTTCTACAACTATCACTGGTTGGTTCTCGCAGGTCTATGAACCGACCTATACACCGGAACCATAGGAGGTAAGAGATGGATGATGAGAGAGGTGCCGTTATCAATATCGGCGGCAAAGAGTATGAACTAATACTCACTACACGTGCCACAAAAGCAATTGCAAACCGTTATGGCGGTCTTGAAAACCTCGGTGAAAAACTGATGAAATCCGAGAACTTCGAGATGGCACTGGATGAAATTGTGTGGCTTTTGACCCTTTTGGCTAACCAGTCCATTTTGATTCAAAACCTTAAAAATAAAGGGAAGCCTGAGGATTTGCTGACAGAGGATGAGGTAGAACTCCTTACTTCGCCTCTTGACTTGGCAGTGTACAAAAATGCGATCACCGAAGCGATGTTCAAAGGTACAAAGCGCAACGTTGAAAGTGAGGACGAAGGCATAGAGCCAAAAAACACACAAGTCGAGTAACGGACAATGAAACCTTTACTCGACTTCTTTATTACGGAACAGTTCAGATGGGTATGAGTGCGGAGGATTTCTGGCTTATGCCCATCGGTCTGTTTTTGGACTTGTGGGCCTGCCATAAGCAATGGCATGGCATTGAAAAGCCAAAGAAAACCAGAACAATTGATGATATTATCCCGCCGGGTATATAGGGAGGAGGTGATGGCATGGCAGATAATTTTGGATTAAAAATCGGCATTGAGGGTGAGAAGGAATTTAAAAAGGCTCTTTCGGACATCAACCAATCCTTCAAAGTTCTAGGCAGTGAAATGACCCTCGTGACTAGTCAATTTGATAAAAACGACAAGTCCGTCAATTCACTCACCGCCCGCAATACGGTTTTGAATAAGGAAATTGATGCACAGAAAGATAAGATTTCTACCCTTAAGGCTGCACTGGACAATGCTTCCTCATCCTTCGGTGAAAACGACCGCCGCACACAGAATTGGCAGATACAGTTAAATAAGGCACAGGCAGAACTCAACGGCATGGAAAAAGAACTGGAGCAAAACAACAAAACTCTGCACGACCATGCCGACAGCACTGATGATAGTACACAAAACATGAGAGATGCTGCCGGTGCTGCTAATAATCTCGCTGACAACGTGGATAATCTCGGCGGTGAGATGGACGATGCAGGTAAGAAAACATCCGTGTTTGGCGATGTGTTAAAAGCTAATCTGCTTTCTGATGTTATTATTGGCGGCATTAAGGCACTTGGCAGTGCCATTGCCGGAATTGGTAAGGCCTTCATTGGCTCTATGAAGGATGGCATAGAATACAACGCACAGATGGAAAGCTACACAGCATCCTTTACTACCATGCTTGGCGATCAGGCAAAGGCACAGAAATTAGTAACCGATTTGAAAAAGGAAGCCGCCGCTACACCGTTCGGTATGCAGGACTTAGCAGAGGCTACACAGACGTTGATGAGTTTCGGAATGAGTGCTGAGGATTCGCAAAAGTATATGAAGCAGCTCGGTGATATATCACAAGGTGATTCTGAGAAATTTAAAAGCTTGACACTTGCTTTTGCACAGATGTCCTCAACAGGAAAGCTTACCGGTCAAGACCTTTTGCAGATGATTAATGCTGGATTTAACCCTTTAGAGGAAATCTCACGAAAAACCGGGAAATCCATTGGTGAACTGAAGGATGAGATGGCAAAAGGAGCTATCTCTGCAGATATGGTCGCAGATGCGTTTGCTTCGGCAACAGCAGAAGGCGGACGTTTCTACGGAGCCATGGAAACCCAGTCAAAAACATTGTCTGGGCAGATGTCAACCTTGGAAGATAACGTGGCATCCTTAAAAGGACAGCTTGCCGAGGGACTCTCTGCTATGCTCTCCGGCACCGTTCTTCCTATGGTAAACGGATGGATTGAGGAACTTTCTGCTGCTTTTGCAAATGATGGTGCAAAGGGTCTAATTGATGCCTTTGGCGGTGTTCTGCAAGAGGCGATTCAGTTTATTTCACAGCAGCTTCCAATGGTGGTTGATGCTGCATCTCAAATCATCATTTCACTGGTGCAGGGTTTGACAGCCGCACTTCCGCAAATCACCGGGGCGTCCGTGCTTCTTTTGATGACACTTGTTAACGGCATTATAACTACTTTACCGGCACTTACCACAGCCGCAGTGCAGATGATTGGTACAATCGTCAGTGGCATTGGAGATGCCTTGCCTCAGTTGATACCTGCCGCAGTATCCGCTGTGATGCAGATTGCTCAAGGTTTGGCTGATAACCTGCCCATGATTCTAAACGCAGCATTGCAGCTGATACTTGGATTGGCACAAGGGTTGTTGGATGCAATACCTCAGCTTGTTTCTGCACTGCCTGCCATTATAAAAGCACTGGTGGATTTTTTAGTTGAATCCATTCCACAAATTATCGATGCAGGCATTAAATTGCTGACTTCACTGGTGACAGCTCTGCCTGCCATTATTACTGCAATTGTGAAGGCGATTCCGCAAATCATAGACAGCATTATCGGTGCAGTCACTGGGTCAATCCCTCAGATTATTGACGCAGGCATTAAGCTTTTAGTAGCACTCATTCAGGCACTGCCGCAGATTATTGCTGCCGTTGTAACAGCAATCCCGAAAATCGTAGGTGCATTAGTGAATGCCATTGCAGGAAATATTGACAAGATTATTCTTGCGGGTGTTCAGCTGCTTGTGGCACTGATTGCAAATCTTCCTACAATCATTGTGGAAATAGTCAAAGCAGTACCACGGATTATCGCGGGGATTGTATCAGCATTTGCTGAATACTACAGCCAAATGGCAAAGGTCGGCGGAAATCTAATCAAGGGTCTGTGGCAAGGTATTTCAGATGCAGGTGCATGGCTATGGAGTAAAATCTCCGGCTTTTTCGGAAATGTGGTATCGAGAATTAAGGACTTCTTCGGCATCCATTCTCCATCCGCTCTGTTTGCCGGAATTGGCCGCAATATGGGCGAAGGCATAG
>CALLZZ010000096.1 GCA_937858235.1 uncultured Clostridia bacterium
ACCGGGCTGTGGGTTGGCGTGAACGTATCCCTTAAAATCCCGCACCTCCAGATGGACGATGAGTTCGGGATTGTGAACGTCCACTTTTAGGTTGGGATAGGCGTCATCCAGCAGTCCACCTACATATTGGCTCAGCTCAATGGAGGTCATGGGGAAGGTTTTATCGCTGCGCTTGGACTCCACTTTGAAGCTCTTAGCGCTGCGGAGTTGATCGTCCAGATAGGTACAGGCGGCCTGGAAAAACGCATCCGGGTTCTTTTCGCAGGATTTGGCACGGGAGAGCCCAACGATTCCGAAGAGCTTTTTCAAACTTTCCCAGGCACCGTCTAAATCGCAGGTCTCTTCCATGGGTTCCACATAGGCGATGGATTGCCGGGAGTAGGTGCGGAACCGACCATAGGGATGCAGTCTGCGTTGGAGATTCCCCATGAGTCGTTCCTCAAACCGGCGGCGATTGAGTCCTTTCAGGACAATCTCGCCCATCTTCAGTAAAAACAGTTCGTCATTCATGATGGTTACAAATTCCTCTCTCTCTCATTCAGTCCAAAGGCAGTCAGGAGGCATCGGGCTTGGTATCGCCGCCCGCATTGCCACCAGTATTGCCGGTGTTACCAGGGTTCCCCGTGTTGCCGGGATCACCAACGGTGCTGCTGGAGTCGCCGCCAGTATTGCCGGAGTCGCCACCTGTGGTACCACCGCTGGTATCGCCGCCGGTGTTGCCGGGATCGGTGATTGTGCCGCCGGAGCTGTTGCCGGGTTCAGTGCTGTGCGCATCGCCGCTGCTGTTACCGGAGCTGTCACCGGAGTCGGTAGAGGGCGGAGTGGTTCCGGAGGAGTCACTATTGTCATCTTTTTTCTTATCACGGTTCTTTTTGCTGCTGTTAGAGTCCTTTTTCTCCGAGGAATTCGCCGAGGGGGCGGGGGTGCTTTTCTCAGGCAAGGGCTCAGATGTACTGCCTGCCTCACTGGTAGAGGCAACGGGACGGATCTGGTTGGAACCCAAGCCACGCATAATGGAGACGGCGCCCACTACCAACAGCAGGAGGATTACTACGCAGAGCAGGATGGCCAGAATGGGGAATCCTCTTGCGTTCTTCTTTTTTTTGGCCGGAGCCGGTTTCTTATTCTGTACTGGTGCAGACGGTCTGGGTGCTGGAGCCCGTTTGACCGGAGCCGTAGGTGTGGACTTGGGGGCAGCGGTTTGCCGGGGCGGTTCTGTGACCGGTGGCTGCACAGCTGGAGCAGCTTCCCCAGAGGACGCCTCAGCCGGGGGAAAGGTGGTGGTTGGCTCGTTCTCTGCCGGCGGATTGGGGATCAAAGGCCGCTGAAGAATCACCGTAGCATCCGGATCAGGCTTAATGTGCTTGGGTTTCCGAGGCTTAGGTGGTTCCTGGGACTTGGGATTTAATTTTTCGGCTAGGGAGAATTTTTTATGCCCTTTCCGGTTGAGTTCCACCGCAGATTTACGGCTGCAAACCGGACATTCTCCCAAGCTGACGTCATAGGGCCGATGACATTTTGGACAAAAGGTAGTTATCATAGAATATCGTCCTCTTTCATCATGGGTAATAGAAGTATCGAATCATTATATACGCGGGCAGGGAAAAATCAAGAACAAAGAAATGGAAAACGGTATCATTTTCCTACACAGAACCGGGAGAAGATACGGCTGGTGACGTCTTCGGTGACCCGGCGGCCGGAAATTTCCCCCAGGGCGGCCATGGCGCATTCTACGTCGGAGAGCACGGCGTCAGGGGGCATCCCAGATTCCAGACCGGATCGTACCGCCTCCAGCGTTTGCGCTGCGCGCCCGGCAGCCTCAGCCTGACGGGCGTTGGTAAGCAGTTCACCCTGTTGCTCTAATCCGGTGGGGAAACGTCGGGCAATTTCGTCCTCCAGGGTTTCCAAACCCAGAGTATGCTTAGCACTAATAGAGATGAAGGCAAACGCAGATTCCTCCAGCCGGGAGAGATCAATTTTTCGGGGCAGGTCGGACTTGTTGACCAGGACAATGGTTTCCCCTACGGACTCGGCGGCCTTGAGCACCATATGATCGTTCTCATCCAAAGGTGCGCTGCCGTCCAGAACCACCAGCGCCAGCTCTGCCCGCTCCAGAGCGTCCAAGCTCCGGCGAACTCCCAACTGTTCTACGGTATCCCCGGTGTCTCGGAGTCCGGCGGTGTCGATGAGCCGCAGAAGCACGCCACCCAGGGTGGCTTTTTCCTCCACCGTGTCTCGGGTGGTGCCGGGGATGTCGGTGACGATGGATCGGTCGTAGCCAAGGATGGCATTGAGCAGGGAACTTTTTCCGGCGTTGGGACGCCCCACGATGGCGCAGGGAACCCCCTCGGTGAGGTGCCGCCCCCGGCGGTAGGTGGCCTTTAAGGCGGATAGATCAGCGGCGGCTTTTCCCACAGTGGCAGCAATTTCCTCTGCCTCAAAGGGGTCAATGTCTTCGTCTGGGTAGTCCAGTACCGCATGGAAGTGCGCCATCAAATCCACCAGATCACTGTAAATGGCGTCGATTTTTCGGCTCATGGCACCGGAGAGCTGCCCTACCGCATTTTTTGCTGCCGACACTGTTTCTGCGTCAATGAGGTCCACTACGGCCTCGGCCTGAGTCAGATCCATCTTGCAGTTGAGGAAAGCGCGGCGGGTAAATTCTCCCGCCTTGGCCTGCCGTGCACCGGCAGCGAAGAGGGCTTCCAGTCCCGCAGCCAGCATAGTGGGGGAACCGTGGCACTGTAGCTCTGCCGTGTCCTCACCAGTGTAGCTGGCGGGAGCGATGGAGTAGGTGGCCAGGCAGTTGTCCAGTACGCTGCCATCCGGAGCGTGAAGCTGGCCATAGATCAGCGTTTGAGGAGGATGCGTTGCCAGTTTTTTTCCCCCGAAGGGGGTAAAGGTACGCGTCAGAACTTGCCTGGCCTGGGGGCCGGAAATCCTCAGGATACCGATGGCGGTGCGGGCGCAGCCAGTAGCGATGGCGGCGATGGTGTCAGTCATGATTGCATTCCTCCTCGCATCATGCGGACTGCCTGAGACAGGATTTGGACGGTAGCGTCAGTATGTTCTCCGCCGTACTCCCCATCCAGGGTCCAGGAGACCGGCTCGTTGCAGTGGAAGATAACTTCATGAGCCTGGAAGGACAGAACGTTCTCGTTGGGTGCCCGGCTGATGATGGCAGCCAGTACGGCGTTGAGCTCGATCAGAGAGGTGGGAGTGCGAACCAACAGAACTTCGAACTTCCCATCGTCCAAAATGACCTCGTTGGTTTTCATCCCCTGGAACCCGCCTACAGAGATGGAATTGGAGACCATACCATAAATGTAGTTGCCCTCTTCCAAAATCCCATCGTGCTCGATGGTCATGGAGTAGCTGGTCACATCAGCCAGGCTTCGGAGGCCGTTGAGGACGTAGGCAGCATGCCCCAGGATCTGCTTTAGCTCCTGGGGGGTTTCGTAAGAGACGTTGGTAAAGATACCAAAAGCGGCTACGTAAACGAACACCCTCTCTCCGTTGAACTGTCCCATATCACAGGCAAAGGGAGTACCGGTGACAGCGATTTCCGCTGCCTTGTGCAGGTTGGCAGGGAGATGGAGTGTTTTGGAAAAGTCGTTGGTGCTGCCAGCGGGGAGATAGCCCAGAGGCTGCTCCAGACCACCATAAATGATGCCGGAGACCACCTCATTCAACGTGCCGTCTCCGCCGGAGCAGACAATGCGGTCATATTGACTGCCCAGCTCCTGGACGATCCGGGTGGCGTCGCCAGCAGCTTGGGTAGCATATAAAGTAACCAGCCAGTCCTGTCGCTGGAATTGTGCGGTAATATCCCCCAGTGCACCGGTGATTTTTGCCTTCCCGGCGGCGGGGTTATAGATAAATAGAAGTGTTTTCATACGCATTCACCCCCAAAAGAACATAATGATCCAGAATAACTGGGTCTATTATGAGATAAGACAGGAGAAAAAACAACAATAATTTATGAACTTTGAAGAGAAACAGGGGGAAATAGCAATTATTTTGCAATAGACGCCGAAGTAATGTATCATATGATACAGTCTGAAACGTCGTCCAGTTATATCATAAAACTGAATCCAATTGTGAAAGAAAGAAGAAACTACTAGGGAGGCACAAATTATGTTGGATATCCGTATTGAATTGACGAAAACCCCCAAGGCAAAACCGACCGATGAGAGCAAACTGGGGTTCGGTAAAGTATTCTCTGACCACATGTTTGTCATGGATTACGCACCGGAAAAGGGGTGGTATGACCCGCGCATTATCCCCTATCAGAACTTCAGCATGGATCCTGCCAGTGTTGTCTTCCATTACGCCCAAGAGATCTTTGAAGGCCTGAAGGCATACCGCACCGCAGAGGGCAAGATTCAGCTCTTCCGCCCGGACTGCAATGCCCAGCGCTGCAACGATTCCGCAGAGCGGATGTGCATGCCCCAGATCCCGGTGGAGGACTTTATCCAGGCAATCAGGGAATTGGTGAAGGTAGAACAAGACTGGGTGCCCCATTCTGATGGCACATCTCTGTATATCCGCCCCTTCATGATCGGCACGGATGCAAGCTTGGGTGTCCATGCATCCAAGACCTATCGGTTCTGCATCATCACCGTACCCTCCGGTGCTTACTATGCCGAGTGCCTGGCTCCCATTCGCATCTATGTTGAGGATGAGTACATCCGTGCCGCACCTGGTCTCACCGGCTTTTGCAAGTGTGGCGGCAACTATGCCGCTTCCATCAAAGCTGGCCACCAGGCAGAAGAGCAGGGCTATGCTCAGGTACTGTGGCTGGACGGTGTGGAAAAGAAGTATGTAGAAGAAGTAGGAGCAATGAACATCATGTTCAAGATCGACGGCAAGATTTACACCGCTCCCTGCGTGGGCACGGTGCTCCCCGGCGTTACCCGTCGCAGCTGCATTGAACTGTGCAAGGAATGGGGCTATGAGGTCATTGAGGATCGTTTGGCCATTGCTGATATTATGAAGGCTGCTGAAGAAGGCAAGCTGGAGGAAGTATTCGGCACCGGTACTGCCGCTGTGGTTTCCCCAGTGAAGGAGCTGCGTTGGAAGGGTCAGGTGGCGCACATCTCCGACGGTAAGATCGGCCCCATGACCCAGAAGCTCTATGATACCCTCACCGGTATTCAGTGGGGCAAGGTTGCGGATACCAAGGGCTGGATCATCCCGGTTGACTAAACTCAAGTTTACAATATAAGAATCACAAAACCCCGGATCTTTTGGTCCGGGGTTTTGTGTCCCAGGTGGATAAACGGGCAGGCATCGGAATTGGGGTTGTGAAAGTTGCACAAGAACGGGATCAAATCAATACAACCTGTTGATCGAAATGTCAACTTAGACTTTTTCCCTGCTCTGGTAAAAAGCGGTAGGGAAAAAAGAAAGAGAAAAGGGGTTTTTCCAAGGGCAGAATGGCAAAAATGATTGCATAAACCCGGTTAAAAAGCGGAAAATGGTGTTGATTTTCCAAACAAATTGGTCTAGAATAGACCGTGCTTATGGGAGGTGTGTTGGTCCGTGATTCATATTGTATTGGTAGAACCTGAAATTCCACAAAATACTGGTAATATTGCACGAACCTGCGCCGTTACCCGCAGCAGTCTGCATTTGATCCGTCCCTTGGGCTTCGATGTCAGTGAGCGGGCGGTGCGCCGGGCAGGCCTGGACTACTGGAGTCAGGTGTCTGTCACGGTCTATGAGGATCTGACCGATTTCTTCACCCAGCATCCGGATGCAGCAGAGCATCTCTGGCTGGCGACCACCAAGGCTCCCCGCGCCTATACCCAAGTGCGGTACGAGGAGGACTGCTATCTGTTCTTCGGCAAGGAGACAGCAGGTCTGCCAGAGTGGTTCCGGAGAAAGTATTACAATCGTTGTGTCCGCATCCCGATGTTTCCGGGAGCGCGATGCCTGAACCTGTCCAATTCCGCCGCTGTGCTCACCTACGAAGTGTTACGTCAGCATGATTTTCCGGGCTTGACCAGAGACGGGGAAATGACGGAACTGGCTCCGGTTCAGACGCTTTTCAGATAAAGGGTAATGAAAGGAGTACGGAAAAGATGAACTACAACAAGCAAACAGTCACAGATCTTCCGGTAGCGGGAAAAAAGATATTGCTCCGCTGTGATTTCAATGTGCCTATGGCCAAGGATGGCAGTGGTACTATCACGGACGATAAGCGGATTCAGGCGGCGCTGCCTACCATCCAGTATCTGCTGGATCAGGGGGCTGCCGTAATCGCCTGCTCCCACATGGGGAAGCCCAAGGGGAAGTGGAAGCCGGAACTGAGTCTGGCGCCGGTGGCGAAACGGCTCAGCGAACTGCTGGGAAAAGACGTAATCATGGCGCAGGATGTTATCGGTTCTGATGCTACGGCCAAGGCAAAGGCACTCCAGCCAGGGCAGATCATGCTGCTGGAAAATCTGCGCTTTGAGCCGGGCGAAGAGAAAAATGATCCGGACTTTGCCAAGGCATTGGCAGATATGGCGAATTTGTACGTCTCTGATGCCTTCGGTACGGTTCACCGTGCCCACGCTTCTACTGCTGGCGTAGCACAGTATCTGCCTGCCGTTTCCGGGTTCCTGATTCAGAAGGAGTTGGACATCATCGGTGGCGCACTGAAAAGTCCCAGACGTCCTCTGGTGGCAGTACTAGGTGGCAGCAAGGTTTCCTCCAAAATAGGCGTCATCAACAACCTGCTGGATCTGGCAGATACCATTATTATCGGCGGCGGTATGGCGTATACCTTTGCCAAGGCTCAGGGCGGTGAGATCGGTACCTCTCTGCTGGAGGCAGATTGGATCGAGTACGCCAACGAGATGATCCAGAAGGCGGTCGACAAGGGTGTAAAACTGTTGCTGCCGGTGGATAACGTGTGCGCCAAGGAGTTCTCTGCGGACGCAGAACCAGTGGTTTATCCTGCCGGGAAGATTCCAGCTGACATGATGGGCATGGATATTGGTCCCGAGACCCAGAAGCTGTACGCCGAGGCGGTGCAGAACGCTGGGACCATTATTTGGAACGGCCCCATGGGAGTGTTCGAGTTTCCAGCCTTCGCGAAGGGAACCAAAGCCATGGCGGAGGCTTTGGCTAAGAGCAAAGCCGTTACCATTATCGGTGGCGGTGACAGTGCCGCAGCAGTCCAGCAACTGGGCTACGCGGATCAGATGACGCATATTTCCACTGGCGGTGGTGCTTCGCTGGAATTTATGGAAGGCAAAGAACTTCCTGGCGTTGCAGCTCTGCTGGATAAGAAATAAGAGGGAAGAGCAATTGAAATAGCACAGCGAAACCGAGGGGGGAACCGTATGGCACTTTGCAGCCGGGGTGGTACGCTGCCCTGGACGAAGCGTCATACCGGTTTCCCAAATGGGTTCCGGTGCGTTCAACGATAACAGATTCCATGGCCGCGGCAGATGGTCTCAGCGCC
>CALLZZ010000097.1 GCA_937858235.1 uncultured Clostridia bacterium
GACGGAGCAGGAGCCTGTCCACATTGAGCTTGCTCCGTACCAGTTCCGTCAGCACATCGGTCTGGAGCAGCTTCAGTTCATCATATTCGTGTGCAATAAGTTCGATATAGACCGCACAGTGGAGGAGCGGTTCACGGTTTCGATGCATGGTGGATACCAGCGCTGCCACGTCCTGCAGATTGCTCTCGGCCGTGACCGTCTGCTGGAGGTCGTTTGTGTTGGCGCCCGCCATGCGGTTCTTATTAGCGGCGTTGTGGATGATCTGTTTTTCCTCTGCGGGCGTGACCTGACGGGTATAAATCCGCAGTGTCACGCCGTCCTTTTCGCCCAGATGCCGCAGGATCGCCTGCTCGTCGGTAGCGGTGGGGTATTCCCGCAGCGCCCAAACGCAGCGGTAGGTGTTGCCGCAGACAAAATGATCCGTATTGAATTTGATGATGCCCGGTGCGATCATGTCGAGGAAATCCTTGATTTTGGAATTCTCTCCGGGCATTGTGTTATTCTTCCTACTCACCGAAAATCACCCACCTTTCTCCGTCGTTGTCCTCATAGATCTCGGTGGTCACATTCTGTTCGTAGTACACACCAAGGAGCCTTTTGATGTCCTCGCTGCCGCAGCGCCGCGCGGTAAAGCCCTGATCTTTCAGAGCCTTTTCAATACGGGATAGATACGGAAATACTTCGGTCCCTTTTTCCTTCCTGAGCCGGACGATAATCAAAAACTCACGAGCGGTAGCCATCTGCACCTGAAGCCTGTCAAGATTTACCGCATCCAACTCCAGCAGCTTCCGTACAGCGGGCAGATTCTCCGCATCGATGCGGAGCCGCAAAAAGCTTTTGTTGTCCTCAAAATTTTCCCTGCTGTTGATACAGAGAAGTTCCACCTCTGCCAAGCCCTGCAGGACAGTCATCAGCGCATAGATCCGTGCCGCTACGCTTGCGTCGGACAAAACGCTGATGTTGGTCGGTTTAACAGAAAAAAAGACCAGCTCTCCGTGTCCAGTCTGCAGGCTGTATTCGGTAATGCCGAGGATGTCCAGAAGCTGTCGGGTGGACTGACGCGCGTGCTCGGCCGCTTTCTTTTTTCTGCTCATAAATTCATCTCCCACTTGTATGTCTGCGGCGTTCCGAAGAAGAAGCCGAAGGCGTTTTTGATAAAGTCCAGAATGCTGGTACCTTCAAATCGAATGGCGAGAAAGGCATAGACCGCTGTCAGCACAATGGGAACAAAGAAGCGGAGCTGTGCCAGCGCAAAGACAGAGAGCAAAAGTCCCACTCCGATGACGCCCACATCACGCAGTTCCCACAGCCACAGCGTAGCCTTGGCCTTCAGGTTGTCCGGGTATAAATACAAATGATTTCACCTCCAAAATGTTGAGAGCCGCCTTTCGGCGGCCCCATGTCGTTTTTGCTTATGCAATGTCTGCGTCGTCCAATGCCTGCCGGATAAGTCCCAGCACGAACTTCTTCTGACTGAGCTTGCGTCCGGTTTTTACCGACTCGTTGTCCAGATATTGCTTCAGCCGCTGAAACAGTTCCTCGGGGATTTGAAACGCCATTGTCCTTGTGCCTTCCATTTTTCTATCTTCCTTCCTGTCGTAGTATTCGGTAATTAGCGCCGTGACATATTGGCTGAGTGTCTGACCTGACTGTTCCTGTTCCGCCCGTACTCTGGTGTGTACGGATTCGGGAATCTGCGCGCAGAGGTTTTTGGTGTTCTCCATAGTGTCCACGTCCTTTTTTCTGATTTGCAAGCCAAGTATAGCGAGCGAGCGGCGCAAAAGCTATTCACCAACACCAACGAATATGAAAGCAAAAGCGAAGCAAATTACATACCTATGCAGCACTGCGAAGCACAGCTGCAATGCCGCGCAACACGAATTCTACGCAGGGGATTGCAACACTGTTATGTGATGCATCACATAACAGTGTTTGTGTGCCTATAGTCGTTATGGTAATGCGCGGCATAGCAGCGGCTCTAAAT
>CALLZZ010000098.1 GCA_937858235.1 uncultured Clostridia bacterium
GGAGGCTGATCCCGATTCGCTTCTCAATACGGTACGCGAAGTCATACGATTCCGGCTCGAGAACCCCAACCTGCAGGCAGACGGGGATTTTAAGGTCGTCCAGGCTAATAAGGGCAGTCGGCTGTTTGCCTACAGAAGGGGAAATCTACTGCTGGCCGTAAACCCAAGCAAGCACGAAGAAACGCTCCGTGCACCGTCTCTACGAGAACCAGCATTCAGGATTGGAACCGATGAGGTATGGAAAGAAAATACTACCATCGGGCCGCAGAGTTTTTGCATATTCCGTATATAGTTGAGCACTGGATGGTTTCGTGAGCTACACCGTATCGTCATCTGAGTTAAGCCCACGGTAGAGCGCGCACCGCATCCCGGTATTTCACTTTTGCATCGGCGAACACACGCTCAATGGTTTCTTTTCGCTTTAGGTAAAGCTCTTCGTGTCCGGTATGTGCAAGGTACCTTCCGCAAGCTCCACATAACTCTGCCAAACGTTCTCCGGTGCCTAAATTTGAAGCTCACTGTGAAGAAATGAGGCAATAAAGCCGCGCAACCGCAAAGTCGCGGTGTAATTTTGCTTTCTGCGTTGGCTTCGCTTGCAAGGTCTCGGTCACATGCAGAAAATATGCTCCTTCGTTTGCCGCCAGCGCCTTTTGACGCTCCGCGGCATTTCCTCTGTCAGAGGAATCATCTGCACGATTTGTCGCAGCCTGGCAGTTTGTCTGCAATCTGAATTGGTGTAATGCTATGAATTTCCATCCATAGTATTATACCAATTTTTATTAAATTCTTAAAATACCGCGGATAAGTCTCTCAACTAATTCCCGCTAAATATTCACTTGGGTTGCAGCCGACATATTTTTTAAACACGGTCCTAAAATATTTATAATCGCCTATTCCGCACTTCCATGCTGTTTCCTGCACCGTATTTCCACTCTGAAGAAGGTTGAGCGCTTTCTGGATACGGTAGCGGTTCAAGTATTCAATAAATGTAAGTCCAGTTGCTTTTTTAAATTTTTTATTTAAGAGTGTCTCGCTGTAATTTAGATGTCTTGCTACGTCATGCATAACTATTTTCTCTCTGTAATGGTTTGAAATATAGTCCAGCATATGCCTGGCTATTTTGTCGCAGTATGTTTTTTCATGCTCTTCCTTTAGCAGAGTAAAATGCTTAAGTTCTTCCCTGCTGAACTGTTTGCTCACATAGGCACGTCTTACTTCACATTCTTTCTGAGCACGCATGACAGCGCTCTGTAATTCTTTTATTTCCAGCGGTTTAAGAAGGTAGCCAATGGCGCCATAGCGGATCGCCTTCTGTGCATATTCAAAGTTGGAATAACCCGAGAGAATGATTGCTATATAGTCATATTTTTCATAAGTCTGGCGAATCATTTCAAGACCGTCTAAAACAGGCATGTTTATATCCACAATCAATATATCCGGCTTGATTTCCTTTATCTTTTCGATTCCTTCTACGCCGTTTCGGACCTCGGCAGCAACAGAGCACTGCATTTGCGCCCACGGCACGAAATACACAAGGCCCTTTCGGATAATATCCTCATCTTCGGCAATTAAGACTTTGTACATCTATTATCTCTTCTCTGTTGTGTTATCTTCAGTATTACTTCCAGCCCTTCACCCTGATGGTTCACAATACGTATCCCGCTCCCTTGCCCATAGCGCAGGAAAAGCCGCCGCGATATATTGTGCAGCCCGTATGATTTTTCAGGTAAGTAAGCTTTTCCAAGGGATTCATTTAATGCATCGGCTTCTTTGTCAAGCATACCCAGTCCATTGTCACTGACAGACAGTACCAAGGTATCTTTTTCCATATTGCTATTAACCCTTATTGCAATATTCATCTTTCTGTGGAATCCATATTTAATGCTGTTTTCCAAAATAGGCTGAAGCAGCAGTTTAGGTATAATAGCCTTTTTGCACGCGGTGTCTATATTGACGGTATATTGTAGCCTGTCACCGAAACGGCATTTCTGAATGTCTAGGTAATCGCCTATATACTCCATATCATTTTCCAGAAAAACGTCTTCCTGGGTATTGTCAATGCTGTACCTTAGAATCTGTGTAAGCTGCATAATTAGCTTTTCTGCCTGTTTTCCATCAAACAGTACAAGATTTCGGATAATCTCGAGTGTGTTGTAGAGAAAGTGTGGGTTCATCTGCGCTGTGAGCTGGCTTATTTCAATAGTATTCTTCAGCTGAAGCAATTCGGTATTACGGCTGTGCAAGTCGTTTATGCTGTCAAGCATTTTATTTATCTGGACGCCTATTTCTCTGAATTCATCCTGAGTCTCCATGTGTACGCGGTGCGACTGGTCTTTGGTTTGGATAATCATTATTTCATTGAGCAGTTGCTTTACACGCACAGAATTATTTTCAGCCATTGAGTCAGCCATCCATCCGGCCAGCAGATACCAGCTTATACCCATAATGGCGATAACACATAGTCCTATGATAAATGCCGAATTTTTGGGGTAATAAACCAACGAATAGATTTTTACTTTATACTGCGGAAGAAGCTCGGATTCTATCCAGAATCTCTCCTCATTATAATAGCATACCCCGTTTTTATGCCCGTAAAATTTATTTCCAAAACTTATAAGTTTGGGTTTGCTTGCGCACATTACATTGTTCATCTCGTCTACTATAACGCCGTCGTAATTGTAGTTTAAAAGGTAAAAATTCCAGTCGTCGCCTGAAAGGTAGAGGCTGATATATCCAATAACCGCGTCGTTTGATACAACCGGCATCACAAAAATATAGTCGGAATAATTGCCATTGTCGTGATAAACAGCATTGTAAATCTGGCCGCTTTTCAGCCTGCTTGCATTGTGGCATATCGCCGCGTTGTAATTTATCTGGTAATTCGACAGCATCTTATTTTTATAAGATGAGTAGACAAGATGTCCCTGTCTGTCAGACAGAATTATTTCATTTTTTACATTGCACGTCGAATTAAATTCATTAAACCAATAAGTAAGATCTGCCGAATCTCCACGGTCCTCTAAAACTTCTTTGCTCAACGTGTAAGTTTGTTTATCAAGCAAAAAGTTTCTGTTTTTTTGGTAGAGGGAAATATAAATCCCTTTTAAAAGCTTTAGGTTATTAAGCGTATTTGTGCTGTTCTGAGTGAGCGTGACGGCATAAAAGCCTGCCAGGAAAAAGGCAACTCCTACCGCAACAAAAAAAATTATTTTCTTTGTAACTGTTTTCCGCAGATGCTGCTCGAAAATTCCAACTTTTTTGTTCTGCTTACCAGACATAATTTATGCGCCTTTCCGAAACGCTTAATTAAGAATAATTATGGAATCGTTGAAGTGTTGTTTTTTTAATTTCATGAACAACTATTATTATAACTATTGCGATAATTATGTCAAGAAACAATAGTTTATTTTATGCAGAA
>CALLZZ010000099.1 GCA_937858235.1 uncultured Clostridia bacterium
AATATTGGATTGCAATTAAAATTGTCTTCTGTAACTGTAAACGCAACTAAAGCCGCGTCTTCATAATCTTTTTCACAGTTTCTGCGGATACGACCGCCCAACTGAACATAGCTTTGCAGAGAACGAAGCTGGCAAAAGCCATAATGAAATGAAAAATCCAAGCCGCATTCTACACAACTGGTAGCCACTAATGTCCACTCTTTCAAACAATTTGACTTTGGACACAGTCTCATCTGCACTTCTGCAATCGTGCGTTCTCTATCCTCCGGTGTGAGAGCGGTCGAGAGATGCAACACGTCATATCCGTGCTGGCACAGATAGTTAGCAAAATAGGCAGCAGATTGAACAGTGTCCAGCACGACAATTTTCGGGCCATGATAGTGATTCAGATATGCCGCAAGTTCTGCCGCCCCATGAAAATGAGGAACATCATTATGCCATGCGCGCATATCAATTCTTGACTGCTCAAAGTTATTCAAATTTTTAAAAACTCTTGGCGGCAGCAAAGGTTCGGCTTGGCATGGCGACTGATTCTGAAACGCAGAATGCTCCCAAAATTTCACTGTTGTGGCGGAGCACATACAGATGAAACAGCTCCATTGATCAACGAGTTTGGTGATCCATTTCCAAGCTGGCAGCATTAAATTGACAGGTAATGCGGCGTGGTATTCATCAAAAAGGATACCGCTGCCCGGAAGTTGATGAAGTTTTCGTAGCTTTGCCGGCAAGTTGCTTGCCAGCGTTTCAAAAAACTGCACCGCTGTGGTTACGATAATGGGCGCCGTCCAAGTTGTTGCCAGACGTCTGTGCTCAATATCCTCAAAATCCGCTTGATGATGGTGTTCGGCCACGATTTCTTCAGAATTTTCTCCATCCAGCACGACAGCTTTTCTCAGAACCTTCACCGTTTGAGAAATGATACTTGTGTATGGAAGCACAATAAAAATATGCCTTAAATGATGCGATTGTGCCATCTGAAGCATATGTGCCATAACCGCTGTGGTTTTTCCCGTACCAACCGGGCTGTCACAATACTCCACAGCTGCATTCGTTTTGGCATTTCTGCAAGTCTGGTAAAGAAGGGTGCGCAGACGATTTCGTTCATCATTCTGGTCAGTGCGGTTCTGCAAATCTTGAATATACCTGTCAAGTTGTTGGATCCGTTCTTCCCAACGAGGTTGTGCGCCTGTCAGCGATTCCCCGGCAGTATCCGAATAGTCGGCGTCTACCAAACAACTAAGCAGCATTCTATATTCTAACGCCGAGAGCCTCACGGCCTTTTTATCAGCGGCTTTCAGAGGGCTATGCATTTCTTTGGCATGAATCCGCAGATAATCAGAAAGGTGCTGTTCTGTGTCGTCCATAGCTGTTGGAAACCGAAAAGGATCATCAGCGCTTTTTTCATCCGGCATATCCGGCAAACCAGGGCGGTGATGCGAATAGACCAAAGTGGCTTTCGGGCATTCTAATTTATCCTTTAACAGATATTTTACACCTGCATCTCGATGCTCAATCGGCAGCCTTTTTGCCCGTTCCTTTCCGGAAAGAACATCCTGGTTTTCCAATGCCAACTTTCCAAGGTCATGGGCTTCTGCCGCCGGGTAGAGAATTTCTTTATAACGTTCCAGCCTTTCTTCAGCAAGATACGGGACCATCGCCGCCAGGTTCTTCTTTACCTTTTCAATGACCCCGCTTATATGTTCGCGATAAGTCTGCGCTGGGATATTACCTCTGGCGCTGTGCGCAAGCGGAGTCATAGCATCTCCGTCAGATCAACAACAGGAGACGTTTTACCTGCTAAACTTTCGTTAAGCTTCGTAATGCTTTGTTTCAGTGACGCTTCGTCATAATCTTTCCACGACTTGGCAGGACCGGTTTTGCCGTCAATTCGAACGGGAGTAAGCGCCTCAATAATTCGAAAATCATTGTAGGTTCCGCGCGCACGGTTATGCTCTACATAAAAAGCGTATCGAATATCAACCTGCGGACGAATATAAGAAGCAGTCTCTTTGTATGCATGTGGGATAAGCCGCAACAGCAGTTCAATATCTTTTTTTGTGCAATGCGTTTTCTGTGCTGCCGTAGCGTTGATGAAAAACGGCATAGCATACAGGCCATAAGATACAATTCGAAAAGCTAAAGGCGCCATACCCTTTCCCTTTCCTTCTTCAACAGGCAGCACCTTAGTCGTTGTCATTCGCTCAATATTTACTGGATCAAGAGATACGCCCAGTCCAAATTGTACCACGCCAGAAGTAATGAAGGAGCCTTGTTCTCCTGTCTCTCCTTCAAGAAACGTTGTGCCGAACACACGCACGTCCCAATATTTTTCCAGTAGTTCTTCAGCAGACAAACTGCGGACATCAGAGCGTTTGGTCGTTTTACTTTCCAAAATATCAAAGCCATCTTTAGGCAGGTTAAGCTCATCAGCCAATTCCTGCCACAGTGGAGAATCTTTGGCCTGCACCAAATCACGCAGTTTCCGTTTAAAGGAAACAGGAGAAATTTCTCCGCGTCCGTCTTGACGGGTCCTGGGATCACTGTCACGGTCAGGGTCACCATTTGGATTTGAATTGGTTACATCAATTAAAAGCAAGCCTGTCCCTCTATTAATCATTTCACCCATTGCTGTTCTCCTCCTTAAGATTCGATTTGTCCGAAAGACCTTGTTTTTTCTTTTCATATGGGATATCGGCTAAGTAACCCAAAAGCACCTGAGCCTGCTGGACTGGAGTAAAACGCTCCGGAAGCTCATCTTCCGCATTTGCAATTTTTCTGCTGACTTCTTCAAAACGTGCGAGAATCCATTTTGCATAACCTGCATTCTCTCCAGTGGCACCCTGTGCCCATGCAAGATAAATTCTCATACGGTCGCGTAAGCGGTTAAGCCCTTCTACAGGATTCTCAGATGCAATCGACAGCATCTCATTGCCCATCAGCTGCGCTGGCAGTGAAGCTTGTTTATTTCCGCTGTTTCTGTTTCTAACCTGCACACAGTATCCTTTATGCAGCATGTCAGCCAATTTCAAGAACTGTCCTATGTTAAAAGGCACATCCAACATATAATTCTCCTTTCTGATATCAGACATATAAATGCTAATCTGAAAGTATACCAGAAAGCGGAAAAACGCTAACGAGAA
>CALLZZ010000100.1 GCA_937858235.1 uncultured Clostridia bacterium
ATTCTTAAACATACTTTGAAAATATTTTTTTAAGCTTATGTTCATTTGACTGATTGAACGATGCTAAAGAACCAAATATTATCGACCTATCTATCAGACCGTTAATTTTGTTTTTTTACTTTATCGTAAAAATGAAAAACAGATGCTTTTCTTGATCTTGGCAACCGCTGCAAATTTAAAATGACAACCCATCATACGAAAAGAAATAACGGACAAAAAATATAGGAAACAGGACATTTTGGGCTCGTATATAGATCAACTGTTTGCTTTTCGGATCTCGGACGGGGTTTTATTTAAATAGCGGCGGCAATAGTTACTGAGTTGTGTTTCAGAACCGAATCCCAATTGTGGTGCGAGGATTTTAAGTCCGTCTTCAGACTTCATCAGCTCCAATTCTACCTGCTGTTTATTCTGTTCCAGCAGCCATTGTTTGGGGGTGATCTGGAAGTATTGCTTGAAATGGCGTCTGAAGGTGCGTTCCGTCATATTGCAGGCTGAGGCCAGTTCAGCCACTGTTTTCACTTCCCGGCTTTTTTGCTTCACCATGATCATGAATGGGTTGTCTCCCCGGATAAGGGAATGAAAAAACTGGGCGTTCTCCTCTTTGGTGAAAAAAGCCCGCATAAGAAAGAACCATTCGCTTTGCTTGATGTCTTGTAGATGGGCGCAGTACATTTTGTGAGCGATGTAGAATCGCATTCCGTTCAGGTAGTCCGTGATCTGCGGCAGTATGGGCAGCTTTTCGATGCAACGGGTCTCCTTCGGAATGTATTTGCGGAGTTTGATGAGCGAAAACTCATCGCACCGTATATGCGGATTCTCGAACATCAGTATTATGGATTCCGCATCACTCAGCGTGATGCCGGTATAGTTGTACTGCTCGTTCAGGGAGTACATGTTTCCTGCCGTGAGCCGGTGGGTCTGGTCATAACAGCAGTTGATCTCCACCTCTCCTTTTAGCATGAAGATAAAAGCATACAACCCATTTGAATCTATAACGATACGATGGTGTGCGGGCAACGCGTGCACCTTGAAAAGAGAATGTACCTCGGAAAGGTAATGTCGGCATTGTTGATGCTCATTGAAGTAAAGTATGTCCATAACAGATCTTTTTATAAGTTTCTGAAATTAAACCCTTGTTACAGGAATTCCAGGTCTTATTGGAAAACCGTGTTGTCCTTTATGGCTTCGTTTCTTATTTTTGTGGGACTTGAGCCAATCTTGGACTTACAGAAATGCGCCAAATGCGACATGCTGCAGAATCCTGTAATCGACACAATTTCATTAATGGGTATATCGGTGTTTTGCAAATAATGCAAGACTTCATTTTTCTTGATCAAGAACAACCATTGCTTGGGTGTAGTGTTAAGTATCCGCTTGAAATGCCGGGTAAATGTTCTCGTGGATTTGTAACCGCAGCGCCGGGCGAGATCCTCTATGGAACCGGAGTCCTTATAATGCATTAGAACGCGTTCAACAAAATTCACCTCCACTTCCGATTTAGGGTTGTATCTTACGATATTCACGGAGAGTAAATCCTTTGCGTTATCACTGGAAATGGTCTTGTATTTACCGTCGCCAAAATGTAACACACACTTCACAACACCATGGTAAGACACATTTTCGTGATTTGCCTGCTTCTGAATATTATATGGTTCCGGTAAAATATTGTTTGTTAGTTCTATAACATTCATAAAAGAATAGACCTCCTTGTATCATTCTTGTCCGATATTTCCTCTTTTTAATGTCGGGAAAAATCATGACTTATCTCAAACATAACAGCAACTTCATATTTTTTATATGTAAAAAATAACATGTATTGATTTGCTATAAAAATGTAACTTATTGACAGACAAAGTTATTCTTAATATAAATGAATTTTGAACATGTGTCCTTTTTTTATAGTTTTTTGGGTATTTATTCCACAAAATATTATTGAGGGCTTCTAATTAATTAGGGTTTGCTTATTAATTTACAATCAAGCATAAAATTTCATTTCCGGCTTGAATGGATAAATGTTTATATTTCTCATTTTCATCAGGTTCAGTAGTGGCGAGGCGAAGTGATGACTATTCTGATCGCTTTTCATTTAAGCGGGATGTGTAATTTGAACACTTTTGTCTGTTTTATGTCAAGTAGCATTTAAAGGAAGAGTTTCCGAGATTGGTATCTTATAACAGATTTTTGAAACTTCAGCAAAAGACGCTCCCCCTTTGGTCTTGTTTCTGAAACCTGTCGAATAGGAGATTTCACAGGAATCAACTTCATAGATTCTACTGCATTGAAAGTATGCCACATCAAACGGGAGCACTTCAAACGAGTATTTGATGGGATGGCCGCCAAAAACAAAACGACTTTAGCCTGATTCTTTGGCTTTAAGTTGTAAATTATCATAACGATAAAGGTGATATTATCAGCTTTGTCAATAAAGCATCCAGGAAATTATATGCTAACAGAAGATATGTTTCATAGAAACTCGTCGAGATATTTTTTGTGGAGGGAATTCATTTTGTGGCAAAAAAATAACATGAAGGACGGAGGACTTCCGTTGCAAGACAGAGTACTGCTTTGTAAGAAAGCCATTATTGAATCGGTAAAGGATGAATTACAGCTTTTACTACTCTGAAATCGGCAAGTGTACTAAGCCGTTTGCAGCTCACGAATGCCGCTGCTGTTAGGGAGATGGCACAGTGGCACAGGAGTGAATGAAGATGGTTGATGATGGGAGCTGTTATTGCCTCACCCAACAAAATCGAATCCGGGTTTACTGCAATTTTTAGTCTCGGATAGACCCGGTTTCTTTTTCTATTTTACAGGTTTTGCTCCTCGCATGTATTATGATAAAATGATAAGAGATTCTTCACAAAGAGTAACCTTCT
>CALLZZ010000101.1 GCA_937858235.1 uncultured Clostridia bacterium
ATCCCCGTCCAAGCAGATGGACTGGGTTGGTGAAATGCTGGTGGAAGGATTGGCGGGCTCCATCAATGCCAATGGCAAAGATGCTGTCCGTGCCGCTGAAGGCATGAGCCAGGGAATCAATGATGTGATGAACGGTCTTGCCGAGGAAATGACTGCAGCACTCCCTACCAATTTTCAGGTAAATGGTACGGTGAATCGAAACGACACCGTTTCCAATGCTGGCTTCGGTGGTGGGGCGTTGATTACAATCCAGCAGATGATTGTCCGCAGCGAAGAGGATATTCGAAAAATATCCCAGGAACTTTACAATCTGATCCAGAGCGGCTCCCGCGCCCAGGGTCGGTTTACGACAGCATAAAGGAGGGTTTTTGCCTATGGGGTTTTCCTATAACGATATTACTTCGGCCGACATGGGCTTAAAAGCCCGGCTGACCTCCTGGCAGGTGAGCGGCAGACTCAGAAATTTTACCACTACTGTGCCGGGAAAATATGGTGTTGCGGATTTCGGTGCAGATTTTGATTACCGGGAGATCCAAGTGGCCTGCAATATCTACCCAAAGCGCAGTTTTACCGCACTGGTATCTGCACTTGATGAGATTGCTGCTTGGCTTGATCCAGTGCAGGGGCTTAGACAGCTGATTTTTGATGATATCCCAGACCGCTATTTCATGGCACGACTAAACGATGCTGTGGACTGTGAACGGCTCATACGCTCGTCTGGTAGTTTCAATCTAAAGTTCTTCTGCCCAGACCCCTTTGCTTATGCGGTAACGGACGAGACCTTTTCATTCATGGAAACGGGAAGCCATACCGCTACACGCACTCTTGGGAATATGGAGTCTCTGCCTTTGTACCGTATTGAGGGCGAATTGTCTCCCGGAAATAACAACTATATCAGTATTACGACCAACGGGTCAGAAATGAAAATCGTCAACGCAACGCTCTCAGCAGACGAGGTGCTGGTGGTAGATACCGATAAAATGACTGCCTATGTGGAAGATGCGGAAGGCAATACGCTCCGCAACGGTCTGCCATATTTGCAGGAATTGAATTTTCCGACCCTCACGGTTGGACAGAACAACATTGTGATAGAAACAAGTAATGCAGCTCTTTCTGGGTTGCATATCCAGGCACGGAGCAGATGGAGGTGATGGCATGGCTCTGAAAACGATTCTGAATCAACAGACAGACTTCACAGGTGAATTCCCTGCAGAGTATGCCAAATCTGGGTTATGGCGGTTCAACGAAGCTGACCCAGATGAAAATGATGAGTTGCTGGATTCTTCTGGACAAGGTCGGAACTTTGCCATTATCAACTGGAACGGCACGACCGCCAATTTAAGCAAAAGCCCGAAGGGACGGCAGTTCCGACTGAATATCAATAATCCAACATCAGAAAAGACGCACCTGCAGGTCACCAATGATGGCAGCATTTTTGCTAACCTGGGTGAACGGATAGTGGTCGGCGGCTGGATGAACCCTACCACCTATTCGGTTGGGAACACTTTCTGCCCGATATTTAATACCCGTTATGGTCCGGGACAGCCGATTTTCTACCTTTCATTGTATTCTGGCAGACCGAGAATCATGCTCTATGACGCATCAGGATCATTGATTCTGGACGAGTCTGTAACGCCACCTTTTAAGCTGGTCAACGGCGGCTGGTATTTTATCGCCGGGGTCATCGAACCAGATAATAAAAGATTCACTTATGTGGTGGGCGACCGTTCCTCCGGTGAGATATTCAAGAGCAACGTCCTGACCTTTACTGGAGAATTGAACCGTTCTTGCGCAGCCGATCTTGTGATGGGTATGCACGCTGACACCTATTATTATGCAGGTGGCTTTGATGACTGGTTTTTGGACTGCGATTCGCCAATGACCGCAGATGACTTGGTGGATTATTTCCGTGCAACCATTCTCTGTAATGGTGGTGATAGTTCCGCTGATGTAGATGCACTTTCTAATCCTGGCTGTGTTGTCTTGAAAGCGACCGAGGGAGTGTACCCAGAAAGTGGTGTGCTTTATACCAGAGCGGTGCCTTGTGCGCTTACCGGGACTGGGAAAGTGTCAGCCACCAGCGAATATTCGGCGGGAACTACCGCTGTTTCTTCCGTGGAGACTTCCACCAGCGATGACCTTGAAGATTGGAGCGATTGGTCGGCTATTGGTGTAGACGGCGCGCTCCTTTCCCCTAATCGCAACTATATCCGTTTCAAAGTGACCCTCACCACAGCCGATACTTCTATGACCCCGAAGCTGGTGGATATCCGGCTCTATGATATACCCAAGGCTCCCTATGAGAAGATTGGTTACGCACGGCCGGTGGTGCTGGACAGAAACGGAGCATGGGAGGCGGTTTTGGAAAATGCCTATGACATCATCGTGACTGGTGAGATCAATGGCGAGGACACGCTGACCTTCAGCATTCCTTATCGTGACGAAAAGCGGAAATACATCGATAACGAGAAAAAAGTCCAGATTGTAGACGATGTCTATAAAATCCGCACGATTACCGATGTTAAGGACAGTACTGGTAGCACGATCACGCAGGTATATGCTGAAGCAGAGTTTTATGATCTAACCTTTTCCGTCCGTAAGGAAGAAAAACAGTTTGATGCGGAAACAGCCGATACCGCAATGGCCTATGCCCTTGAGGATACCGAGTGGAGTGTTGGCACGGTAAATGTCACCAGCAAGCGAACCTGGACCTGCACAGAAAAGAATGCACTGGCTATTTTACGCAGCATTGCGGATCTGCACGGTGGCGATCTGGTTTTCGACTGTCCGAACAGGCTGGTGCATCTGCTGACGGTAAACGGCAAAGACAGTGGTGCGCTATTTGCCTATAAGAAAAACATGAAGAGCATTGAGCGTGTCGTAGACACCCGTTCCCTGGTAACGAGGCTCTATGCCATTGGCGCAGATGGATTGACCTTTGCGGATATCAACGGCGGTAAACCTTATCTGGAGGATTTCACTTATTCCTCCGATGTCCGCATTTCTACGCTGGATTGTTCCTCCTTCACTAACCCCTATCAGATGAAGGAATACACCGCCATGCGCCTTGCAGAATACTGCAAACCCACGGTGTCCTATGTGCTGAATGCGATGGACTTGTCCGTTTTGACAGGGTATGAGCATGAAGCATGGAATCTCGGCGATTATGTGCGTGTGGAGGACAAAGAGTTGAGACTTTCAGTCACTACCCGTATCGTCCGCAGAGAATACAACCTTCAGGAGCCGTGGAACACCGTTCTGGAACTTTCCACTACTCTTAAAAATCTGGGAAGTTCCGTCAATTCTATCGACACGATTGCGGATGCACTGGAGGGCACCAGCATGGTATCCAATAGCGATATTCGGGAACTGGTACCGTTCAATCATCTGCGTAACTCCCGTGCGGATGATGGTCTGGCCTATTGGGTCAGTTCCGGTTTTGAAGCAGATGGCACAAACGGTGCATCCGGCACCGCTTCCTTTAAGGCGGTGGGTGTGGCTGGGATGACTAAGAGCCTCGCTCAGACGGTCTATCCGTCAAACCGCAGCAGTTATACGCTCTCAGCCCAGATCGCCTCTGAAGACCTGGAAAAGCTAGGTGATGATTCCCAGGTGGGCATTGAAGTGGAGATCGAATATGAGGACGGAAGTGTTGAAACAAGATTTATTGATCTGTACTGATGAGGAGGGGCTATGGCGTATTTTTCCAAAACATCACAGAAGATTTCCCCGGAAAGTTACCTCTCCAAGGTCAAGTCTATCACGGTGCGAGTCTGCATGACCAACTGTGCGGGGACATTGTATATTACGGATATTTTGCTGCAACCGGGGACAGTGGCAACGGGATGGGTAGGCCATCCCTGCGAAATGAAGTGGGTACTGGATGGCTAATCCTGTATTTATCCGACTGGCAGAGGTCATTAACAAGAAGCAGGATATGCGTGTTGTGAGCATCACGGTGAAGCCTACCATCACCAATTGCTCTGGCACGATTTGGTTCACAGACCTTCAGCTACAGGAGGGTCCTGTCTTGACGGGGTACACACCACATACAGAAAAACAACTTATTGAAGTCACTCCCGTGGTGTGGTTTAACGGGGTGGTGCGATCTTCTGAAACGGTAATCGTCTGCAACCAGGGAAATACCTCTGGCGGTCTTGATATCCATATCTATCCCAAAGAAGATATGGCGGCTGGCTCAGTGCAGATTTCCCAGGCTGCAGGCGGGCAGAAAGTCACCTTTCCCAATGCCCTGAACGCAGAGGATGATTTAGCACTTTTGGCTTCTGTCCGGGAGTGTACCAGAAATGGCGTAACGGAACGCAAAGACGGTTTTTATCAATACAGTGCTGCATGGGACTCTAAGCACAAAGTCACGCTGGAAGAAGGAAAGTCTGCCAGAGTGCTTTTCGAATTACAGCAGATGCAGAACGGAGGTGGTTCGCTGTAATGGACAAACTCAAAGGCAAGCGCATCATGGTCTGGACATTCATGGGTAATGCCCGGATGTTTGAAGCCCTGCGGGACTATGGCGACCGCATCGACACCATCGGTCTGTTCTCTTTCAAGGTAGACAGGACAGGTACAATCACCGAGAGCGGCGTTACGATGAGCAGTATGATGACCTACATCAACAAATGGAAGCATATCCGCTGGCTTCTCACCGTAGCAAATGATGGGACGAACTCTGTATTCAAAGCACTTCGGGATAATACGGCGGGCGCACAGGACAAGTTTTGCTCCGAATTGGTGCGAATTATGCAGAAATACCCCTGGTGTAGCGGCGTGGACATCGACTTGGAAAAAGGAGATGATTATTCAACCCATGCGGCTTCCACCGCAATGTTCGCACACATTTATAATACGGTGAAATCTTATGACCCTTCCAAAGAGATGAATATCTGTCTGCCGGGTATGACTTCAGTCAATGGTTCCGTAGGCGGCGAGAACTGGTGTGTTTATGGAGACCTCAATCAATACTGTGATACTGCCTCTATCATGAGTTACGGCATGGCATGGGCTGGATCCGCTCCCGGTCCTGTTTCCCCCAGAAGCTGGTTGGAGGGCGTTTACGATTACGCTGTGCAAGTGATGGACCCAGATAAAGTTTTCCTTGGTATGCCCGCTTACGGCTGGAACTGGCAGATATATGATACGCCGGAGAACCTGGGCGAGACATACCGAGGAACCTCTCACACCTATTATGCGGCGAAGTACTGGATGACTGGGGCTTACAATTTCACAGATGATGGCCCGCCCCAGCCCTTTATCCCCTTGCTCTGTTTCTGGGACGATTACGATATGGGTCCCTGGGCGCTTCCCCATGTGTACGACTACATGGAAGGAAAGGATTCTACCACCAGGAACTATCCGTTGATGGCAGAGACTTACAACCGTAGGAATTACCTGACTTCCTATGCCAAAGAGCAGAAGACGGAATTTGGCACAATCTTTGTTGACCGGGGGCCAGAGCCGGATAGCTATTCCGGCATTGTTTCTGTATCGGATACACTGGTAACCCTTGGCGATGAGGGATCTGCCACCTACAAGTTCTCTGTCAGCACTGCTGGTGTTTATGATGTGGCAGTGCAGCTCTGTTTCCCCTTTTGGGACAAGAATAGTATTTATATTGCTCTGGACGAGAATCGGGTGCGGTTTTCAGAGGATCGGCTTTGGTGGCCATACTGGAGGATGACCTTCTGGGCAACCCTGGCGAAAGGTATATCGCTCTCTGCCGGAGAGCATACGCTGACCATTTCAGTCGGGGTCAATGGTGTGCAGTTTTATGGATTCCGTGTTTGCTCCTCGTTTTCCGAGGGACCCACAGCCGGAGATGCCACCTACACGCTGGCTCCAAGAAAATTCAAGGATGTAAACGGCGATATGGTGGGACCTGCTACTGGTTTTAAGCTGACCTTGGAGATGCTTCGCAGAAAGGCTGATTCCGCACTGGTGTGGTATGAGGACTTCCGTGACGAGGAGAAAATCCCGGAAAGCTACTGGACGGTTCTCTCTGGGGAATGGGATGTGTGGCAAGACCCGGACAGCGTTGCTAACCGACCATACTCCCAGCTTGAGGGACACGGACAGCTTGCGTGGAAATACGATAATTTTTCAGATATCCATATTCGAGCGCAGATCATTATACCGCCTGACGGTGGCGGCAAATCCGGCATCTTCCTTGGGTCGTTATTTCTATGCATTAATTACGACACACAGAGGCTGGAACTCTACGAGGGTTCGACCATTAAGGGAAGCTATGCAGCGACCTATGAAAAGACCACCAATACAAACTTACGGAGCAATCCAAGTGTCTACACCATTGAGATGCGAAAACGCGGCAATACAGTGCGGGTATATTCCTCAACATCGTACACACTTCGTTTTACGGCAACCGTCAGCAGTGGTGGTGGGTACGCTGGGATTCGTTCTGACCTGCCTGTGAACTGCCAACTGCTCCGTCTTGGCGATGCTTGGACTTATGAGCCATATGAACGCTTTGATGTCATAATGCCAGATGGTACCGAAACCAGCTATGGCAGAATTGAGCGGTCAAACTGTACGTGGGATGATGAGTTCCAGGTATTCACATTGACAAGAGATATGGAGGAATCCGCAACCCGCAGCGAGAGCATATCTCTGGATTATGAGTTCTACCATTCCCATATCATGCCGCTTCAGTGTGGAAATGACTATACCGCCAAAATAATCCCCAGGGACATCAATATCTGGATATCCAGATTGTTCCTTGGGGATGCGGACGGCTTTTCTATTCTGTATTACCAGGATGTGGACAGCCTGATCTATTGGGCAAACCAAGCGGCATACAGATGGAAACTGCGAGGAATGTGTATGTGGTCTCTGGGGCAGGAGGATATGCGGGTCTGGGAATGGCTACCCAAACAAACTGAATAAGGGCTTTAAGGGTGTCTGCCAAGTGCAGATGCCCTTTTTGTATACAAAAATCATGAAATGGAGGTAACGATGATGAAGGAATTTTGGAATGTGATTCAGATGGTATTTGCAGCCATTGGCGGTTGGCTGGGCTGGTTTTTGGGCGGGTGTGACGGACTGGTCATCGCCCTTGTGGCCTTTGTCGCCATTGACTACATCACTGGTGTGATGTGTGCGATTGCGGACAAGAAGCTGTCCAGCGAGGTTGGCTTTAAGGGCATCTGCCGTAAAGTGTTGATCTTTTTGCTGGTAGGTGTCGCCAACATCCTGGACGTTCAGGTGATAGGCACTGGCTCTGTGCTTCGCACTGCAGTCATTTTCTTTTACCTCTCCAATGAGGGTGTGAGCCTTTTGGAGAATGCGGCCCATTTGGGGCTCCCTGTGCCGGAGAAAATGAAAGATATCCTGGAACAGCTTCATGACCGTGCAGAAAAAGCAGAAAGCGAGGATAAATGATTATGGCTTATACGAACAGTTCACTGGTATCTTATACAAAACTTAGCCCGAACCATTCTGGGCAGAGGACGCACAGCATTGACCGCATTACGCCCCACTGCGTGGTGGGGCAATGCTCGGTAGAAACATTGGGAAATATCTTTGCACCGTCCAGCCGTCAGGCAAGCTGCAACTATGGTATCGGTGTGGACGGTAGAGTCGGAATGTATGTGGAGGAAAAGAACCGTTCCTGGTGTTCCTCTTCTAATGCGAATGATCAGAGGGCGGTCACCATTGAGTGCGCATCGGATACGACAGAGCCGTATGCGTTCAAGGATGTGGTCTATCAGAAGCTGATTTCCCTCTGCGTGGATATTTGCAAACGCAATGGGAAAAAGAAACTCCTGTGGCTGGGAGACAAGGATAAGACCCTTGCCTACTCCCCAAAATCTGACGAGATGGTATTAACCGTTCATCGCTGGTTTGCCAACAAATCCTGCCCTGGCAGCTGGATGTACGCCCGAATGGGCGACCTCGCTGAAAAGGTCACGGCGCAGCTTGGCGGAGATACTTCTGGAAATCAGCAAGACACAGCCTATCCAGAAAAACTGTCCTCTGGATATTATCGTGTCCGTAAAAGCTGGAGTGATGCAAAATCACAGATCGGTGCTTTTCGGATTCTGTCAAATGCCAAAGCAAAGGCGGACAGCAATGAAGGATATTCTGTTTACGCTGATGATGGGACGGTTGTCTATTCCCCATCGGGCGCTAGTGAAACTCCTGCCTTCCAGCCGTATCTTGTCAGTGTCAACATCTCAGACCTGAATATCCGCAAAGGCCCCGGAACCAATTTTGCAAGTTCCGGCTTCACTGGTGTCGGAGCCTTTACCATAGTGGAAGAGGCTACAGGTCAGGGTGCATCTAAGTGGGGCTTGCTCAAAGCCTACAAAGAGAAGCGTAACGGTTGGATTTCTCTCGATTACGCAAAGAAAATCTAAGATTTTGCCCAGCAGTTTTGTGCTGCTGGGCATCCTTTTTTAGGCGTAAAAATTCTTGCAGAAATAGCCCTCGTATTGCTTGACTAATCGGCGATATAGAGCGTTAATACAATAAACCCTATAGGAAGGAGGAGTGATTCTATGAGAATTAAGGTTATCAAGCCCAAAACGGAAACGGAACTGAAGCGGAAGCGAGTATGTGCATATGTGCGTGTTTCCACTGATAGTCTGGAACAGGAAGACTCACTGGATAACCAGGCATCTTATTTTTCTGACTACATCCGAAGCAACCCATCCTGGGAATTCGCTGGGATTTATGCAGACCAGGGTATCTCTGGATTTAAAGAAAACCGTCCACAGTTTCAGAAAATGATTGCAGATGCCAGGGCAGGAAAAATAGATATGATCATTGTAAAAAGCGTATCTCGCTTTGCAAGAAATACCGAGACCGTGCTGAAGTTCTCCAGGGAACTAAAAAGCATTGGTGTCGGTATTTTTTTTGAATTACAGAATATCAATACCCTGTCCGGGCCCGGCGAATTGATGCTCACCATTATCGCAGCTTTTGCTCAGGCAGAGAGCCAGGGCGCATCGGATAACGCCAATATGACCTATAAAAGAAAGTTCAAGGCGGGTATCCCTGTGCACGACCTCAAATACACCTTCGGTTTTGACAGCGATGAGGGCGGCAATGTTTACATCCTAGAGGAACAGGCCAAAACCATCCGGCTTATTTTTGACTTGGCACAGAAAGGCATCTGGCCCAGTAAAATTAAGCAGTATCTCAATAAAAACAATATTCCTGCCTGCTCCGGCGGTAAGTGGGATGATACGGGAATCTTCAGAATTCTAAAAAATCCAGCTTACAAAGGCGACATGGTTCTTCAAAAGACCTATCTGGACGCGAACCGTGTCCGCCATAAAAATACCGGACAGAAAGACCAGTGGTATATTGCGGAAAATCATACTGCGATTGTACCGCCAAAGCAGTGGGATGAGGTGCAGGAAATTCTACTGGCACGGAGTGAACAGCTTACTCCACGACCGCCGCAGAAGCCGCCTCAGCCTCGCTCCTGCCGCAATCAGTATCCACTTACGAATAAACTGTTCTGCCCCTTCTGTGGACAGAAACTCCACCATAAATGGTCGAACCAGGGAAAAAACGAATATTGGGCTTGCAGTACAAATGTGAAGGTCGGCTCCAAAGCCTGCAGGGGCATTTGGCTTCCTGCGGAAATCGCCAACAGCTGGGGTGAGATTACAGAGCCTACCACGGTAATCTGTTATGAGGACGAGTATGGTATGCGCCACTTCACCGCATATCCAAAAGAAGAATATGAATTGTCGGACGAGTGTCCGTACCAAAGAAAGGAAAATTGATATGGCAAGACAAATTGTACACATCCCTGCACAGAGAAATATTGCAAACCGGGCTGTTGCCCCCGATACGAAGTTAAGAGTGGCAGCATATTGCCGTGTATCCACAGAGCAGGACGAACAGCTGAACAGCTTTGAAAACCAAGTCACCTACTACACAGAATTCATCAACCGTAATCCCAACTACGAACTGGCTGGCATTTATGCAGATGAAGGTATTTCTGGTACCAGCACTAAGCGGCGTGAACAGTTCAACCGCATGATTGCAGATTGCGAAGCAGGCAAGATCGACCTCATTATTACCAAGTCCATCAGCCGATTTGCCCGCAACACACAGGACTGCCTGAACTATTCCAGAAAACTGAAAGATTTGGGGATTGGGATCACATTTGAAAAAGAAAATATAAGTACGATGGACAGTACAGGTGAATTGCTTTTTACGATACTCTCTTCCTTGGCGCAGGATGAAAGCCGCTCTATTTCCGAAAACTGCCAGTGGGGCATCCGCTCCCTTTTTAAGCAAGGTGTTGTACATATCAACACGAATCGATTCTATGGCTACGATAAGGACGAGGATGGTAGACTGGTCATCAATCCAGAGCAGGCCAAGGTGGTGCGTTGGATTTTTGAATCATACATGGACGGGATTAATCCAGACATTCTCGCAAAACGACTGATGGAGCAGGGCGTTCCCGGCTGTATGGGTAAACCAAAATGGACGGTTGATACCATCATGGGTATTCTGCAGAATGAAAAGCACATGGGCGATGCAATTTTGCAAAAAACATTTACTGCGGACTACCTAACCAAAAAGCAGGTGAAGAACGAAGGGCAGCTTGCTCAGTACCATGTTAAGGATGACCACGAGGCCATTGTTAGCAAGGAACTCTGGGAGGTTGTTCAATTAGAAATCCAACGGAGAAAAGATTATATGAAAAGATATGGTCTTCGTACAATGGGCAGAAATACGGATGAACAGCCTTTTACGAACCGGGTATTCTGCGGCGTTTGTGGGCAACTTTTCTGGCGCAGGACCCTTTACAGGTTAAACGGGAGCATTAAAGCTTGGATGTGTGCCAGCCGCTGTAAAGGGAAAGATGTCAAAGGTTGCATCAACGACACAATTTTGGAAGTCGATTTGCATAAGGCGTTTGTAATGGCATGGAACGCTATGCTGGAAAATCGGGAGGATTTCTTGGCGCATTGGAAAGAGCAGCTGAGTACTTCGAACCCGTTGGTGGCTTTCCGGGCGAAACAATTCATGCAGCTCACGGCAAAAGCAAAACCCATGAAAGAACTAGATATGAGTATTGTAAGTAAGACCCTCGACCACTGCGATATCAAGCCGCTTGGGGTTATTGATTTTTACTTTTTGGACGGTAGCCACATTGGGCTGGTCATAGATAACTAAACGAAAACGGCTCTGCACCATCCTGTAATGGGTAGTGCAGAGCCCTCTTTTGTTATGACGATAATTTCATTCTAATAGAATGAGTTTGCGTTATGAATAGACACATATTATTGCTATAATTTAATAGCCCCAGGGGAGGCAGGAATCCCTTACACGATGAGCCTTTCGTGGGAATGGAGGTGAGATTATGAAGCAAGCGAAGCAAGGTGTGTTGGTAGCACCATCCGTAAAATGGAAATCCACTACTAAGGCCGAGAAGCGTAAGGCTGTAAAGGAGAAAATCAAGAGTGCCTATACGGAAGAAGCCAAGGTTGAAGTAATTCCGGCCATACGAGATCTGACCGCTGACACGCCAAAAATCCTGAGAGTTGCAGCGTATTGTCGTGTCAGCACAGGTCAAGAAGCCCAAGCCGGAAGCTACGAATTGCAGGTGCAGTACTACACCCAGTACATTCAGAAAAGAGAAGATTGGGAATTGGTGCAGGTCTATGCTGATGAAGGCATCAGCGGGACAAATATCCGTCACCGGGAGCAGTTTAAGCAGATGATTGCTGACTGCGAAGCTGGGAAAATCGATCTTATTATTACCAAGTCCATCAGTCGTTTCGCTAGAAATACATTGGACTGCTTGACCGTTGTCAGAAAACTAAAGCTGCAGAATCCTCCTGTTGCTATATTTTTTGAGAACGAGGGAATAACCACCACTGATAGGAACACGGATGCCATGCTGGCACTGCTGAGTTCCGTTGCACAGGGAGAATCCGAAAATAAGTCCGAATCCATAAAATGGGCTTGTAGAAATCGGTTCTCCCGTGGTATTCCTCTGTTTCCGACTTGGTGCATATTGGGATATGACAAGGACGAATTTGGAAATGTATTTATCGTAGAAGAGGAAGCCGAAGTGGTGCGGTATATCTATAAATCATATCTGAACGGAATTTCCGGCCCTGAAATCGCTAAAAGCCTTACGGAACTTGGAATCCCGACTGTAAAGGGCTTAAACGCATGGTCGCCGGGAGCGGTTTATGGAATCCTCAAGAACGAGAAATATTGTGGAGATGTCCTCATGCAAAAGACTTATACGCCGGATTGCTTAACGCATCGCTCTGTAAAAAATACAGGCCAGGAGCGACAGTACATGATGCGTGATTACCACCCAGCCATTATATCTAAGGACGAATGGAATGAGGTGCAGCATCGCCTTTCCAGCAAGGTATATATTCGGCGTAGAAAACAGAAACCGGCACCGCCACCGCTCAACTTGCAGTGGAACAAGCGTGGGAAATTGAAGGGATTTCTTGTGCTTGATCCGTCCTGGAAAGCAAAACATATTGCGGAAGTGCGCCAGGGAATCGAAAATCATTACAGAAAGAAAGGGTAAATCATTATGGGAATGTTAGAAAACTTTAAGGTAATTGAAATCACTAAGACAACGGAGCCGCCTTGTGTCATCATTGAGGATAACAAGCTGCGTTTTACTAAGCCAGTGGCTATTGAACTTGGGTATCCGGCTTTCGTGCGCGTCCTTTTGGATGATGCTGGACAGCGGCTTGCCATCCAGATTGCAAGGGGCAATGAAAGCAACGTAATCAAATTTTCTGGGGATAAGGAAACTCAGAAGGTGTCCATTCTTTACCAGAACGCCGTTATGGTAGATCTGATTCGTGCGGTTATGCCATCCTGGGAGAAGGGTGTAAAGTATCGTGCCAGGGGCGTGCTGAGCAAGGAGGATAAAGCTATCGTTTTTGATCTCAAGACCGCAGAGACATACCAGCGGTTTAAGAAAAAGAAGGCAGAATAATTAGGGCGGTGCCGATGGTGATAAATTTGCCATCGGCATTTGCTATTTTACATAACTATATATAATAGAAGAAACACTTCTCCTGCCATTCTGATGTAGTTGAAAATAAATGTGAAAATTGCTATAATGGCAAAAGTGAAAAAGGGAACCCCAGATAAATAAATACAATCTGGTGTTCCTTTTTTTAGTGGGGTGAAATAACCCCTTTGTTCTTACCCCGGGGGTAAAGGGTGCAGATGCCAGGGTAACTCCCCCTAATATGCAAGAATAGTGTGACTAAAACAGTTTGGCATAAACCGCTTGTACCCGTGTGAGGGGAGTGCTCTTTTTGGACGAGCTGCCGGAATTCCAGAAGGCCACCCTGGAGGTGCTCCGCCAACCCTTAGAGGATGGACAGGTTCAAATTTCTCGGGTTTCCGGAACAATGACCTACCCCAGCCGGTTTATGCTGGTCTGCGCCATGAATCCCTGCAAGTGCGGCTGGTACGGACATCCGGCGGGACGATGCAGGTGCAGCGGGAGCCAGGTGAAACGGTATCGGGAACGGATTTCCGGACCGTTGATGGATCGGATTGATATTAAAGTGGAGGTACCAGCGCTGGAGTTCGAAGAGCTGACGCGGAAGGAACGAGGGGAGTCGTCGGCAGAAATTCGCCGGCGGGTCAACGGTGCCCGGTTGATTCAGAATGAGCGCTATCAGTCTACCGCCTTGGTCTGCAACGCTCAGATGGGACAGGAGGAACTGCGGAACTACTGCGCCCTGGACGATACCGGAACCCAGGTGATGCGACAGGCCTACGACCGGATGCAGCTCACTGCCCGGAGTTACGACCGGATTTTGCGGGTAGCCCGCACCATTGCGGATTTGGATCAGGCAGCCTCAATTCAGATCAGCCACCTGGCCGAGGCCCTCCAGTACCGTACTTCAGGCTATCTGGATCAATAAATCGCCGGGCAGGCTGCCGACAGCGACAAATAACGCTTGACTTTTCCGGGGAAGATTGGGAAAATGGGCTTCAGAGAATAGTTGTTTATTAAATCCAAACATTCCGTGAAACTAATGTGAATAATCCGTAAATTTCGGGGGTGCCGTGTTGACTTCCCGGTTTCCTTTCCAGTATGCTGGCTGTATTCTGACGTAGAAACAACAGCTTGGTAGCATTCAGGAAAGGGTGTTGAATGATATGCAGACCGCAAAAGAAATCCTACATGTTTATCTTCGAATTTACCGCAGTATCTCGGAGGAATTCCGGGGGCGTTTTGGCAAAATAAATTTGACTTTTCCACAGACTCTGGTCCTATCTCTCCTCAGCTCCGAGGGCTCTATGCCTATCAGCGAGCTGGCTCGTGCCACTGGCAGCGCCAACAGCACCATTTCCGGTGTGCTGGATCGGCTGGAGCAGATGGACCTGATTCAACGTGTCCGCTCCGAGAAGGATCGGCGCGTGGTATATGTAACGTTGACCCCGTATTACGAAACGGTGCGCGGGGAACTGGAGGCCTCAGTGGTAGAGAGTTTTCCTGGCCTGATCGAAAAGCTTAGCACCCAGGAGGTGGAACAAATCCGAATCGGTTTGACCGTGCTAGAAAGAGCACTGGATCGGGAAAAATAGGGGCTGGCGCACACAAGAAACGAAAAGGGGTCTCGTCGCAGGAAATGTGTAAAAAATGAGGCGAACGGGAATGAGAAGAAGAAATCGGTACGGTTACCATAAATATTACGGCGGGGGCGGACCGTCTCCGGTGGTCAAGGTTATCGTCATTGTGCTGGCGGTGGTGGTTTTAAGTTTGATCCTAACAATTTGGGGTCTCCAGCGCTATATGGTGTACTCCAACGACGGTGGAAAACTTGTGCTGCCCTGGACCCAGCAGACCAGCAGTGGGGGTGGTGCTTTTTCCCAACCCCAGGCGGGTGTGGTGACCTCGGAGCCTGACGTAAGCAATGTGGTGACCAGCGAGGAACCCACGCCACAGGAACCCACAGCGGATGGCAGTGAAGGTCGCGCGGTGCAGATCTCCCAAGACGACCTGCTCAATGGCGGCGTGTCTGCGCTGCTGGAGGATAAAAACGCTGACAGCGTGATTCTGGAGATGAAAGCGCCGAATGGGAAACTGTCCTATGCGTCCCAGATGGACTTGGCCGGCCAGTTGGGAGCCTCAGCGTCTGCCAGCACCAGCGAAGAGCTGACGCAGGCAATCCAGGATCTGAAGGAACAGGGAACGTACCTCATCGCCTATGTGGACTGTTTCCAGGATCACTCCATGAGTGGGAAAGACAATTTGACATTCTCCACCATCTACGGCTTCCACTGGATGGATGACAACGATGTGGGTTGGGGCAACCCCACCAAGGACGACGTGCAGGACTACCTCACCGGCGTAGTGGGCGAACTGGCAGCCATGGGATTTGATGAGATTATGCTATACAACGCAGGCTATCCAACCCAGGGAAATCTGGAGTATATTCAGACAGGGAGCGAGTATGATTCCACCCAGTTTGCTGCAAACATCACAGACTTTTACATCAAGGCAGCCAAGGCAGCAGAGGACGGCGGCGCAAAGCTGTCGGTGGTCACTGATCAGGAAACCGTGCAGAACGGAACCAATGCCCTTAGCGGTCAGACACTGGAAAGCTTGGCCTCCCTGGGACGCGTTTGGATGACGCTGGATGCCAATGCCGATACCACGGCGCTGACGAAGAGGTTAACTGAGGCTGGGATGAATGATCACCCCTTGGGGGTGCTGACGGATACCCTGGAAACCGGGAAAAGCTACTGGCAGGCCGTGCTGGATACCAACGAATAACCATCTACAAACCACCGATGATTCAAAATCGGTGGTTTTCCCTTGTCAAGGCCCGTCGGCTTTCGTATAATAGGGAAAACGGAGGGCGTATTATGGAACCAAAACGAGTGGATAAAGTGAATTACTACCTGGATATTTCAGACGCGGTACTGGAACGTGCGACCTGCCTCCGGCGGCACTACGGTGCGATCCTGGTGCGCAACGATGAGATCATCTCTACAGGATACAACGGTGCGCCACGAGGCCGGCAGAACTGTGTAGATTTGGGTCGCTGCACTCGGGAGGAACTGCAAGTCCCCAGCGGACAGCGTTATGAGCTCTGCCGCAGCGTCCACGCTGAGGCCAATGCGATTATCTCTGCCGCCCGCAGTGATGCACTGGGCAGTACGCTGTACCTGTCTGGTCGGGATGCCAAAACCGGAGAGCTGCTGGGTGAAACCACCTCCTGCTCTATGTGCCGGAGACTGATCATCAACGCGGGAATTGAACGGGTGATTGTCCGCAACACCAAAACTACCTACACGGTGGTGCAGGTAGAGGACTGGATTCGGGAAGACGATACCATTCCTGTGGACTGCGGATGTGGTCACTAAAATAAGAGTTTGCCCAAGTCCTACCGCATAAACTCACAACAGGTCGTCCATACTAGAAAGAAATTCTGGTAAAGGACGGCCTTTTGATATGAAAGCGGTTATTTTAGCGGGTGGGGCTGGGACCCGACTACAGCCTCTGACCACCGAACTTCCCAAACCTATGGTATCCTTATTTGGCAAGCCAGTATTGGAACACATTCTTCTGCTGCTGCGGAAAAACGGTGTGGAGGAAGCAGCCATTACCCTTCACTATCTACCTGAGGCCGTTACCGGTTATTTTGGTGACGGCAGGCAGTGGGGCATGAACCTCCAGTATTTTTATGAGGATGAACCTCTGGGTACCGCAGGCGGCGTGAAAGCCTGTAAGTCGTTCCTGGGGGACGAGGACTTTATTGTTATCAGCGGCGACTGTGTCTGCGACTTCGACCTTGTGGACTGTGCCCGGCTCCATCGGGAACGGCGGGCAGAGGCAACATTGCTCCTCCATCGGGTGGCGGAGCCCTTGGAGTACGGCCTGGTGCGCACCGATGAGGAAGGGCGGGTTACCGCATTTGTGGAGAAGCCGGGATGGGGGCAGGTGTTTACTGATCAGGTGAATACCGGCGTCTATCTGCTGGCACCCTCGGCGCTGGATCTGGTGCCAGACGGTCAGAGCTTTGACTTTAGTAAAGAACTGTTTCCGGAGCTGCTCCGGCAGAAGCGCCCCCTATACGGTCAGGTACCAAGAGGGTACTGGCGGGACATGGGAGAGTGCAATACCTACCTGCAAACGGTAGTAGATGCACTAGATGGCAAGGTAGCACTGGATCTGGGGCTGCCCCAGCAGGCAGAGGGGATCTGGAGCGGAGTACCTTTGGATCCTTCGGTGGAGGTTACTACACCTTGTTGGATCGGCCGGGATGTGCAGCTGGGAGCTTGGAGCAAGATCGGAGACCATACTGTATTGGAGCAGGGTGCTACCGTGGGGCGGGAGAGTGTGCTCCGGCGCACCGTAGTAATGGGTGCATCGGTTGGCACCGAGAGCCAACTGGAGGGTGCGATTCTCTGCCCCAACGCCAAAGTAGGCGACGGATGCAGTCTCTACCCCGGTGCAGTGGTAGGCGCGGAAGCCATGGTAGGTGACCACAGCGTACTGCGGCCTCAGGTGCGGATTTGGCCTGGACTGCAGGTAAAAGCGGGGAGCCGTCTGACGGCCTCTCTGGTCAGTGGACCAGGTCCCGGCGGAATTACCTTTGGCGATGACGGAGTCATTCGTGGTATCATCGGTGGTGATTTGGGGCCGGAGCTGTTGATGGATTTGGGCAGCGCCTTGGCGGAGTCCGGACAGGTGGCCGTCGGTTGGTCTGGCGGCGCCGGAGCGGAAGCACTGGCCCTGGCGGCAGCGGCCGGCGTTACCGCCTCTGGCGCCTGGGTGATTGATCATGATGGGATCAGTCCTGCGGCGGCGGCTTGGATGGCGGAATATTACGGCTTGCCTGGCAGCCTGTTTTTAGAGCAGCGAGAGGATCAGTTGGATTTGTACTGCTTTGGAGCCCAAGGCCAGTGCTTCTCCCGAGAGAAGCAGCGCAAACTGGAGAGTAATCTGCTGCGGCGAAGCCTGCGGCGTCCTCCTGCGGAGCGGATGGGCGGCCGTCGTGAGATGAGCAGCATCAATGAAAGCTATTTGGCGGCGGCCGTCCAGGCAGCAGGCCCTGCCGGAGCCCATACGGTGACGGCGGCAGTAGCGGACGGAACTTGCGGTCAGGAGCTGTTAGTCAGTGGCCTGGAGTGGATTGGCTGCCAGGTGGAGCGCCGCTGGATCAACGGTTGTCCCGGCTTTGCCGCCAAAAAGGGTGGTATGGAGCTGCGGATCCGCACCGAAGAGGGAAAGGAATTGTCCCGGGAGGAAGTGTTGCTGCTGACCTGCCAGGCACTGCTGGAGTCTGGAGAAATGCGGTTACTGCTGCCACCGGAGGCACCGCTGGCGGTGGATCAGCTGGCAAAAGCTTATGGCGGACAGGTAGAGCGGATGAATCAAGGGATTTGGACTGGCAGACAGCGTTGTCTCAATGATGCTCTGTTCGGCGCCTGCCTGATTTTGCGGCAGATGCAGCGGACGGGAGAGACCGTCACGCAGATGGCACAGCGGCTACCCGGCTGTCAGGTGCAGAAGCGGGTTGTACCCCTGCACAGCAGCCGTGGGGCGGTAATGGGTGCTCTGGCGAAACGGTTCCCCGATGCACGCCGAATGGAAAACGGGCTGCGGGTAGAGATGGAGCATGGTTCCATTTGGGTCTCACCCACCGGAGATCAAGAGGCTCTGCGGGTGGCAGCCGAAGGTGCGCAGATAGAAATCGCTCGGGAATTGTGCGACTTTATTACCGATCAGGCTAGAGAATGGGATAGCTTGTGAATTTCCCTGGTATACTTTCCTTCGGTAATATGATATACTAACCTAAGGGAATGCCTCGGGCATGGGTGGTGCTGAGGCAGCGTAAGAAAAGTGAAAAAAGTCGGATGTGTGACCGCCTCGAAAAGGGGCTGAAATCAGCGGGCCACAGCTTGCCGGCGGTGTAGACAGGAGGAGCAGGGTCTGTCTCCCGTGGGATCAAGCTGTGGTGCCGCAATTCCCGAGCAGGGACGCGATACACTCCGCTTACATAAAGACAAGAATCAAAGGAGTGAATGAACTTTTTATGGCAGAAAAATTGAAAATTATTGCCCTGGGTGGTTTAGATGAGATCGGGAAAAACATGACCGTACTGGAGTACGAAGATGACCTCATTGTCATTGACTGCGGTATGGGATTTCCGGACGATGATATGTACGGGGTTGATGTGGTGATTCCTGACGTCACCTACCTGATGAAGAACCAGGAGAAAATCCGAGGCATCTTCCTGACCCATGGTCACGAGGATCATATCGGCGCGTTGCCCTATGTAATGCGGAATATTCATGTGCCCATCTACGCCACCCGTATGACTGCGGGACTGGTGGAGCTGAAGCTGGAGGAGCACGGTCTGCTGAAGCAGACTAAAATCCATACCTGCGCCGCGGGAGATCGGATTAAGGCGGGTCAGCTTACTGTGGAGTTTATCCATATCAACCACTCCATTGCTGACGCAGTGGCTCTTGCGATCCATACGCCGCTGGGTGTCTGCGTCCACACCGGTGACTTCAAGATCGACCCTACGCCCATCTCCGGCGGCATGGCAGACCTGGCGCGGCTAGGTCAGCTGGGCAAGGAGGGGGTTCTGGTTATGATGTGCGACTCCACCAACGTG
>CALLZZ010000102.1 GCA_937858235.1 uncultured Clostridia bacterium
AACGAAACAAAAAACCTCCCGCTTCCAAAGAATGCGAAAGGTTTTTTCTCTCAGAAGGGCAGGTAAGTCCACAGGGCGGCAAAAATCATAGCTTCGACGCTTCTTTCTCTTTATACCCTTTCCCGGTACAGCAAACGGGGTCTGCCATGGGCAGACCCCGTACTACACTCGATTGCAGTTACCTTACGATCTCAGACGCTCCGAGATAACCCGGGCGACCTTGATCCCAGACGCACCGGCCTGCGCCAAACCGCGGGTGGTACCCGCTCCGTCGCCGATGGCAAAGAAGTTGGGCAGCGGTGTTTCCAGTTCTCCAGACAGCTGAATGCGGGAGGAGTAGAATTTTACCTCCGCACCGTACAGCAGGGTGTCGTAGTTAGCGGTGCCGGGTGCCAGTTTATCCAAGGCGTAGATCATCTCGATGATGTCGTCCAGTTGACGCTTAGGCAGTGCCAGGGAGAGATCACCGGGAACCGCCGCAGTCAATGTGGGGCGGGTGAAGGATCTCTGCATCCGGTGTTCGTTGGAGCGGACGCCTTTGACCAAATCCCCAAACCGCTGGACTAACACTCCGCCAGCCAGCATATTGCTCAGGGATGCAATGTGTTTGCCGTAGCGGTATGGCTCATTGAAGGGTTCAGTGAACCGATTGGACACCAGCAGCGCGAAGTTCGTGTTTTCGCTGCGCAACGCCGGATCGGAATAGCTGTGTCCGTTGACGGTATTGATCCCCTCTACGTTCTCCGCCACCACATGACCGTAGGGGTTCATGCAGAAGGTTCGCACCTGATCGCCGTACTGCTTCGTCCGATAGATCAGCTTGGACTCGTAGACGACGTTGGTGATGTGCTCAAAGACCTGGGTAGGCAGTTCTACCCGGACGCCGATATCCACCTGGTTGTTGATCAGCTTAATCCCCAGATCCTTGCACTGGGTGGCAAACCACTCCGCACCGGATCGGCCAGGCGCTGCGATCAGGTAGGTACAGTCCACATCCTCTCCGTCTTCGACCACCAGATGGTATCCGTCCCCAACCACCTCAATTCTGGTTACGCTGGTGCGGAACCGGTACTCAATTCGATCTTTCAGATGCTCATAGATATTGGTCAATATCTCCAGATTCCGCTCGGTTCCCAGGTGCTTGCACTGTGCCTGGAGCAGGTGCAGGTCATACTTCAATGCTTCAACCTCCAACGCACGGGCTTCCGGCGTAGAGGTAGAATATCGTTCGGTAGTAGCTCCATGAGCCACGTTGATGCTGTCTACATATTCGATCAGCTCCATGACCTCTTCCGGCTCCATATATTCCGTCAGCCAACCGCCAAACTGGGTTGTAAAGTTGAACTTGCCGTCAGAAAAGGCACCGGCACCACCGAAACCACACATGGTATCGCAGGTCTTACAGTGGATGCAGGATTTTACCTTTCCCGCAACAATAGGGCATTTACGGGAATAAATATCCGCACCCTGCTCCAATACGATAATGTTGAGTTCCGGATGCTTCCGCTTCAGCTCGTAGCCGGCAAAAATCCCGGCTTCGCCGCAGCCAATGATGGCTACATCTGCCTTGGTCGTCATAATGAAGGGTCTCCTTCCAAAAATCAGGGGTTCTGTACAGAGTGTCGTTACTCTGTCAGTTTTATTGTAGCATGGATTGTCAATTTCACACAACCCTGTTATACTGAAGCTATTCAGAAAGGGGCGTTTTTTATCAACTCTAACCTTCCCATCCGCCAGCTTCAGCGCTTGTTTGACCGGGTGGCCCTGACCCTGCTGGTGACCTTTGCCATAACCCAGTTCCTATCCTATATCGTGGTAGTGGGCTGGCTGACTCTGTTCGGCAGGGTGGGCTACACCACGCTGATGATCCTCAATGACGTCACCATTTACCTGCCCTGCCTGGTATTGATCCCACTCCTGCTCCGCGGGCTCCCTGCTGTAGATCCGCTCCCCTCCGCGGCCCTCACAGGGCAGGAAGGTTTCCTCGCTGTGGTCTTTTCCCTGGGCACCGGGTACCTTTTCTCCTACATTACGACACCCATTATTGCACTGCTGGAGCGGATTGCCGGAGCAACTTCCTCCAACGCTGTTTCCAATATTGAGTCTGCCTTGCCGCCGGTGGCTGCAATCCTGGCTTTCGTGATCATCGCCCCCATAGCAGAGGAATTTATTTTCCGCCGCCTCCTGTTGAATCGCATCCGAATCTTTGGTGACACTGCGGCTATCCTGATCGGTGGTGCCGCTTTCGGCCTCTTCCATGGGAACTTGCATCAGACTTTCTATGCCTTTGCTCTGGGCGCTGTGTTCACCGCGATTATACTCATGACCAACCGGCTTCGCTACACCATTGCCATTCATATGTTGATCAACGGAATCAGTGTATTCTCCACCTTATATCAGTCCGATTACCTGATGTATCTCCTGGCCTCTCTGATTTTGTTCTGCATGGTCTTTTCCGTGATCCTCTTTTTCATCCGACGCAAGCACTATACGCTGGAGCCGGGGCCTCTGCCCTTCTCCGGCCGCGAAAAGCTCCACGCCTGCTTCACTTCCCCCTGGATCTGGCTCCTCTTGGTAGGTGGTCTGGGCTTCAGCTCCATCAGCATTTTTCTCTCGTAAAGACCTCTGCAAATTGAAAGGATCTTTCTTTATACAGAAAGATCCCTTTTTGCGCCATGCAAAGGAAATTTGCTCTTAGAACTCAGTCACTGAAATCCTTATCCACGTTGATACCAAAGCTGTACTCCAAGTAGCGATGGTGGAGCTCTCTGGCAATGTGCTCTCGAATCCGATTGCTGTCCTTAGCCTCAAAATCAATCACCACATCAAATGTGATCAGCCTCCGCTGGGGGTCCATATAGAATCCATGTACCTTCAGCACATAGGGCTGGGATAGGGCATACTCGTACACTTCTCGCTGCATAGCCGCCGCCGCATCCTCTGCCGTGTTCACTGCGTAAATGCCAACGGTCAGAAAAATGTTAAACTGCTCCGCGATATCCAACTGAATATCCTTGGTCAGTTTGTGAATTTGCTTGGCAGTCATGGTGTCGTAAACGCCGATGTGTACGGAACCGATCATCTTTTCCGGCCCGTAGTTGTGCAGAATCAGATCATACGCTCCCTGTGCGCCAGCATGGGAGACTACCGCCTCCTTAATCGCTCGGGTAAGGGTCGTATCCGCTCGCTGACCTAAAATTTCACTGAGGGTATCCTTCAGCATCTCAATTCCGGCCTTGATGATGACCACAGCGATAACGGTGCCCAGGTATCCATCAATGGTCACCTTCCAGATCATGGTCACGATGGCTGCCACCAAGGTGGAGGCAGAGATCACCGCATCAAAGGTAGCATCGGAACCGGAGGCGATCAGGGAATCTGAGTTGGCCGCTTTGCCCACCTTTTTGGTGTAGCAGCCCAGCAGCAGCTTTACCACAATGGCCGTTGCCACAACCACCAGGGTCAGGATGGAGTAATCTGCCGCTTCGGGTGTGAAAATCTTCTTCACCGACTCCACCAGAGCGCTGACACCAGCCGCCAGCACCAGCCCTGCGATCAGAATGGCACTGAGGTACTCTGCCCGGCCGTGGCCAAAGGGATGCTTTTTGTCGGCAGGCAATGCGGCAAGCTTCATGCCCACGATGGTGATGACTGAGGATAGCGCATCGCTCAGATTGTTCAGCGCGTCCAGCACAATGGCGATGGAGTTGGCCAGCAGCCCGACAAAGGCCTTAAAGGCCGCCAACAGCACATTGCTTCCGATCCCTATCAGGCTGGCTCGGACAATCTTCTGATCTCGGGTTCGTTCCCTTCGCTCATTCTCCATTGTTACCCCTTCTTTCGAGCGGTATAGCTGACCCAACCTTCCCGGGTGCGAGTCTCCAGAATTACAAATCCGTTGCGGATCAGTGCCTGCGCCACATCCTGTGCCCGACTCTCGATGATGCCGGAGGTGAGGAATAACCCATCGGGGGCTAGGTAGTCACCGGCTACGGCAGAGAGAGGGATAATCACATCGGCGATGATATTGGCAAGAACCAACTGATACTGTCCCGCCAACTTCTGCCGCAGCCCTTTGTCCTCATTGATATCGCCTGCGTAGACCCGAAAACTGTCCTTAATGCCATTGTAACCGGCGTTTTCCGCCGCTACCCGCACTGCTTTGGAGTCGATATCGCAGCCTACTGCCTCCTTCGCTCCCAACAGCAGTGCCGCAATGGCCAGAATCCCGCTGCCGGTACCCAGATCCAGCACCCGATCCCCCTCTTTGACGTAGTGCTCTACGCCCTCCAGGCAGAGCCGGGTGGTACCATGGCTGCCGGTGCCGAAAATCAGACCTGGATTCAGGTACAGCGGCCTGCGTCCCTCCGGGATCTCCTGACCCCGCATCCACTCAGGCACCACATACAACCGATCTCCTACCGGGAAGGGTTGATAGTACTGCTTCCAGTTCTCCGCCCAGTCCTCCTCCCGCAGGGAGATTGTCGTCACCGTCAGGGTTCCCGCTTCCTTGTCCACCCGTCCGCGGAACGCCTCCAGTCCAGCCTGAACTTCATCCAACCGTGCCTGACCCTCCTCGTCCTGGGTCACATAGAATTTCACCCGGGATACACCCTTCCAACTGGCTTTCAATGTTTCGTCTACGTCATCCCAAAAAGGTTTCTGTTCCTCCATGAACTGGTCAAAATCCGCCTCGCTTTCCAGCACCAGCCCCACAATACCGCAGCCGGTTAAATACGCCGCCAGGTCATCCAGACACTCCGGGGTGGTATCTACCGCCACTTCCAGCCAGTATTGATCCATAATCATTCCTCCACTTTCATACTCTTACGGAGCATTTTACCTTACTTTCGCATCTTTTTCAATCGACAGCACAAACTAGAACTGCTTTCTCGGGAAAAAGTATGAAAAATCCAAGACAGAAAGGAATATTCCGATGGAAATTAACAACGAATGCGAACTGTTACAGGAAATTTACCGCGGCGCAAAGATGGGGGATGAATCCATCCGCCTGATGCTGCCCAAGGTAGATAATGCCCGGTTCCGCTCTGACCTTCAGACCCAGAGCCGTCAGTATCAGACGATTGCCTCTAACGCAGAGCAGCAGATGAAGGGCATGGGCCAGTGCCCCAGAGAACTGACCGGTAAAGAACAGACCATGCTATGGATGTCCCTCCAGGGCAGCACCCTGTGTAACAAGGAAACCAGTCATCTGGCGGAGATGATGATTCAGGGCAGCAACATGGGGATCATCTCTCTGACCAAGGTTCTGAACACCTTCGGCACCTCCACGCAAAACCCGGCTCAGGCAGATCCGGCTCAGAATCAGGCCATCGGTCTGGCTCGCTCTGCCATTCAGGATGAGGAAAACAACATCAACCGTCTGAAAGTTTACCTCCAGTAATCGGATTACCACAGCGCTTCCACCAAGATCTTTGTTCCAATCAGCATCAAAATCACCCCGCCGCAGGCGGAGGCACACCGGTGGAAGCGCTGACCACCCTGCCGTCCTATCATGGCGCTGAGAAGGGTAAGCACCAAGGTCACCAAACCGATGATAAGGACTGCGGGCAGTAATCCCACCGCCAGATACGCCAGGGAAACGCCCACCGCCAACGCATCCAGACTGGTGGCCAGTGCCAATGCTGCGATTTTTCTCCGCTCGAGAGAGGGGATCTCCTGACAGGACTCCGGACGGAAGGAGGAAAACAACTGTATCCCGCCCAGATAGAGCAGCAATCCAAAAGCGACTACTGCCCCCAATACTTGAACATGTTCGTTGAGTTCGCTGCCTGCCAGACCGCCGATCAAGGCCATACCGGTCTGGAAACAGCCAAACCAGCAGCCCAACCGGAGTCCGTCCTGAATGCGAAACCCTGGTATCTCCAGTCCGCAGCACACGGCCGCCGCACAGGCATCTACGGCCACGGAAAGAGCTAGAAAAAAACTGCCACCATAACGTTCACCTCCCTGTTATCTATGTATCTACAAGGGTTACTTATGTTTCTTTCCTTGTCTTTTTCTCCAAACTCCGGTACACTGGGATTCATCAGAGGAGGTGGATCGGTTTGACCCAGGAGGAATGCTATATGGCTCAGGCCCTCGCCTTGGCGGAGGAAGCGGGACAGGCCGGGGATATTCCCGTAGGCTGCGTAGTGGTCAAGGACGGTCAGGTCATCGGCAGTGGCCGCAACCAGCGGGAGGCCAGCGGTGACGCCACTGCTCACGCCGAGGTAGAGGCCATTCGTGCTGCCTGTGCCCGGCTGGGAAGCTGGCATCTGGAGGGCTGTGACCTGTATGTGACCCTGGAACCCTGCCCCATGTGTGCCGGTGCCATCATCAACGCCAGAATCCAACGGGTCTGGTACGGAGCAAGGAACCCAAAGGCCGGCTGCTGCGGCAGTGTCATCGCCTTGTTTCAGGAGCGATTCAACCACCGTCCTCAGGTGTACGGCGGGGTGCTGGAACCATCCTGCGGCCAGGTGCTAGAGTGCTTTTTTCAGTCACTTTCCTAATGTGTAGAGAAAGTATTTTATTTTTAATATTTCTGTAATAACTTTCTGTGAATTTTTGTAACAGTCCCTTGGTATGATTCACTCGAAACCAAGAGACAGGTTTCAAGTGCTAGTAGTTTTTTTCATTTTCCTTCTTTAAAGACCGATGATTCAGATTCATCGGTCTTTCTCCTTTTCCTTCTCTTTTTTTCGCCAAACTGGTATACTATACTAACAAATGTGAAAAGGAGGCCCTTTGTGGATATTTCTACTCTGTTCTCCTCCCTTGGAGCTGCGGGCTGGGGATGCTGTGCCTTCGCAGACCTCGCTCTGCCCCATGAGGCACGGGAAAAGGCGGAAGCCCTCTGCCCCAATCCGGCCGGCGTCTTTGTAGCCGCCTTCCCTTACTTTGCCGGATCGGAGCGAATGTCCGGTAACCTTTCCCTCTACGCACGGGGAGAAGATTACCATCGGGTGATCCTCCGCCGTCTCGGACAAGGTGCGGAACAGCTATCTGTCGCCTTTCCCGGAAATACCTTTGTACCGGGTTCGGACGCCTCGCCTCTGGACGAGCGTGCCTGTGCCCGTCTGGCAGGACTGGGGATTATGGGGCGCCATGGGCTTCTAATTCTGCCCCCTTATGGGAGCTGGGTCTTTCTGGGCACCATCCTTACCGATTTGGAGCTGCCCACTGGTCCTACGCCATCTCCGGACTGTTCGGGCTGCGGCGCCTGTATCCAAGCCTGCCCCACCGGCGCTCTGGGGAATGCCGGCGTAAATCCAAACCGCTGCCTCTCTGCCCTCACCCAGAAAAAAGGAGCGCTGACCCAGGTGGAATCCGATTTGCTGGCTGACCACCCCCTGATCTGGGGCTGTGACTGCTGCCAGCTGGCCTGCCCCTACAATCACGCGCCTCTTGTTTCCCCTCTCCCTGAGCTTATCGGTGTTTCCGGTGAACTGCCTTATCTGTCCTCCCTGTCCCAATCCGACTTGGACGGGCTTACCAACCGGATCTTCCGGGATACTTTCGGTAATCGCGCCTTTGCCTGGCGTGGTCCTGGGGTGCTGAGGCGGAATCTTTCCCTAAAAACCAAGAAACGTTCCCGCTGAAGGGACTTTTCTCTGTACAAACACATTCCTCTAGGCTATAATTTTACAGATAAAAGCTTTAAAGCTTTAAAGGAGGAAAGTATTATGGAGCTGAAAGGCAATCTGCTCTCTGTGCGCAACGACGTCCGCGTACTGGACGCTACCATCCGTGACGGTGGTCTGGTAAACGACTTTTTCTTTACCGATGAGTTTATTCGCGATCTTTACCAAACCAATGTAAAGGCCGGCGTTGACTATATGGAGTTCGGCTATAAGGCCTCCAAAAACCTATTTCACTCCGATGACTTCGGAAAGTGGAAGTTCTGCAACGATGCGGACATTCGTAGCATTGTGGGAGAAAATGATACACCGATGAAGCTTTCCGTCATGGCGGACGTAGGCCGCTGCGACTATCAGACCGATATTCTTCCCCGTGACGAAAGCCCCATTGATATGATTCGCGTAGCCACTTATATTAACGCCATCCCGGAAGCGTTATCTATGATTGAGGATGCAGATCGGAAGGGCTACGAGACCACCTGCAATATTATGGCAGTCTCCAATTGCAGAGAAAGTGATATTAAATTCACCCTAGATGCTTTGACTGACTCCCCGGTACAGGCTGTCTATATTGTGGACAGCTACGGATCCCTCTATCCCGAGGAAATTCGCCGTGTAGCTATGACCTTCATGGAGGTCATGGATCAAGCCGGAAAGTTTACCGGTATCCACGCTCACAATAATCAGCAGTGTGCCTTCGCGAACACCATTGAGGCTCTCTCCATTGGTGTCAGCTATCTGGACGCTACCCTCAGCGGAATGGGACGAGGTGCCGGAAACTGCGCCCTGGAGGCTCTGATCGGCTTCCTCAAAAATCCCCGCTACCAGCTTGATCCCCTGTTGCGCTTCATTCAGAAAGACATTCTGGAACTGAAAAAAAGCGGCTGTGTCTGGGGCTACGACATTCCCTACCTGCTCACGGGGCTGTTGGATCAACATCCCCGGACTGCCATTGCCGCCACTAAGGCAAAGGATACCAATTATGCCGGGTTCTACCAGATGCTGCTGGATCGGGACTGATTGCCTTCAGACAACGAGATTCCTTTTTCACAACATCTGTTACCAGCCCTACGGTCAGGCATTCCGCCTACCGTAGACTCACCACAATACTATAGGAAAATGGAGGAACTTGTTATGAAACGAATCTTCGGAATTTGGTTGCTGACCGCCGTATTTCTGGTAACCCTGTGCGCCTGTGGCAAATCCACTCCAGGCATAAGTCAGAACGCTTCCAATCCCACCTCTGCTGCCATTACCAGCAATCCCACAGAGCCGGAACATACCGCTACCCTCTATCTGATGACTGCCGGAAAAGTCCAGGATCAGTATGAATTGGGTTACTCCGGCGAGCTGAATGCAGCACAGCTCCTGAAGGGCTTGACCGATCTGACCGGATACCACTTCGATGTAGATAAGGTGACGCAGGAGGGTGATAAAATTACGGTCTACTGGGCAGATACCGCTACCTTCCAGCCCAAAACCGGTACCCAGGCGGAACCCAACCAGGATCTGGATTTGACTTTTTATGACTTTGACTCCGAGCTTCAGTTCATGCTCGACAGCACCTACACTACACTAACCAAAAACCTGGGCGTAAAGGAAGTGTTCTTCGCCACCGCTTCCGGCGGTAGTCTGGACTTCACTGAGGAAGCAAACTGGAAGATCCTGATTGATCAGACCTACAACGGTAATTTCGCCACCTACTATCAGCAAACTGTTGATCCAGCCGATGGTGATACCGGCAATGTTGACAAAACCGCTGCCGATCAAAGCTAAAGTAACTTCGTTTACGTTGACCGCAGAACCAATCCCGGCAATTCCGGCGACAATATCTCCCCAGAGGACACAGTGCACGCCGTTTATGACGGTCGTCAACTATAAGGGCACTGTGGACTCTACCTTCAACTGATACATTGTACTGGATGAAACAAACGAGGTGAAGGCTCTAAAGTCTACCCCTTCTCCATAGGCCAGGGCAACGACGAGAATTTCACCACCTACTTCCACGCTGTAGTCACCTACGACCGCAACATCTATCTACTGGAGGATGGTGCTTCCGATTATATCCCCCACAGTACGATTCTCAACAGCTGATTTCTTCCTAAAATAACCCCCCTGTTTCACATAGAAACAGGGGGGTTTTCGGTTGTGAATCATCCGCAACGGTGCCGTGACCTCGTTAGGTATGCTCAGGGTCGCTCCTTACGCTTCGTCCCGGTTAATCTTAGCAGCGCGGATAAACTCTCGGAACAGAGGATGCACCTTATTGGGGCGGGATTTCAGCTCCGGATGGAACTGCACGCCCACAAACCAGGGATGGTTGGGATCTTCTATGATCTCCACTAGCTTATCGTTGGGGGACACGCCTACCAACGACAATCCGCTCTGGCTCAGCGCCTTCCGGTAGTCGTTATTGAACTCGTAACGATGACGATGCCGTTCGTAAATAACTTCTTCCTGATAAGCTTCAAAGGTTTTGGAATCCTTTTTCAGAATCCGGCAGGGATAGGCTCCCAGCCGCATGGTAGCACCCATCTTATCCACATCCAGCTGCTCCGGCATCAGGTCAATCACCGGATAGGCCGTGTTTGCATCCAGTTCACTGGAGTGGGCACCGGTCATTCCTGCCAAGTGCCGGGCATGTTCTACCACAGACATCTGCATGCCCAGGCAGATCCCGAACAGGGGGATCAGATTCTCTCTTGCCCAACGGATGGAGGAAATCATACCATCAATGCCACGGGAACCAAATCCGCCAGGCACAATGACTCCATTAACACCGTTCAAGGCCTCCGACACATTGCTGTCATCCAGCAGCTCGGAATCAATCCAGCGAATCTTCACCTTAACATCGTTTTCAATACCACCGTGGGTCAGCGCCTCCACCACAGACAGGTAGGAGTCATGGAGCTCTACATATTTGCCCACCAGCGCTACTTCCACTTCACCGTCTACCGTGGTTTTCGCCCGCTCTACCATCCGCGTCCACTCGGTGAGGTCAGGTTCCGGCACCTGAAGCTTCAGTCGCTTACAGACCACGTTGGCTAACCCCTCCTGCTCCAGCATCAGGGGTACCTCATACAAAATAGGAGCGGTCAGGTTGGGAATGGCGTTCTCCGGCGGGATATTGCAGAACAGGCTGATCTTCCGACGAATTCCCTGGGTGATGGGCTGATCTGCACGGCACATAATCACGTCAGGCTGGATGCCAATGGTCAGCAGTTCTTTACAGGAGTGCTGGGTGGGTTTGCTCTTCTGCTCCCCGGAACCGGGAATGGTGACGATCAGGGAAACGTGAATGTACATCACGTCCTCCTGGGGCAATTCCCGCCCGATCTGCCGGATGGCTTCCAGGAAGGGCAGGGATTCGATATCGCCTACCGTGCCGCCGATCTCGGTGATGATGACGTCCTTGGGTTCACCCTTCTCCATGCGATAGATCCGCTTTTTGATCTCATCGGTGATATGAGGGATTACCTGGACG